>NZ_PDWP01000009.1 GCF_010093235.1 Pseudoxanthomonas suwonensis | reverse complement strand
CCAGCTTCGGCTTCACGCAGGAAGCCGATGATCTGCTCTTCGGAAAAGCGCTTCTTCACGTCCAATCTCCGTCTGGTTGGGGATTGGACTCCAAATCGACCTGCTACTCAAAGATGGGGGGACGTCGGCTTCGCTCCAAAGAGAAAAAGGCGGCCATGAGGCCGCCTTTTCCGTTCTAACTACCGCTACAGATCAAACCCCAACAGGATTCGCCTTCTCCGGGTCGATCTTGTACAGCTTGATCGCCCTGGCCACGTCCTTGCCAGTCATCTTGCCGTCCTTGGCGAGGGCCGCGATCGCCGCGTGGGCGATGTAGTAGCGGTCCACCTCGAAGAAGCGGCGCAGGTTGGCGCGGGTGTCGGAGCGGCCGAAGCCGTCGGTGCCCAGCACGGTGTAGTGCATCGGCACGAAGGCGCGGATCTGGTCGGCGAAGGTGCGCACGTAGTCGGTGGCGGCGATCGCCGGGCCCTGGCGGCCTTCCAGCAGCTGGGTGACGTACGGCTTGCGCTGCTCGGCTTCCGGATGCAGGCGGTTCCAGCGCTCGGCGTCGAAGCCCTCCTTGCGCAGCTCGTTGAAGCTGGTGCAGGACCAGATGTCCGAGGTGACGCCGAAGTCCTTGTCCAGCAGCTCGGCGGCGGCGATGGCCTCGCGCAGGATGGTGCCCGAGCCCATCAGCTGCACGCGCAGCTCGTTCTTCTTGGGCTTGCCGGCGTCCTTCAGCAGGTACATGCCCTTGATGATGCCCTCGGCCGCACCCTCCGGCATTTCCGGATGGGTGTAGTTCTCGTTCATCAGGGTGACGTAGTAGTACTCGTCGATCTGGTCCTCCAGCATGGCCTTCATGCCGTACTGGATGATCACCGTCACCTCGTAGCCGAAGGTCGGGTCGTAGCTGCGCACGTTCGGGATGGCGCCGGCCAGCAGGTGGCTGTGGCCGTCCTCGTGCTGCAGGCCCTCGCCGTTGAGCGTGGTGCGGCCGGCGGTGCCGCCGAGCAGGAAGCCGCGGGTACGCATGTCGGCGGCCTGCCAGGCGATGTCGCCCACGCGCTGGAAGCCGAACATCGAGTAGTAGATGTAGAACGGCAGCATCGGCACGTCGGACACCGAGTAGCTGGTGCCGGCGGCCATCCACGACGCGATCGCGCCCGGCTCGCTGATGCCCTGCTGCAGCACCTGGCCGGTCTGGTCCTCGCGGTAGTACATCAGCTGGTCGGAGTCGACCGGCTTGTACTTCTGGCCGAACGGCGCATAGATGCCGATCTGGCGGAACAGGCCTTCCATGCCGAAGGTACGGGCCTCGTCGGCCACGATCGGCACCAGGCGCGGACCGACTTCCTTGTCGCGCAGGGCGATGTTCAGCGTCTGCACGAAGGCCATGGTGGTGGAGTAGCTGCGGTCGCCGCTGGCCTTGAGCAGGCGCTCGTACTTGTCCAGGCCGGGCACGGCGAAGGACTTGCTGGCCTTGCGGCGGCGCTGCGGCAGGTAGCCGCCCAGCGCGGCGCGACGCTCCTTGAGGTACTGCACTTCCGGCGAGTCCTCGCCGGGGTGGTAGAACGGGATCTGCTCGGCCTCGGCCAGCTGCTTGTCGCTGATCGGGATGTTGAAGCGGTCGCGGAACGCGCGCACGGCGTCGTCGTCCAGCTTCTTGGTCTGGTGGGTCGGGTTGAGCGACTCGCCCGCCGAGCCCATGCCGTAGCCCTTGACCGTCTTGGCCAGGATCACGGTCGGCATGCCCTTGGTGTTCACCGCGGCGTGGTAGGCGGCGTAGACCTTGTGCGGGTCGTGGCCGCCGCGGTTCAGGCGCCAGATGTCCTCGTCCGACAGCGCCGCGACCATGGCGGCCGTCTCCGGGTATTTGCCGAAGAAGTGCTCGCGGGTATACGCGCCGCCGAAGGCCTTGCAGTTCTGGTACTCGCCGTCGACGGTTTCCATCATCAGCTTGCGCAGGACGCCGTTGGTGTCCTTGGCAAGGAGCGGATCCCAGTACGAGCCCCACAGCAGCTTGATCACGTTCCAGCCGCCGCCGCGGAACACGCCTTCCAGCTCCTGGATGATCTTGCCGTTGCCGCGCACCGGGCCGTCCAGGCGCTGCAGGTTGCAGTTGACCACGAACACCAGGTTGTCCAGGCCCTCGCGACCGGCCAGGGCGATGGCGCCCAGGCTTTCCGGCTCGTCGGTCTCGCCGTCGCCCAGGAAGCACCAGACCTTGCGGTCGGACGGCTCGATCAGGCCGCGGTGCTCCAGGTACTTCATGAACTGCGCCTGGTAGATCGCGGCCAGCGGGCCCAGGCCCATGGACACGGTCGGGGTCTGCCAGTAGTCCGGCATCAGCCAGGGGTGCGGGTAGGACGAGATGCCGCGGCCGTCGACTTCCATGCGGAAGTTGTCCAGCTGGCTCTCGTTGATGCGGCCTTCCAGGAAGGAGCGGGCGTAGATGCCCGGGGCGCTGTGGCCCTGGATGTAGAGCAGGTCGCCGGGGTGCTGGTCGGACGGGGCGCGCCAGAAGTGGTTGAAGCCCACGTCGTACAGGGTGGCCGCCGAGGCGAAGGAGGCGATGTGGCCGCCCAGGTCGCCGGGCTTGCGGTTGGCCCGGACAACGGTGGCCATCGCGTTCCAGCGGATGATCGAGCGGATGCGCCACTCCAGCTCCGCGTTGCCGGGGCTCTTGGCCTCCTGGTGCGGCGGGATGGTGTTGACGTATTCGGTGGTGGGGGAGAACGGCAGGAACGCGCCGGACCGGCGGGTCAGCTCGACCATGTCCTCCAGCAGGGCATGCGCCCGCTCCGGGCCATCACGGTCGATGACCGCCTTGAGCGATTCGATCCATTCCCGGGTCTCTACCGGATCCGGATCGTTCTGAAGCACATCGTTCAGCCAGTTCATATCACTCCCATTGCCGCGCGTGGGGACGCGGCGTGACGTTGTTCTTGTGGACCACGGAGTTTAACGCACGGGTGCCTTCGACCGCTTCGCTACGGGGGCGTATGTGCTTGCGGTGGCACGCGCCTGCCACGCTCTTTCAATGCTGCAGTGCGGGATCGCGTAAGCACCTGATGTTTGCCGGATTTGGATGCGGGCGAGGGGTTGGTATCTCATGCAACCAATACAAGTGGCCATGGGCGTGCCGGACACGCAACGGATTGTCGCGACACGGCCGGGGGCACAGGCGCCTCGAACAGGCACCGCCGGCAGATGTGGAGGTGCTCGGCGGTATCCGCACTGGCCGCTTCCGCGCGTCCATTCGGAACCCGCTGCCACCGCATCCCTCGCAGGCCACGGCGCCCTGCGCCGCCTCCGCGCACCCGGACAGCTGCCGCACGGAGCCGGGCCGCCGGAGGACTTCCCGCTGACTGTTTCAGCGAACTCCTATGCCAGCGCGGCGCTACGAGGCCCATTTGGATCGGAAGACAGGAGCAACCGGCTGCCTGTTCCACCCCCATAGGTGCGGCCGACGCCCTCGCGCGCCATCGACCAGCTTGCGTCGCCGGTGCCCTGGACAGGAACGCCCGCCGGCTACACGCCCTTTTTGCAATCTCCACCGTACGATCCGGCATGGTGCTCCCCCGGCACCGCCACGCAGGCAGTACGCGTGGGTCTGGAGATCGTTTGCCATGAGTCAACTCAGGATCGAACCCGCTCCCCCGCAGAACGGCATCCAGCGGGTCGCGGTAAGCGGCCGACTGGATACCCGCAGTTACCCGGAACTGGACCAGGCGCTTGACCCCCTGCTGGATGACGAGCGCGTCTCGTCGCTGGTGCTGGACCTGGAAGGCCTCAACTACATCAGCAGCGCGGGCATCCGCTCGCTCTACCGTGCCCGCCGCACCTCGGCCGCGCGTCGTCGCCGCGTGCTGCTGGTCAATCCGCAGCCGCAGGTGCAGAAGGTCTTCGACGTGGTGAAGTCCGTCCCCCTGAAGGACGTATTCACCTCGGTGGAGGAAGCCGACGAGTACCTGGACGCGGTACAGCGCAAGCTGGTGGCGAAGGTGGCCACCACCGCGTCCTGACCACCGAAGGCTGGACCGCCGGCGGGATTGCCCCCGCGGCGGCAGTCAGGGTATCCCGACCCGCACGACCGTCACCGCAGGCCCTTCGTCGAGGACAAGCCTGCATTGGTAGGTGGCGGCCAGCACCGCCAGCATCGACCTGCCGTCGGCCACCTGGGCCTGCCACTCGGCGCGCGGCAGCTTCGCCTCGAGCATCCGGGCAACCTTGACCCCCGCAGTGAAGAGGCGGTAGCCGGTGTCGTCGGGGAACAACCTGGCGCGGAACGCCTCGTACTCCCCGAGACGCCCCGCGAAGGTGACGGAGTACGAATAGAACTCCGCCGGCCACTCCCAGAAGATCTTGTAATTGAGATAGGTACGGGCGCCCTCTTCGAGCGCAGCGTATGTCTCCTCCAGCGCACTGCAGTCCACGTCTTCGGCACCGCGCGCGACCTCGGCGTGCATGGTGTCGATGGCGTCATAGAACCCGTCGAACGCGCGGCCTTCCGCATAGGCCCGCACGAGGATCGGATCGACTTCCAGGTAGGCCAGCGGAATCCTTCCGCCATAGAACTGGGCAGCAATATGGAACGATTCATGCGCTGCGAGGAACTCCCTGGCCCTGTCCCCGCCGTTCACGCCAGGCCACAAGCCCATGACTGCCACCAGCCGGTCTCCGACCTGCGCGAACCTGAACTCATGGCGCTCGGCGTCCACCCGGAGCAGCTCGGAATCCGCATCCGTTGTGCCCTCGTAGACGACGACGGCCTGTTCGCTCGATGGCCACCGAATCCGGGAAGCGTGCTGCCATGCATCCGCGTCAATGACGACCTCGGCCATGGGTGGTGGAAAATCCAGCATAACTACCCCCGAAGAGATTCAAACGTGGGCGCGCACAACGTACGCGCCCACGTGCCCATCAGCTCTTACCGCTCTCCGCAGCGCGCAGGTCGCCACAGGTCGTGTTGATGTTGACGGTTTGCGTGGTCTTGGCCTCACCACCGATTCCGTTGAACTTGCCGCCAACATTGGCGGAGACCTCGATGGTGAAGCTCACACCCGTGTTATCAGGCAAACCCTCGCACTGCTTCAGGGCCGCGTCCCGCGCAGCAGAATTTCCGTTGCCACCAGCGACAGAGCACAGCTCATAGGTCATCAGTTCACGCATAGATCCTCCTTGATCAGATCGGGGCAGATCCATTCCACCCCGCGAAAAGACTTGCCTATGAAGGTCGCAAAATCAACGCCAGCATCCTGAAAGAAGGATGAGACTTTCCTGACAAACGCAACCGCCCAACTCACCTTGGCGGCTCTCGCGCCTCAGGCAAAGAATCCGTAGCCGCGTGTTACGTACCAGAGCGATATCAACAGATTCACCAGTCCATGCACGACTGCCCTCTGCATGGTGCTGAAGTTCCACTTCAGTGCCAGGAAGCAGAGCACCATCGAGAAGATGAATGCCCAGAGGAAACCGTCGTGGACTAGTGCGAACGCTACCGACACGAATACGGATGCCAGCACCGGATTGAGCGTCTTGGACAGACCACGCAGAAGCAGCTCACGTACGACCTTCTCTTCGTAAATCGGCGCAGTAACCAACACGGTCGACAGAGTGACGACGATGGCTGCACGGTCAACTTTCGCCAGATCGAGGAAGCGGGTATTGCCCCAGGCAAAGACACCAACCCAGATGGCCACCAGACCCGCTGCGCAGAGGACGAGAACCACTCCCAGGACCGGTGTCCATGGACGGCCATATCGGTCGGGATAGAACCAGAGAAGCATGGCCGCGACGAGCGCCTCTGCGATGGGCTTGGCCCCCACGACGCCGAGCCGCTCTCCTGCCCACCACAGCCCTCCCCCGGCGAGAGTGGCGAGAACACCTGCCACCAGATAGTCCTGGGCGGAATTGCGATATCCGGCCACGCGTCGCTCCCAGGAGTGCGGTGAAGAGCATGGGGCCCTTCACCGCGAAGATCGGCCTAGAACTGGAAGTAGGCCCTGGCCCGCTCGATGATGCCGGGCACAGTGAACGGACTGGCCGCAAGGAACGCATACGTCGCCCTCGCCGCCGTTCCCCACGTCGAGGTGTAGCCACCGCAGGTAACCGAGGCGCCATTCGTTCCTACCGTGGCAGAGCAATACA
This sequence comes from Pseudoxanthomonas suwonensis, assembly GCF_010093235.1. Taxonomy (GTDB): domain Bacteria; phylum Pseudomonadota; class Gammaproteobacteria; order Xanthomonadales; family Xanthomonadaceae; genus Pseudoxanthomonas; species Pseudoxanthomonas suwonensis. The sequence goes on along the minus strand of NZ_PDWP01000009.1, from coordinate 111,071 downwards.
GCTCTTTCGGCTCACCTCCTGAAACGCGGAAGCAGTCCTGCATCGATAGCGTGTGCATTGGTGTCACTCCTTTGACTGGTGGGATGGAGCTGCCTGCCCCATCCGCCGGCGACGCCGGCAAGTGGGATATCGCACCTTACTGGCAGATACGCAATCAGCACACATCCTTCGTGCTCCTCAGAAACGACTGACATCGCCACTGAGTGGCAGCCGATACAACAGCATCAGAGAAGCCCCTAAGTCGCCAACTGGGCTTGCCTTCAGCTGGGAAGACAATGCGGCTCTATTGCAGGTCACGAACTGCCGCGCAGAGAAAGAGCAGACGCCCGTTGACCACCACCTCGCACTTACTGCCCACATGCCCTGGAAAGCTCGGCATTGGTCTCGTAAGCCGTCTTGGCAATCGCGATGAAGCTTGCTCGGTTGTGCCAGGAGTAGAGGAATGCGCCAACCAGGATCAGTGCCCACCAGTGGCTGTTCTTCATTTTCATGCTTCTGCTCCATCCGGATGGTCCGGCCCCTGGTGGGGGCCGGACCGGTTACTTCAGTGAAGCTGGCGACGGTAATGGTAGAACGCGCCATAGATCGCCCCGGGCGGTCCAAAGATCACCCTGCCGATACGGGACTCGGCAGAGGTCAGGCCGTGGTAGATCCGGGCCAATGCCTTGCCGACATCCTCGTCCGCTTCGGCATCCGCCGAACCACCCGAGACCAGGGTCAGCTCCTGGAGGGACAAGGTCCGAAGACTCATGACTGCCGCCTCCTAGTGTTGCTGGTGTGCGGCATTGAGCCGCGCGTTCTCGGCCCTGGCGGCCTTCCAGATCGTGTGCAGCGAGCCCCTGTTGGCATGCGCCCACGCGAGTACCGCGCCGACGGCGGCAAGCGCCCGCACACCACCCTGCACCTCACGCAGCTCGGATGGATTGAGTTCCCTCATGACATTCCTCCTTGAAGTCAGATGCGCCCTCATGGCGCATCCGGGAAGATGCCTCAACGCCTGGAGAGTTCTATATCCAAAAGGCGCCCGTGGGTGTCGGAAATTTCCGACACCCGTGCGACGTTTTCCGTGGGGATCCGTACCCGCCCGTCGGGGCAGGAGGAGAGGATCAGCTCCTCCCCTCCTCCAGCTGCTGGCGGATCTGCGCATCGACAGCGGCGATGGCGGTCATGTTGAGGATGCGGCGCGGGGTAGCGCTGGTGGTGAGGATGTGCACCGGCTTGCTGATGCCCATCAGGATCGGGCCGATGGCGACGCCGTCGGTGAACACGCGCACCAGGTTGTAGGCGATGTTCGCCGCTTCCAGGTTCGGCATCACGAACAGGTTGGCGCGGCCCTTGAGGGTGCTGTTGGGCATGATCTTGCCGCGCAGCACCTCGTCCCAGGCGGTGTCGCCCTGCATCTCGCCGTCCATGTTCAGGCGCGGGCTGCGCCTGCGCAGCAGTTCGCGCACCTGGCGCATCTTCTGCGCGTCCTTGGACTCGTGGCTGCCGAAGTTGGAGTGCGACAGCAGGGCCACGTTCGGCTCGATGCCGAACAGGCGCATGCGGAACGCGGCCTGCAGGGTGGCCTCGGCGATCTGCTCGGCGGTCGGGTCGTCCTGGACGTGGGTGTCGACGAAGAAGAACACGCCCTGCTGGTTGATCACGCCGGTCATGGCCGAGGTGGACTGCACCTTCGGCTCCAGCGGGATCACGCTGCGCACGTAGCCGAGCTTCTTGTGGAAGCGGCCGACGATGCCGGTCAGCAGCGCATCGGCCTCGCCACGGGCGACCATTACCGCGCCGATCAGGGTGGTGCGCGAACGCATCAGGGTCTTGGCCGCGGCCACGGTCACGCCGCGACGCTCGGTCAGGGCGTGGTAGTGCTGCCAGTACTCGTTGAAGCGCGGGTCGTCGTCCTGGTTGGTGATCTCGAAGTCCACGCCGGCCTGCATGCGCAGGCCCAGGCGCTTGATCCGGGTCTCGATCACCTCGGGGCGGCCGATCAGGATCGGGAACGCCACCTTCTCGTCGATGACGGTCTGCACGGCGCGCAGCACCACTTCCTCCTCGCCCTCGGCGTAGGCCACGCGCTTGAGGTCGGAGCGGGCGCGGTCGTAGACCGGCTTCATCATCAGGCTGGAGCGGTAGACGAACTGGCCGAGCTTCTCGCGGTAGGCGGCCATGTCCTCGATCGGACGCTGGGCGATGCCCGAATCCATCGCCGCCTGGGCCACCGCCGAGGACAGCTCGACCAGCAGGCGCGGGTCGAACGGGCGCGGGATCAGGTAGTCCGGGCCGAAGCTGGGGATCTCGTCGCCGTAGGCGCTGCCGAGGTCGGAGGCCTCCTTGCGCGCCAGCGCCGCAATGGCGTGCACGCAGGCGATCTTCATCTCCTCGTTGATGCCGGTGGCGCCCACGTCCAGCGCGCCGCGGAAGAGGTACGGGAAGCACAGCGCGTTGTTGACCTGGTTCGGGTAGTCCGAACGGCCGGTGGCGATGATCGCGTCCGGGCGCACGCGGCGCGCGTCCTCGGGCAGGATCTCCGGATACGGGTTGGCCAGCGCCAGGATGACCGGGCGGTCGGCCATGGTGGCGACCATCTCCGGCTTGAGGATGCCGCCGGCCGACAGGCCCAGGAAGATGTCCGCGCCCTTGATGATGTCCTCGAGCGTGCGCGCGTCGGTGTCGCGCGCGTAGCGCAGCTTGTCCGGGTCCAGGTCGGTGCGGCCGGTGTGGATCACGCCGCCGCGGTCGAAGGCCAGGATGTTCTCCGGGCGCAGGCCCAGCTTGACCAGCATGTCCACGCAGGAGACGCCGGCGGCGCCCATGCCGGTGGTCGCCAGCTTCACGTCCCCGATCTTCTTGCCGACCACGTGCAGGGCGTTGACCACCGCCGCGCCGACGATGATCGCCGTGCCGTGCTGGTCGTCGTGGAACACCGGGATGTTCATCCGCTCGCGCAGCTTGCGCTCGACGATGAAGCACTCCGGCGCCTTGATGTCCTCGAGGTTGATGCCGCCGAAGGTCGGCTCCAGCGAGGCGATGATGTCGACCAGCTTGTCCGGGTCGTTCTCGTCGATCTCGATGTCGAACACGTCGATGCCGGCGAACTTCTTGAACAGGACGCCCTTGCCTTCCATCACCGGCTTGCCGGCCAGCGGGCCGATGTTGCCCAGGCCCAGCACCGCGGTGCCGTTGGAGACCACCGCCACCAGGTTGCCGCGCGCGGTCAGCTCGCTGGCCTGCTTCGGGTCGGCGACGATCGCCTCGCAGGCGTGGGCCACGCCCGGCGAATAGGCCAGGGCCAGGTCGCGCTGCGTGAGCATGGCCTTGGTCGGCGAGACCTTGATCTTTCCGGGCCGCGGGAAGCGGTGGTAGTCGAGGGCAGCCTGCTTGAAATCTTCCTGTTCGGACATCGATCGGGTTCGGCGCGGCGCAAGGGGGCTCGATTCTAAGCGTTCCGGCGCGCGCGCGGCCCCTTGCATTCAGCGCGGAGGTGGCAACCGGCCGACCGGCGGGGCTTCGATGCAGTGCAGCAAAAGCCGGCATGCATGCGCCACGGGGCCTGACAGCGCTCGCCAGCGGTCGTCGCGCCCTCGCCGGCCCGCTCAGCGCGCCGCGCCGTCGCCGATGCGGTCCATCCGGATGCGGTTTGCGAACAGCGAGAAGGCCAGCAGCCCGGCCAGGCCGCCGGCGCGCTCGATCCAAGGGGGCAGCCAACGCGGCGGGACCAGGGTGCCGTCGGCGAACAGCGGTTCGAAGCGGGCCACGTCGTCCAGGGTCATCTTGCCGGCCAGCAGCCAGCGGCACAGGTGCAGGCGGTCGCGCTGCAGCGCGCCGCGGAAGAAGGTGTGCACGCCCAGCAGGCCGCGCAGGTACACCGTGTCCTTGGTGAAGGCGCAGCCGCCGGACAGCGGAACGCCGCGGAACACGCGCTGGGCCGAGGCAAAGCTCTCCTCCTCGCCCTGGCCGGCGCCGAGGAAGTAGCCGAACACCTGCAGGAAGTCGGCGCCGTCCAGCGCCATCGCCACGGCCTCGGTGCGCAGGCTGATGCGCTTCATGCGGCCGATGTCGATGCTGCCGGTGATCTGCTCGGCGAAGGTGGCCAGGCCCTCCTGGGTGGCGGTGACGCGCGGCGAAGCCAGGGCCAGGCTGGGCAGCACCTGCTGGTTGCGGCCGTTGAGCGCGGTCAGGGAATGGACCAGCGCCTCGTGGTGGAACAGCTGGCGCCGGTCGTAGTCGCGGAAGGCGGCGCCGGCGCGCAGGCGGATACGGGTCGCTCCGGCGGCGGCCTTGGCGATCAGGTCCGGGTCCAGCTCGACCTGGACCACCCGGCCGCCGAAGAACTCGTCGAGGTCGCCCTGCAGCTGCAGGGCCAGGGCGGTCGCCGAGACCGGCACCTGTTCGGCCGGAGAGAACAGCTCGTGGTCCAGCTCGCTGGCGATCTGGATGAAGTGGTGGGCCGCTTCGCGGGTGGTCGGGCCGTCGCCGGGCAGCGGATCGTCGGGCCGGCCGAACAGGGCGATGGCCTCGGCGCCGGCCTGGGCCGTGCCGAGGTTCTCCAGCAGGCGGGCGGCGCGGTCCCAGCTGGCGGCCGAATCCCGCAGGTAGGCGCCCAGCGGATGACCGGGGTCGGCGGCGTCGGCCACGGCCTGCAGTTCGGCGCGGGCCTCGGCGAAGTCCAGCTTCGGGTACGCGACCTGCGGCAGGGTCGCCCTGCCCTGGCGCCAGTTGGCCAGGAACCCGTGCTGCACGCTGGCCGGCCAGCTGGCCAGGCCCAGCAGACGGATGCCGCGCGCGGCCCGGACCAGGCGCTTGTCCAGGGCGGCGTGGCGGGCGATGGCGTCGGTCATCGGCGGTTCCGCGGTGCGGCGACACCGCCGCACCGTACCGCAATGGTCAGCGTCGCGGACGCGGGGCCGGGCGGCGGCCGCGCCCGGGCCCCCGGGTGTCGGCCTTCTGCGCCAGGCGCTGGGCCAGGCGTTCGGCGGCGCCGGCCACTTCCTCGCGCAGCTTGAGGTAGTTGGCGACCCGGCCCGGATCGAGGCAGCCGTCCTCGACCGCCGCGCGCACCGCGCAGCCGGGCTCACTGTGGTGGGCGCAGTCGTTGAAACGGCACTGCGTGGCCAGTTCCTCGATGTCGCCGAAGCCGCCGTCGGCCAGCTCCTCCTCGCCGGTGGGCTTGAGCTCGCGCATGCCGGGGGTGTCGACCAGGCAGGCGCCGGAGGGCAGCGGGACCAGGGCGCGATGGGTGGTGGTATGGCGGCCACGCGAGTCGCTGGCGCGGACCTCGCCGGTCTTCATCCGCTCCCGGCCCAGCAGGCTGTTGGTGAGGGTGGACTTGCCGGCACCGGAGGAACCGACCAGGACCGCGGTGCAGCCGGGTGCCAGCCACGGCGACAGCGCGGCGGCCGCCTGCGGGTCCTTCGCGTTCAGTGCCAGCACCGGCACGCCCAGGGCACGCAGGTCTTCCAGCGCCTCCAGCGCAAGCCCGGGGGCCTCGCCGTTGAGGTCGGCCTTGGTCAGCACCACCACCGGCTGCACCCCGCCACCGCCGACCAGCAGCAGGTAGCGCTCGATGCGGCGCGGATTGAAGTCGGCGTCCAGGCCGCAGACCACGAAGGCGGTATCGACGTTGGCCGCGATCACCTGCTGCTGGTAATGCTCGCCGGCGGCGGCGCGCTTGATCGCGGTGCGCCGCGGCAGCATGGCGAGGATGCGACGGCCGTCGTGCAGCACCCAGTCGCCGACCGCGGCGCGCTCGTGCAGGGGCACGCCATCGGCGGTGAACACCGGGCGGCGCTGCCATTCGGGGGGCGATTCGACCCGGAACCCGGTGTCCGGCGCGTCGGCCAGCACGTAGCCGGTGCGGTGCTGCTCGCTGACCCGGGCCGGACGGCCTTCGGGGTGGCGTTCGAACAGGGCCTGCCAGGCCGGGTCCTCGGGCGGGCCGGCCCAGGGCCAGCCGATCCTTTGCAGCGCGGTGTAGTCGGGTGCGGGGAGATCCATCGCGCGCATTGTAGTGCCCGCCCTGGCCGCGACAGCGTGGGCCCGGTGTGCATCCGGTCACGGGTAACCGTTTGCACCCGGCAGGCCCCGTCCCGCTTGGTTTCCGGGGAAACGGCAGGCCCCGTGCCGCTGGCGCCGCAGGCGGATATTTCCGATACCATGCAAGACCCTGACCCGCCCCCTTGGGCCCTGCCATGCCGTCCACCGAAAAAACGCTTGCCGTGCGCGAGCGCCTGTCGGAAGTCCGCTACGAGATCCGCGGCGAGCTCAACCGGCGAGCCCATGCGCTCGAGGCGGCGGGACGCAAGCTGATCAAGCTCAACATCGGCAACCCGGGCGCGTTCGGTTTCCGGGCGCCGGCGCACCTGCAGCAGGCGATCATCCGGGACATCGACAACACCGATCCGTACACCCACCAGCTCGGCCTGCCGGCCGCGCGCGAGGCGCTGGCTTCGGCCTACCGCAAGCGCGGCGCACCGCACGTGGATACCGACCGGGTGTTCGTGGGCAACGGCGTGTCCGAGCTGATCGACATGACCCTGCGCGCCCTGCTCAACCCGGGCGACGAGGTGCTGGTGCCGTCGCCGGACTACCCGCTGTGGTCGGCGGCGACCATCCTCAACGACGGCCGCCCGGTGTACTACCGCTGCCCGCCGGAGAACGGCTTCATGCCGGACCCGGTGGAAGTGGAGGCCCTGGTTTCCGCGCGCACCCGCGCGATCGTGCTGATCAACCCGAACAACCCCACCGGCGCGGTCTACCCGAAGGAACTGCTGGAGCGCCTGGTGGCGGTCGCGCAGCGCCACAACCTGTTGCTGCTGGTGGACGAGATCTACGACCAGGTGCTGTACGACAGCGCCGCGTTCGAGCCGACCGCGCCGATCGCCGGCGACCACCCGTGCATCACCTTCTCCGGCCTGAGCAAGGTGCACCGCGCCTGCGGCTGGCGCGTGGGCTGGGCGATCCTCACCGGCTCCCCGGCGCGCACCGCCGACTACCGCAACGCCCTGGACCTGCTGTCCGGCCTGCGCCTGTGCGCCAACGTCGGCGGCCAGTACGCGATCGAGGCGGCGGTCAACGGCCCGGACACCATCAGCGCGCTGTGCGCGCCGGGCGGTCGCCTCTACGAGACCCGCCGCGCCGTGGTCGAGGCCTGCGCCGCCAGCGAGCACCTGCACCTGATCGAGCCGCGCGGGGCGCTGTATGCGTTCCCGTCGGTGGTCGGCGCCGCCGCGCGCGGCTTCGACGACCACCAGTTCGCCCTGGAGCTGCTGGAGACCGAGGACGTGCTGATCGTTCCGGGCAGCAGCTTCAACGTGCCCTACCGCGACCACTTCCGCGTGACCCTGCTGCCGGAGACCGGACTGATGCGCGAGGTGTTCGCGCGCATCGACCGCGCCCTTACCCGTCGCGCGGAGCTGAACACCAAGGTCGTGCCGATCAAGGCGCGGAACGCGGCGGCATAAGGTGGCGCAAGGTTTCCTTGCCCTCGGCGACTCCTACACGATCGGAGAGGGCATCGCGGAGGACGGGCGCTGGCCGGTGCAACTGGCCGCCGCATTGCGCGACGAAGGCCTGGACGTGGCCGCGCCGCGGATCATCGCCACCACCGGCTGGACCACGGCCGAGCTGGACGCGGGCATCGATGCCGCGCACGCGCAATCACCGATCCGCACGGACCACGCCCTGGTCAGCCTGCTGGCCGGCGTGAACGACCAGTACCGCGGCCTGGACACGGACGGCTTCCGCAACCGCTTCGCCGCCCTGCTGCGCCGCGCGGCCGGTTTCGCCGGCGGCGACATGGCGCGGGTGGTGGTGCTGGCGATCCCGGACTGGGGCGTGACCCCGTTCGCCTTCGCCCAGGGCCGCGACCGCGCCCTGGTGGGCGCGCAGATCGACGCCTTCAACGCGGTCTGCCGCGACGAAGCCGCACGCGCCGGCGCACACTGGGTCGATATCGGCCCGATCAGCCGCCAGCGTGGCGGCGAAACGGACATGCTGGCCGACGACGGACTGCATCCGTCGGCGGCCATGTACGCACTTTGGACCGCGCTTGCCCTGCCGGCGGCGCGGTTGGCCCTGGAAGGCAGGAGAACCCCTTGAACGCGATGCCCCGACCCCAGCCGCGACCGCTGTCGCGGGACACCGCTGCGCGCATTGCCAGCGCGTTCCTGCCCGGCACGCTGCTGGGCAACCGTTACCACTACTTCTACGCGCGGGCCAAGCTGCGCAGCGACCCGCTGTACCCGGGCGTGTGCGAGGCACTGCGCGATGCGGCCGGCCCGCTGCTGGACCTGGGCTGCGGCCTGGGCCTGCTGGCCCACGCGCTGAAGCACGAAGGCATCGCCCTGCGCTACTTCGGCGTGGACAATGACCACCGCAAGATCGCCTCGGCGCGTCGCGCCGCCGCGCGCGCCGGGCTGGTGGACACCGGCTTCGAGACCACCGACCTGTCCACGACCCTGCCGCCGCACCGCGGCAGCGTGGCGATCCTGGACGTGATGCAGTTCCTGCAACCGCAGCGCCAGGTCGAGGTCGTCGACACCATGATCGGCATGCTCGAGCCGGGCTCGAAGCTGGTGATCCGCACGGGCCTGGACGACGGCAGCCGCAGCGCCCGCATCACCCGCACCACCGACGTGTTCGCGCGCCTGGTGGGCTGGATGAACGCCGCGCCGATCCACTACCCGGAAGCGGACATGCTGAAGGCGCGCTTCGACGCCGCCGGCCTGCGCAGCGAATTCTCGCCGCTGGCGGGCGATACGCCGTTCAACAACTGGCTGGTGGTCGCCACGAAGGACTGACCTGGGGCGAAAGGGGAGCGTTTGCGGTCCGCTGGCCCGCGCTCCTGGGCGTGCCACGCGCAGGAGCCCCGACGCGTTGCCATCTGCGTCGGCATCGGTACCCGACCCTCTCCCCCAGGGAGAGGCGGGCAAACGCTCCTCAGTCCGGAATGACCGCGGCGTAGCCCTGCTCGCGCAGCAGGCATAGCGCGGCCTCGACGATCTCCACGCTGCGGCCATGCGGCGCGCCCTCGTGCAGCAGCACGATCGCACCCGGTGCCAGGCCGCGCTGGATCCGCTGCAACACCCGCACCACGTCGCCATCGACCGCGTCGTAGCCGCGCACGCTCCACGCCGCCCGCGCCAGGCCCAGGCGCTGCAGCGGCGCAGCGAGGAACGGATTGGTGTGGCCGGCCACGGCGCGGAACCAGCGCGGCGGCTGGCCGGCCAAGGCGGTGAGCGCGGCCTGCGCCTGCCCGACCTCGGCGGCCATGGCGCGCGGGCCGAGCGCCCAGAACCGGGCCTGGGGATGGCTCCAGGTGTGGTTGGCGACCTCGTGGCCGCGGCGCACGATCTCACGCACCAGTTCCGGCCGCGCCCGGGCGCGTTCGCCCACCAGGAAGAAGGTGGCGCGGATGCCGTGCCGGTCCAGCGCCTCGAGGACGGCCGGGGTGTCGTCGGATGGACCGTCGTCGATGGTGACCCAGACCGCGCGCTCGTCGCCCGGCAGGCGCGACAGCGCCGGCGCGTACAGCGTGGCCCGCGGCAGGAACACCGGCACGATGAAGGCCGCATGCGACAGCAGCAGCGCCGGCAGGCCCCAGCGCCACCCGGCGGCGATCCACAGCACGGCCACCGCCAGCTGCGAGGCGGCCAGCCACGCCAGCCAGGCGTGCGTACGGCGGGGGATGCGATGCAGTGTTGCCGGTCGGGTCATCGCCGCATCATGCCATGGGGCGTAGAATGCGAGCCCCTGAAAAACCAGCCGTGAGCCCCGCATGTCCCTGGATCCCGCCCTGCGTTCGCGCATCGAATCGCTGCTGCAAGCCAACCGCGTCGTGCTGTTCATGAAGGGCCAGCCCGGCATGCCGCAGTGCGGCTTCTCGGCCAAGGCCAGCGGCGTGCTGGAGGACCTGGGCGTCGAATACGCCCACGTCAACGTGCTGGCCGACCAGGAGATCCGCGAGGGCATCAAGGTCTACGGCAACTGGCCGACCATCCCGCAGCTGTACATCGACGGCGAGCTGGTCGGCGGTTCCGACATCATCGAGCAGCTGGCCTCCAGCGGCGAGCTGTCGCAGATGCTGGGCCTGCCCGCGCCGGACCGCACCCCGCCGCAGGTCACCGTGACCGAGGCCGCCGCCGAGCAGCTGCGCGGCGCCCTGGCCAGCGCGCCGGGCGCGGCGCTGGCGCTGTCGATCGACGCGCGCTTCCAGCCGCGCTTCCAGATCGTGCCGCGCAACGACAGCGCCATCGCGGTGGAGACCGGCGGCCTGCGCATCCAGTTCGACCTGGCCAGCGCCCGCCGCGCCAACGGCATCACCATCGACTGGGTGGACGATTTCCGCGGCCAGGGCCTGGCGATCGACAACCCCAACGCGCCCAAGCCGGTGCAGGGGATCACCCCGGCCGAGGCCGAGCGCCAGGTCGGCACCGGCGAGCTGGTGCTGGTCGACGTGCGCCCGCCGGAAGAGCGCGCGATTGCCTCGCTCTCCATTCCCCACCGCACCTTCGACGGCAACGGCCGCGCCGAGCTGGAAGCGCTGCCCAAGGACACCCGCCTGGCCTTCATGTGCCACCACGGCGGCCGCAGCGCACAGGCCGCCGAGGAATTCCGCGGCAAGGGCTTTGCCGCGGTGTTCAACGTCGAGGGCGGCATCGACCGCTGGGCGCAGGACGTGGACGGCAGCATCCCGCGCTACTGAGCAGCGATGCGTCGCCCGGCCCGCCGGGTCTTGCAGGAGAGGGCGGCGAAAGCCGCCCTTTTCCGTTTGGCGCACAGCGAATTCCCACTGCGTCCCGGTCGACTCAGAACCCGCCGCCGGCGTCGAGCCAGGCCTGCTCCTCCGCCGTACTCACCCGCCCGAGCGCCTGGTTGCGGTGCGGGAAGCGGCCGAAGCGCGCGATCACGTCGCGGTGGGCGATGGCGTAGTCCAGGTAGGTCCTGTCGCCCAGCGCGGTGAACAGCTCGACCGCATACTCCTGGTCGGCCATGTCCTCGGCGTGTTCCAGCGGCAGGTAGAAGAACGCGCGCAGGGCCGGCTCGACCGCCTGGTCGTGCCCGGCCTCGATCGCCCGCAGCGCGTAGCGGCGCGCCAGGCCATCGGTGGCGAAGGCATGGCCGGTGCCGCGGTAGATGTTCCGCGGGATCTGGTCCAGCAGGACCATCAGCGCCAGCGCGCCTTCGCTGGACTGCAGCCAGTCCTCGTGCCCGCCGCGCGCCGCTTCCATGTGCGCCTGCTCCAGGCGCGCGCACTCGCGGTCGAAGGCGGCATCGCCGGCGAACCACGCGTCCGCGCCGGCCTGGCGCCAGAAACCCACCACTTCACGTGCCGTCGCCATCGCATCCTCCGTCCTGGTCGATGCCACAAGCATGGACCATCGCGCATGACCGCGGCGCCATGACCGGCGGCCGGATGGCAACGATGCGTGCATCCGCGCATGATCAGGGGCCGGCACAACGACGGAGGAGGACTGGATGAAGCCGCGCTGGTACTTCGATTTCGTCTCGCCGTTCTCGTACCTGCACTGGCAGAAGATGCGCCCGCTGGTCGAGGCCGGGCGGGTGGAAGCGGTGCCGATCCTGCTCGGCGCGGTGCTCGACGCGCTCGGCACGCTGGGGCCGGCGGAGATCCCGGCCAAGCGCGAATTCATCTATCGCCAGGCCCTGTGGCAGGCCCGTCGCGAGGGCGTGCCGCTGGTGTTCCCGCCGGCGCATCCGTTCAATCCCTTGCCCGCATTGCGCTTGTGCATCGCAGCAGGAATTGGCGTCCAGGCCATCGACGCGATCTTCAATGCGATCTGGCGCGACGGCCTGGATGGCAGCACGGCGACCCTCGCGCCGGTCGCCCGCGGGCTCGGCATCGAGGGCGACCTGGACGCGGCCATCGCCGCCCCGGAGGTGAAGCAGCGGCTGCGAGGGATGACCGAATCCGCGCTTTCCGCAGGGGTTTTTGGCGTTCCCACCCTGCAGGTGGAGGGAGGGCTGTTCTGGGGCAACGACAGCCACGACCTGATGATGGCGGTGCTGGAGGATCCCGGGCTGCTGCGCGAGGGCCCCCTGGCCACGGTCGGAAGCCTGCCGGTCGGCATACGCCGCAAGGGGTGACCCCTCCCAATTGACAGTCGCGGCACGGCCTGAACTGCGCTACGTTTCGCGCGCTCCACGTGGGCAGCCTAGGGAGGGCATATGCGCATAGGGATCGTCGTCGACTCGGCCTGCGACCTGCCGGCCTCGTTCATCCAGGAACACGGGATCGTGGTCATGCCGATCACCGTCCGCATCGGCAATGCAGTACTGGACGACCACCGCGACGAGGAAGCCACCCTGGCCTTCCTGCACGCGCACGTGGCCGAACGCGGCCACGAGGCCGAGACCACGCCGCTGGGCGTGGAGCAGATCCGCGACCTGTTCCTGCAGCGGCTGGTGATCGACTACGACCACGTCTTCTGCCTGACCATCTCGCGCCAGCGCAGCCAGATCCACGAAAACGCGATGCAGGCCAGCTTCGCGATCCTCAACGACTACAAGCCGGTGCGCCAGGCAGCCGGGCACAACTCGCCGTTCGCGCTGCGGGTGATCGACACCCTCAACCTGTTCTGCGGGCAGGCGATCACCGCGGTGGACGCGGTGCGCATGCGCGCGGCCGGCGTCGGCGTGGCGCAGATGCGCGCGCGTCTGGAGGAGCTGGCCGTGAACACCTGCGGCTTCATGATCCCGCGCGACCTGTACTACCTGCGCAACCGCGCCCGCACCAAGGGCGACCGCAGCGTCGGCCTGCTCAGCGCGGCGCTGGGCAGCGCCCTGGACATCAAGCCGGTGATCCGCGCCTGGAACGGCGGTACCGAACCGGTGGCGCGGGTAAGGGGCTTCGAGGCCGCCACCGAGAAGATGTTCGAGGTGGCCTGCGACCGCGTACGCGCCGGGCTGATGACGCCCACGATGGCCGTCTGCTATGGCGGCGACCTGGCCGAACTGCAGGGCCTTCCGGGCTATGCGCGCCTGCTCGACACCTGCCTCGCCCATGGGGTGGAAGTGTTCGAGAGCGTGATGAGCCTGACCGGCATGGTGAACGTCGGCAAGGGCGCGGTGGCGGTGGGCTTCGCCTCGACCGAGCACGGCTTCGGCTGACCAGGGCCCACAGCCGCTTCGCGCGGGCGCTGCTAGATTTGCGTTCCCGCCACGCAGGAGCCCGTCGATGTCCGTCCGCTACGTGATCCGCCTGCCCGATCCGGCCGCCGCGCGCGGCAGCGAGCCGTCGCTGTCGTTCACCGCCAATGGCTACGAGGCCTTCGCCGAACAGCTGCAGGACGCATTGCGCTCGCCGGCGCTGTTCGAGCGCTGGCGGCAGATGCAGCCGGACCCGGACGAGGTGGATCCGGACCTTGGCGCGACCGATCCGCAGGCCACGGTCGAAGGCCGGCGCGAGGACATGTCGGTCTACCTCACCGCCACCACCTCCCTGCCCGGCGAGATCGTGCGCCACCGCCTGCGCCTGCTGGCCGGATCGCGCTGGGAACTGCGCGACGTGCGCTGAGCCGGGCCACGCGCCGATGGCATCACGCATTCCGGTCCTGCTGGCCTGGAGCGGCGGCAAGGACGCAGCCTGGACGCTGCACATGCTGCGGCAGTCGGCCACCCATGCGGTGGTCGGCCTGCTGACCACGGTCAGCGACGGCCGGGCCTCGCTGCAGGGCGTGCGCGTGGAGGTGCTGCGCGCCCAGGCCAGCGCCGCCGGACTGCCCCTGATGGAAGTACCGATCCCGCCGAAGTGCGACAACGCCACCTACGGGGCGGCGATGGCCTCTGCGCTGGACGAGGCCGGGCAGCGCTGGCCGGAGCTGCGCACCATGGCCTTCGGCGACCTGTTCCTGGAAGACATCCGCGCCTGGCGCCAGCAGCAGCTGGAAAGCTACGGCTGGAACCTGGTCACGCCGCTGTTCCGGTTCGACACCGCCCTGCTGGCGCGGCGCATGCTCGACTCCGGCCTGCGCGCGCACGTGTGCTGCGTGGACACGCAGCAGCTGGATGCGCGCTTCGCCGGCCGGCCGTTCAACCTAGCCTTGCTGGAGGAACTGCCCCCCGGGGTGGATCCCTGCGGCGAGAACGGCGAATACCACACCTGCGTGTGGGACGGACCCATGTTCGCCGCGCCGATCAGGCTGGCCCATGCCGGCGACAGCCTCGAAGCCGGGCGCTTCGCGCGCACCGATTTCGCGTTGGGGGAGTGAAGGCAAGAAAGAAAAACCGGGGTCAGAGTGCAATTTCTCTTCCTGTGCACCGGTAGCCGCGAGCGGCGTCGGGGAGGAATTGCACTCTGCCCCCGGTTTTCTGTCAGAAGCCGGTCGCCGCCGCCGGATCGCACTGCCTGCGCAGGAAATCCAGCGCCGCGTACACCCGGGATGCGATCTCGCTGCCTTCCAGGTGCAGCTCCGCGTCGTGCTGCTCGCCGGCAAAGCGCAGGTAGACACGCGAGCCGTCCTGGCGCAGGGCGCGGATGGAGCCGAAGTGCATGCCATCCCGGCTGCCGACATGGTCGTCGCCGGCCATCGCCGCGAACTCCGCCTCGGTGACCTCGCCGGTGGCCGGGTCGCGTACCGTCAGCCAGGTGTTGGCGATTTCGCCGATCAGGTAGGAGCGGCAGGGCGCGATCGGGTCGGCATCGACGATCGGCGGCAGCGGATCGAACTGCGCACGCAGGCCGTCGCGGCGGGCCTTGGCCAGGACCTCGACCATCATGGTCGACAGATAGCGGTTGCCCGGCAGTACCTGGCGCAGGAACTCCTGCGCCCCTTCCACCGTGCGTTGCGGCGTGGTCGCGCCCTCTGCGGCGACCGCGCCCGGGGCCATGGCCATCAGCGCCACGGCCAGTGCATATCCGTACTTGCCCCTGCCACGCATGCATTCCCCCTGGTCGGCATCCACGTGGCGCCAAACATGCCACAGCCCCGCAGCGGGGGTCATGCTGCGCCGCTCAGTGGCCGCCGCAGCAGCCGCCGGCGGCGTCCGTTCCGCACTGCCCGCCCGCACAGCCCTGCAGCGCCGCGGCATGGTGCGCCACGTGCTCGCCGATGAAGCTGGCGATGAAGTAGTAGCTGTGGTCATAGCCGGGCTGCATGCGCAGGGTCAGCGGATGGCCCGCCGCGTCGGCCGCGGCCTGCAGCAGCTGCGGGCGCAACTGGCCCTCGAGGAACTCGTCGTCGCTGCCCTGGTCCACCAGCAGCGGCAGCTTCTCGCCGGCCTCGCGCAGCAGCTCGCAGGCGTCCCACTGGCGCCACGCCGCGCGGTCCTCGCCCAGGTAGGCGGAAAAGGCCTTCTCGCCCCACGGCACCTGGCTGGGCGCGACGATCGGCGAGAACGCCGAGACGCTGCGGTAGCGGCCGGGGTTGCGCAGGGCGCAGACCAGGGCGCCGTGGCCGCCCATCGAGTGGCCGCTGATGGCGCGCTCGGCGGTGACCGGGAAGTTCGCCTCGACCAGCGCCGGCAGCTCGTGCACCACGTAGTCGTGCATGTGGTAGTGCCGCGCCCAGGGCTCGCGGGTGGCGTTGAGGTAGAAGCCGGCGCCCTTGCCCAGGTCGTAGCCCTCGGCGTCGGCCACGTCCTCGCCGCGCGGACTGGTGTCCGGGCAGACGATGGCGATGCCGTGCTCGGCCGCGTAGCGCTGTGCGCCGGCCTTGGTGATGAAGTTCTGCTCGGTGCAGGTCAGGCCGGAGAGCCAGTACAGCACCGGCACGCTGCGCCCGGCCGCCTGCGGCGGCAGGTAGATGGCGAAGGTCATCGTGCAGCCCAGCACCTTCGATGCGTGGCGGTAGACATCCTGCCAGCCGCCGAAGCAGGCGCGGTGTTCGATGCGTTCCATGGTTGCTTCTCCTTATGCGTTCCGGTGCGGCGCGGCGGATGCGCCCTGCATGCGCGCCGATTCGAGGATGGTGGGACCGCTCGCGCGCGGCACTTCCCAGGCCAGCGCGGCGGCGACGTCGTCGGCGGCGATGGCACGCAGCCGCGCAGGCAGCAGCGGCCGCAGCCAGCGGTCCAGGCGCGCGGCCAGGTGCTCGCCGCGGCGGTGCGGCTGGCCAAGGGCGCCGCGGTCGCCCAGCAGCAGCGCCGGCCGCGCGACCACCAGTGCATCCAGCGGCAGGGTCGACAGCGCCTGCTCCAGCTCGCCCTTGGTGCGGCTGTAGAACACCCGCGAGCGCGGGTCGGCGCCCATCGCGCTGACCAGGCCGATCCGGCGCACCCCGGCCGCGAGGGCCGCACGCGCCACCGCGAGGCTGGCGTCGAAGTCCACCGCGCGGAAGGCCTCGCGCGAACCGGCCACGGCTATCGTGGTGCCCAGCGCCAGGTAGGCCTCACCGGCCGCCGGCAGGGCCGGCAGCGCGGCGAAGTCGACCACGTGCAGCTGCAGCTTCGGATGCCGCAGCTCCAGCGGTCGCCGCACCAGCGCGTGCACCGCGGCCACGCCGGGGTCGGCGCACAAGCGCGCGACCAGCGCGCGCCCGACCAGGCCGCTGGCCCCGGCCACCAGCGCGATCCGCGCGCCGGTGGTCGTGTTGCTGCTGCTGGCGTCGGCCGCGTGCATCGCTCAGTAGTGGATGACGGTGCGGATCGACTTGCCTTCGTGCATCAGGTCGAAGGCCTCGTTGATGCGCTCCAGCGGCAAGGTGTGGGTCACGAACGGCGCCAGCTCGATCCTGCCGGCCATCGCGTCCTCGACCATGCCCGGCAGCTGGGTGCGGCCCTTCACGCCACCGAAGGCGGTGCCCATCCACTTGCGGCCGGTCACCAGCTGGAACGGACGGGTGCTGATCTCCTTGCCCGCGCCGGCCACGCCGATGATCACGCTCTGGCCCCAGCCGCGGTGCGCGCATTCCAGGGCCGCGCGCATCACGTCCACGTTGCCGATGCACTCGAAGCTGTGGTCCACGCCCCAGCCGGTCATCTCGACGATCACCTGTTGGATCGGCTTGTCGTGGTCCTTCGGATTGACGCAGTCGGTGGCGCCCATCTGCCGCGCCAGCTCGAACTTGGCCGGGTTGGTGTCGATGGCGATGATGCGGCCGGCCTTGGCCTGCTTCGCGCCCTGGATCACCGCCAGGCCGATCGCGCCGAGGCCGAACACGGCCACCGAGTCGCCTTCCTGCACCTTCGCGGTGTTGTGCACCGCTCCAATACCGGTGGTCACGCCGCAGCCCAGCAGGCAGGTGTGTTCCGGGTTGGCCTCCGGATTGACCTTGGCCAGCGAGACCTCGGCGACCACGGTGTACTCGGAGAAGGTCGAGCAGCCCATGTAGTGGTAGATCGGCTGGCCGTTGTAGGAGAAGCGGGTGGTGCCGTCGGGCATCACGCCCTTGCCCTGGGTCGCGCGCACGGCCACGCACAGGTTGGTCTTGCCGCTCTTGCAGAACAGGCACTGGCCGCACTCGGCGGTGTACAGCGGGATGACGTGGTCACCCGGCTTGACCGAGGTCACGCCCTCGCCCACCTCGACCACGATGCCGGCGCCCTCGTGGCCCAGCACCGCCGGGAACACGCCTTCCGGATCCTCGCCGGAGAGGGTGAAGGCGTCGGTATGGCACAGCGCGGTGTGGGTGATCTTCACCAGAACCTCGCCGGCCTTGGGCGGGGCGACATCGATCTCGACGATCTGCAGCGGCTGGCCAGCGGCGAAGGCGACGGCGGCACGGGACTTCATGGGAGCACTCCTGGGACGACTACGAACGGGGACGCCGGCAAGGCCGGCGGGGAATCACTTCAGATAGGAACGCAGCAGCGCGGTCACCTCCGCGACCCGCGCCTGGCGCTGGTCGGCGGAGGCCGCGGCCTGGCCGAAGGTCTCGCGGATATGCGCTTCCATGACCTCGGACATCAGCCCGTTGACCGCGCCACGGATGGCAGCGATCTGCTGCAGCACCGGCGCGCAGTCGGCACCGGCTTCCAGCGCGCGCTCCAGCGCCTCGGCCTGGCCGCGGATGCGGCGCACCCGGGCCAGCACGCGCCGCTTTTCTTCCGGACTGTGAGGCATGCCACGGACCTCGCCTTGGATACTGGGGGATAGTATCAGGCCGGCCCAGCCAAGGCGAAGCCGCGCCATCCGCTAAAGCCCCGTGACGTATGGCCGATACCCCCCCGGCTCCCTGCCGGTCATCCGCCTTTCCCCGAATATGTACGTCACCATCCCCATCGACGAGCTGCGCCCGGGCATGTACGTGCAGCGGGTCAATGGCGCATGGCTGAAGCATCCGTTCTGGCGGACCTCCTTCCTGGCCACCGAACACCACGTCCAGCGCCTGCGCAACAGCGGGGTGGCGTCGGTGGACATCGATCCGTCGCGCAGCCAGGAAACCGACGAGCCTCCGCCGGCGGCGGAACCGGACGCTGCGGCCGCGACCGCGGCGCAGGCCGCTGCGGCGCTGGAGCCTGCACCGGAGCCAGCGGCCGCGACCGTATCACCGCGCCGCGCCCCGGTGCCGCAGGCGGACCTGGCCGCGGAACTGACCCGCGCCCGCCGCATCTGCCAGGAAGGCCGCGAGGCGGTGGAGGCG
Organism: Pseudoxanthomonas suwonensis; assembly: GCF_010093235.1. Lineage (GTDB taxonomy): Bacteria > Pseudomonadota > Gammaproteobacteria > Xanthomonadales > Xanthomonadaceae > Pseudoxanthomonas > Pseudoxanthomonas suwonensis. The sequence continues at coordinate 92,535 of NZ_PDWP01000009.1, read as the reverse complement.
ATGTTCCAGGAAGTACGCCTGGGCCGGATCGTCGACACGGCCGCGATGGTGCCGCTGGCGCAGGAGATCAACGCCTCGGTCGGCCGCCATCCCGGCGCCCTGATCGGCATCGCCCGGATCAAGACCGTCGACGACTACACCTACCTGCACTCGGTGGCGGTCGGCGCGCTGATGTCCAACCTTGCCCGGCGCATGGGCATGGACGAGCAGGCCTGCCAGGAAGCCACCCTTGGCGGCCTGCTGCATGACCTGGGCAAGGCCTGCGTGCCGCTGGAGATCCTCAACAAGCCCGGCCGGCTGGAGGACGCCGAGATGGAGCTGATGCGCGCCCATCCCGCGCACGGCGCCCGCCTGCTCGGCGAGAGCGGGGTGGAGAACGAGGCCATCCTGCACATGGTCCTGCACCACCACGAGCGCATGGACGGCACCGGCTATCCCGCGCGCCTGGCCGAGGACGAGCTGCCGCTGCTGACGCGCATGAGCTCGGTCTGCGACGTGTACGACGCGGTGACCTCCACCCGCGCCTACAAGGAACCGTGGGACCCGGCCGAGGCCCTGCGGCGCATGGCCTCATGGAAGGGCCACTTCGATCCGGTGGTGCTCAAGGCGCTGATCGCCAGCCTCGGCATCTACCCGGCCGGCAGCCTGGTGAAGCTGTCCAGCGAACGGCTGGCGGTGGTGCTGGAGCAGCGCCCGGACCTGACCCGCCCGCTGGTGCGGGGGTTCTACTCGGCGCGCCTGCGCAGCCACGTGCTGCACGTGGACCTGGACCTGTCGGCTCCCGGCTGCAACGAGCGCATCACCGGCATCGAGTCGCCGCGCGAATGGGGCTTCCGCGACCTGCACAAGCTCTGGGCGCCCTGAGCGCCGGAATGCATCCGCCGCCCCGGGCAAACGCCGCGATGCCTCAGTAGGCGAAGGCGGAGAACACCCGGTCGATGTCGCCCTGCCACGGGCCGTGGAACAGCTCGAGCTTGCGCTCGGCCGGGGACTGCCCGGCCTCGGCGATCTCGACCAGGGTATCGAGGAAGCGCGACTCGTCGATGCCGTCGGCATTGAGCGCGGCCCGCCGGCGCAGGCCGGCCGCGGAGATCTTCAGCGCCTCGATCGCCAGCTCGCGCACGGTCGCGCCGCGGAACGGCAGCTTCAGTGCGTGCCTGGGCACGCCGTCGCGCAGGGCGTGGCGCTCGGCGTTGCTGAAGTCCTTGACCAGGTCCCAGGCCGCGTCCAGCGCCGCGTCGTCGTACAGGAGGCCGACCCAGAACGCCGGCAGCGCGCACAGCCGCGCCCACGGGCCGCTGTCGGCGCCGCGCATCTCCAGGTACTTCTTCAGCCGCACCTCGGGGAAGGCGGTGGTCATGTGGTCGGACCAGTCGCGCAGGGTCGGCAGCTTGCCCGGCAGCGCCGGCAGGCGGCCATCCATGAAGTCGCGGAAGCTCTGCCCGCTGGCGTCGACGTACTGGCCGTCGCGGTAGCTGAAGTACATCGGCACGTCGAGCAGGTAGTCGACGTAGCGCTCGTAGCCGAAGCCGTCCTCGAACACGAAGTCGAGCATGCCGGTGCGGTCCGGATCGGTATCGGTCCAGATGTGCGATCGGTAGCTGAGGAAGCCGTTGGGCCGGCCCTCGGTGAACGGCGAATCGGCGAACAGCGCGGTGGCCACCGGCTGCAGCGCCAGCGACACCCGGAACTTCTTCACCATGTCCGCCTCGGAGGCGAAATCCAGGTTGACCTGCACGGTGCAGGTGCGGGTCATCATGTCCAGGCCGAGGCCGCCGACCTTCGGCATGTAGGCGCGCATGATCCGGTAGCGGCCCTTGGGCATCCACGGCATGTCCTCGCGCCGCCACTTCGGCTGGAAGCCCATGCCGAGGAAACCCAGCTGCAGTTCGTCGGCGACCTGGCGCACCTCGTCCAGGTGGGTGCCGACCTCGACGCAGGTCTGGTGGATGCTCTCCAGCGGCGCACCGGACAGCTCCAGCTGCCCGGCCGGCTCCAGGGTCACCGAGGCGCCATCGCACAGCAGCGCGATCACCCGCTCGGGCTGGCCGTCCACGCTCTCGCGCACCGGGGTCCAGCCGAAGCGGGCCAGCCCGGCCAGCAGCGCCTCGATGCCGCGCTCGCCATCGAACGCCGGCGGCCGCAGGTCGTCCAGGCGGAAGCCGAACTTCTCGTGCTCGGTACCGATGCGCCAGGCCTCACGGGGCTTCTCGCCCGCGGCCAGGTATTCCACCAGCTGGCGGCGTCCGGTGACCGGGGTATCGGCGACGTGGCTGGGACTCGACAAGGGCAGGATCTCGGGCGGCGCTGGAATGGACTCCGGCGCTGGCCGGCAGGGTGCGAACTATAGCCTGACCACCGTCGTCCGGACGTGCCAGGCGGTGGCCTTCAGCATCCCACCGCGCCGTTGCCGCCCTGCCCCGGCCGTACACTGGGCGCACCCACCCGCAGGCCCACACGGACAGTGCCCATGCCCCGACGCCACGTCGAATCCCACCGCAGCGATCGCGCCGGCTGGCTGCGCGCGGCGGTACTGGGCGCCAACGACGGCATCGTGTCGGTCGCCGGCCTGGTGGTCGGCGTCGCCGCCGGCGGCGGCACTCCCGGGGCGATCCTCTCGGCCGGCATCGCCGGCACCGTGGCCGGCGCCATGTCGATGGCCGCCGGCGAATACGTGTCGGTGCGCTCGCAGGCCGACATCGAGGAGGCGGACCTGGAAACCGAGCGCCGCGAACTGCGCGAGCTGCCGGATGCGGAGCTGGCGGAACTGGCGGGCCTGTTCGAGAAGCGGGGCCTGTCGCCGGAGCTGGCCCGCCAGGTCGCGGTGCAGCTGACCGCCCACGATGCGCTGGCCGCGCACGCGCGCGAGGAGCTGGGCATCAACGAGGTGGCCAGGGCCCGTCCGCTGCAGGCGGCGTCCGCCTCCGCGGCGGCGTTCTGTGCCGGCGCGTCCCTGCCCATCGCGGTGACCCTGCGGGCCCCGCCGCAGGGCGTGGCCTGGGCGGTCACCGGCACCACCATCGCCGGCCTGTTCGGCTCCGGCGCGCTGGCCGCCTGGGCCGGCGGCGCCAACCTGTGGCGCGGTGCGCTGCGGGTCGGCGGATGGGGCGCGGCGGCCATGGCGGCCGCCCACCTCATCGGGCGGCTGTTCGACGTCGCCGTCTGACCCGGCTCAGGCCTGGGCCGGGTCCTGGGCCGGAGGCAGCAGGTCCAGCCAGCCGGCCACCACCGCGCAGGCCTCGTCCACGCCCTGCTTGTTCTCGCTGGAGAACGCCTGCACCCCGACCCCGCTGGCACCGGCGGCGGCCAGCTCGCGCCGCACCGCCTGCACCGCCTGGGCCTGCTGGCCGCGGCCGAGCTTGTCGGCCTTGGTCAGCAGCGCGTGCGCCGGCAGCCCGCGGCTGACCGCGTAGCCGATCATCTGCCGGTCGTAGTTCTTGAGCGGATGGCGGATGTCCATCACCACCACCAGCCCGCGCAGGGCCTGCCGGCTGCGGAACCAGTTGTCGAGGAAGCGCTCCCAGTGCGCCTTCAGGTCCATCGGCACCTTGGCGTAGCCGTAGCCGGGCAGGTCCACCAGGTAGCGCTGGGGCGCGACCTCGAAATACACCAGCTGCTGGGTGCGGCCGGGGGTCTTGGACACCCGTGCCAGGGAGTTCTGCCGGGTCAGGGCGTTGAGCGCGCTGGACTTGCCGGCATTGGAGCGGCCGGCGAAGGCCACTTCGAAGCCGCCATCCGGCGGCAGCTGCGCGGGCGTGTGCGCCGAGCCCAGGTAGCGGGCCTTTTCGAGGGGATTGGACATGGGCATAGGATCGCATGCCCGGGGGCGCTGGCGGGGCCGGGGCGGGTCCGGCGACGGGTTTCGTTGACCGTCGCCGCCCGGCGCGGGGATAATCCCGACGTTTCGCGGCTGTTCACGGCCGCGCCGATTCGGGTTCCCGGAGCTCTAGCATGCGCCACGCTCGCGTTATCGCCCTTGCCGGACTGGCCGCCGCGGCCACCGCCGTTGTCGCCTACGCTGCACAGACCACGGTGGTCCCGATCCCGGACAACGATCCGGTGCAGGAGCAGCCGCTGGAAGTGGACCTGAGCAAGACCCACTGGGGCGATGCCGAGGCCGGCGCGACCGCCGCCACGACCTGCGCGGCCTGCCACGGCGCCGACGGCAATCCGTCCGACCCCATGTACCCGCGCCTGGCCGGCCAGAGCGAGCGCTACATCGCCCGCCAGCTGGCCCTGTTCGCCAGCGGCGAGCGCCACAGCGGCCTGGCCGCGGTGATGGTGCCGTTCGCCCAGGCCCTGACCCCGCAGGAGATGCGCGACGTCGGCGCCTACTTCGCCAAGCAGAAGTCCGGCGCGGGCGTGGCCGACGACACCGAGGTCACCTCCGGCCCCTACGCCGGCATGAAGTTCTACGAGGTGGGCCAGAAGCTGTTCCGCAACGGCGACGCCGAGCGCGGCATCCCGGCCTGCATGGCCTGCCACGGCCCGACCGGCGCCGGCAACCCGGGCCCGGCCTACCCGCACGTGGGCGGCCAGATGTCCGAGTACACCGCCCGCCGCCTGGAGGAGTACCGCGCCGGCGTGACCAGCGAGCGCGATCCGGCCCTGTTCAACATCATGGCCAAGGTGGCCTCGAAGCTGACCGACGAGGAGATCGGCAGCCTCTCCAGCTACCTGCAGGGCCTGCACGACCGCGCCGACGACGTGGCCGCCGCGGAAGCCGCCGGCCGCCAGTGAACTTCCGCCACCGGCTGCGGTCGGAGAGCACGTGGTCCCTCCCTGATGATCTTGCGCCGGCCCCCCGTGGCCGGCGTCGTTTTTTCCGGAACCCGTTCCGCGCCGTTTCAAGGAAGCCCGCGATGAAGTCCCTGCTTGCCGGAATGCTGGTGCTGCTGCTGGCCTGGGTGCCCGGTGCCGCGGCGGCGACCCAGCCGCAGGAAGGCACCGACTACGTGCGCATCGAGGCGGCGCCCTGGGCGCCGCACCAGGGCCGGATCGAGGTGGCCGAGGTGTTCGCCTATACCTGCCCGCACTGCGCCCACTTCGAACCGATGCTGCGCGAATGGAAGCGCCGCCAGGGCAAGGACGTGGACCTGGTGCCGGTGCCCGCGGCCTGGAACGGCCCGACCGAGGCCTGGGCCCGGACCTATTACGCCCTGCTGGAGCTGGGCCTGTCCGAGCGCGCGCATCCGGCCCTGTTCCAGGCCCTGCACGAGACCGGCAGCCTGCCGCGCAACCCCACGCCGCAGGAGCTGGGCGACTTCCTGGGACGCTTCGGCGTCGACCAGGAGCGGCTGCGCGAGGCACTGGCCGACCCCGGGGTCGCCGCGCAGGTGCGCAGGGCCGGCGAGTGGATCCGGGACATCGGCCTGGAAGGCACCCCGACCCTGGTGGTCAACGGCCGCTACCGCGTGCGCGGGCGCGACTTCGAGGACTCTCTGCGCATCGCCGACGCCCTTATCGCCCGCGAGCGCGCCGCCGCCCGCGCACCCCAGACTTCCCGTTGACGGCCACTGGCCGATCCTCTTCCTCACTGGAGACATGAAATGAACATGCGCCCCATCCTGTCCCTGCTCCTGCTGGCCGCCCTGGCCGGCTGCTCCGGCCAGGACGCCGCCCCGCAGGACAGCCAGACGGCCCCCGCCACCGAAGCGCCGGCGACCGATGCCGCGCAGCCGGCGACCGAGGGCGACGCGGGCGCGGCCCCGGCCGCCCCCGAACAGGCGGCCGGGGCGACGCCACCCCGGCGGCCCCGGCGCCCAACGCGCCGGGCGGCCCGGCGCCGGTGGCGGGCGTGGACTACACCGTCATCGAGAACGGCCAGGCCTTCCAGCCGATGGCCGGCAAGATCGAGGTGGCCGAGGTGTTCGGCTACACCTGCCCGCACTGCGCCGCCTTCGACCCGATCCTCGAGGCCTGGATCAAGCGCCAGCCGGGCGACGTGAACGTGATCCTGGTGCCGGGCGCGTTCGGCGGCTACTGGACCCCGTATGCGCGCGCCTACTACTCGGCCGAGGCGCTGGGCGTGCTGCCGCAGACCCATGCGGCCATGTTCCGCGCCATCCACGTCGAGCGCAGCCTGCCGGTCAACGCCAACGTCGGCGCCAAGGAGCTCGCCCCGTTCTATGCCAAGTACGGCGTGGACCCCAAGCGCTTCGCCGACACCTTCGGCAGCTTCGGCGTCGACGCCAAGGTCAACCGCGCCCGCCAGTTCGCCGCCCGCGCCAAGATCGAGGGCACCCCGTCGCTGGTGGTGGCCGGCAAGTACACCATTTCGGTCGACCAGCGCGGCTTCGAGCAGATGCTGGCCACCGCCGAGTGGCTGATCGCGCAGGAGCGCGCCGGCGCGCGCTGAGCGCCGCCGGACCGCACGCATGGATACCCCACCCGTGACCGAGCAGCAGTCCGGCGAACCGGGCGGAACCATGCTGGAGGCCGGCGCGCCGCCCACGCGCCGGCTGCGGGTGCTGTCGGCCAACATCCAGGCCGGCTCCAGCACCCGCCGCTACAGCGACTACGTGACCCGCAGCTGGTCGCACGCGCTGCCGGCCGGCCGCAAGCGCACCAGCCTGGACGCGATCGCTCAGCTGGCCAGCCAGCACGACATCGTCGGGCTGCAGGAGGCCGACCCGGGCAGCCTGCGTTCGGGCTTCACCAACCAGACCCATTACCTGGCCCAGCGCGCCGGCTTCCACTACTGGACCCACCAGCCCAACCGCAGCGTCGGCGGCGTGGCCTCCAGCGCCAACGGCCTGCTGAGCCGGCTGGAACCGGTGCGCATCAGCGACCACGCCCTGCCCGGCCGCATCCGCGGCCGCGGCGTGCTGCTGGGCCACTTCGGCGACGGCCGCGAGGGCCTGACCGTGGCCGTGGCGCACCTGTCGCTGGGCGCGAAGTCGCGCCTGTCGCAGCTTTCGTTCATCGCCGAACTGCTGCAGGACCATCCCAACGCGGTGCTGATGGGCGACTTCAACTGCCTGCCCGACGTGCCGGAGATGGAAGTCCTCTACCGCAACACCAGCCTGCGCCCGCCCGAGTGCATCGTGCCGACCTTCCCCAGCTGGAAGCCGCAGCGCGCGATCGACCACATCCTGGTCAGCGGCGACCTGCACTGCGCCGATGCGAAGGCGCTGCCGGCGGCCTTCTCCGACCACCTGGCGCTGGCGATGGAGATCGAGGTGCCGGAGCGCAGCCTGCGCACCTGAGGCGCGTGGACGACGCTCAGAAGCCGTAGCGCAGGAAGCCGCCGTCCACGGCGATGCATTCGCCGGTCACGTACGAGGACGCCGGCAGGCACAGGAACGCCACCGCCGCGGCCACTTCATCCGGCTCGCCGATGCGGCGCATCGGCGTGCGGTCCAGCACCTGGTCGTAGTAGTCCGGATCCGACAGCGGACCGGAAGTGCGGCGGGTGCGGATGTACCACGGCGCCACCGCGTTGACCCGGATCCCGTCGGCGGCCCATTCGCAGGCCAGGTTGCGGGTCATCTGGTGCATCGCGGCCTTGGTCATGCCGTAGACCACGCCGCTGCGCACGTGGGTCAGGCCGGACACGCTGCCGACGTTGACGATCGCCGTCGACGCATGCCGCGCCAGCAGCGGGTGTGCGTAGCGCGACAGCTCGAAGGCGGAGAACAGGTTGGTCTCGAAGATCGAGCGCCACTCGTCCTCGGTGTAGTCCACCGCCGGGCGGGTGACGTTGCCGCCGGCATTGTTGACCAGGATGTGCAGGCCGTCGCCATGGTCCTCGGCCCAGTCCAGGATCGCCTGGCGGTCCTCGTCGTCGGCCACGTCGGCGGCCATGGCGTGGAAGGACTGCTGCGGATGGCGGGCTTCCAGCTCCTCCACCGCGTCCTGCAGCGGGTCCTCGTTGCGCGCCACCAGCAGCAGGTCCGCGCCCAGCGCGGCCAGCTCGTGCGCGATCGCCAGGCCGATGCCGGCGCTCGCGCCGGTCACCAGGGCCAGCTGTCCATCCAGTCGCCAGCGGTTCGTAGCCATGGGCGTAGGATACCCGGCGGACCTTGCGAGGAGTGCAGCATGGACCGATGCCCGCGTACCGCGATTCCGCGCGCCCGGCTCGCATTGGCGGCGCTTGCGGCGCTGCTCGTGCTGGCCGCCTGCCGGCGCGAAGCACCACCCACCGAACGGCCGCCCGAGCCGCAGGCGACGGCCACGGCCGAGGCGCCCGGCGGCTGAACCAGGCGCCCCGAACGCAGACGGCCCCGCCATGGGCGGGGCCGTCGCGGGCGGAGCCGGCCGCGGACTACAGGCCGCAGAAGCAGTAGGCCAGCGCCTTGACCGGCGCGCCGTCGCGTTCGCGCACGGCGTTCTCGACGAAGCGCAGCTGCGCCTCGGTCTCGGGCATGGTGCGGGCCAGCAGCGCGCGGGCGAAGCCGGTGTCGTCCAGCAGCGCGCCGCCGAGGCGGCTGCCCGCAAGGCCGGCCATGAACTGCGCGAACGGCGAGGCTTCCTTCTCCACGTAGCGCACGCGGTACTTGCCTTCCTGCAACTCCACGCGCGAGGCGGCGTCGGCGATGGCGTCCGACAGCCCGCCCATCGCATCGACCAGGCCGCGCTCCAGCGCCTGCGCGCCGCTCCACACGCGGCCCCGGGCCACCGCGTCGATCTCCTCGGCGCTGCGCCCGCGCGCATTGGCGACCTTGCCGATGAAGTCGGCGTAACCCTTGTCGATCACCGACTGGATCACGCGGCCCACGTCGGGGTCCAGCGGGCGGGTGATGTCGAACGCGCCGGCGTAGCGGGTGGTGCCCACGCCGTCGGTGTGCACGCCGATCTTGTCCAGGGTGCGGGTGAAGTTGGGCACCAGGCCGAAGATGCCGATCGAACCGGTGATGGTCGACGGATCGGCGTAGATGCGGTCGGCGTCCATGCTGATCCAGTAGCCGCCGGACGCGGCCAGGTCGCCCATCGACACCACCACCGGCTTGCCGGCTTCCTTCAGCAGCGCGACCTCGCGGCGGATCTGCTCGGAGGCGAACACCTCGCCGCCGGGCGAATCCACGCGCAGGACCACCGCCTTGATGTCGTCGTCATCGCGCGCCTGGCGCAGCAGGGCGGCGGTGGACTCGCCACCGATGCGGCCGGCCGGCTGGTCGCCGCCGGTGATCTCGCCCTCGGCCACCACCACCGCCACCTGCGGGCGCTTGTCCAGCGGCAGGGCCTTGCGGTCCAGGTGCTGCAGGTAGGCCGACAGGCCGATGTTGCGGAAGCCCAGGTCCTCGTCCTCGTCGGCGACGCCGCGCTCGGCCAGCAGGTCCAGTACTTCCTCGCGGGTCTTCAGGCCGTCGACCAGCTTCAGCTCCAGCGCGTGCCGGGCCACGTCGCCGCCGGCCGCCTCGATGCCCGCGGCCAGCTGGTCGACCTGCGCGGCCAGTTCGGCCTTATCCAGCCTGCGGGCCCTGGCCACGTCGTCCAGGTAGCGGCCCCAGATGTCGTTCATCCAGTACAGGTCGGCTTCCTTGGACTCGGGCGACGCCGCGTCGAGGATGTACGGCTCGGCGGCGGACTTGTACTCGCCGACGCGGAACAGGTGCACGTCCACGCCCAGCTTTTCCTGCAGGCCCTGGCGGTAGTACTGGCGGTAGCGGCCGATGCCCTGCAGCAGGAGGCTGCCCATCGGGGCCCGGTAGACCTCGTCGGCCAGCGCCGCCAGCAGGTACTGGGCCTGGCCCATGCCCTCGGAGAAGGCGATCACCTGCTTGCCGGACTCGCGCAGGCGGGCCAGCGCCGCCGCCAGCTCGCGCAGCGAGGCGTAGCCGGACGGCTGCAGGCCGTCGACCCGCAGCAGGACGCGCTCGACGTTCCTGTCCTCGCGCGCGGCCTCGATCACCCGCAGCAGGTCGCGCAGCTGCACCTCGCCCGCGTCCTGCGCTCCCATCGCCCTGGCCAGCGCGCGGCTGACCGGATCGGCCGTGAACTGCTCCACCAGCCGCCCTTCCGGCGCCAGCACCAGGGTGGTGCGGTCGCGTATCGGCTGGGTGCCGCTGCCGCGGCCCAGGGCCACGACGAAGCTGACCAGGACCAGGAACAGCAGCCCGAAGAACAGCAGGTTGAGGATCAACCGCCGGGTGAAGTTCATCACGTCCCACAGCCCGACGAAGAAGGCTGCGATCGGGTTGCGTTGGCGGGGCAGCGGAGGAGGAATCATCAAGGGCTCCAGCGGGCGGCTACGGTCTTGCGGTGTTGGCCTGCAGCATAGCCGGGCGGCCGCGCGGATTCATACGCCTTAAGTAACCGTGCCGGAGGTCGTCCCGGGCGTGGCCACCGGTGGCGGCAGCCGGCGCAGGCTGTAGGCCAGGCGCCAGCCCATCAGCACGGCGGCGGCGCTCAGGCCCAGGATCAGGCCGGTCCACATGCCCTGCGGGCCGCGGCCCAGTCCCAGGCCCAGCCACGCGCCCAGCGGCATGCCGATGCCCCAGTACGACACCATTGCAAGGAACATTGGCACCCGGGTATCGCGCAGGCCGCGCAGGGCGCCGGCGGACATCACTTGGACCCCGTCCGGGAACTGGAAGGTGGCCGCGTACAGCAGCAGCACCGAGGCGGTGGCGGCGACCGCGGCATCGCGGGGGTAGATGGCGACGATGGCGTCGTGGCCCAGCAGCATCACCAGGGCCGAGCAGGCCTGGGTGGCCAGCACGATGGTGTAGCCGGCGCGCGCGGCGCGGCGCACGCCCAGCGGATCGCCGGCGCCCAGGGCGCGGCCCACGCGCACCGTGGTCGCCTCGGCCAGGCCCATCGGCACCATGAAGCACAGCGCCGAGACGTTGATCGCGATCTGGTGCGCGGCCGCCGGCACCTCGCCCAGGCGCGCGATCAGCAGCGCCGTGGCGATGAACAGCCCGCCCTCCATCAGCACGGTCACGCCGATCGGCAGGCCGGTGGCGAGCAGGCCGCGGATGTCGTCCCAGCATGGCGGATCGAAACGCGCGAACAGGCCCAGCGGGGCGAACCGGCGCGAGCGCGCCAGGTAGGCCGCGAAGCAAAGCGCCTGCAGCCACATCACCACCGCCGAGGCCGTACCCAGGCCGGCGGGTCCCAGCTCCGGCAGCGGCCCGACGCCAAAGGTCAGCGCATAGCCCAGCGGTGCCAGCACGCCCAGTCCGGCGAAGCCCAGGACCATGGTCGGCAGGGTCCAGTGCAGGCCTTCGCTGAGGTAGCGCATGCAGAAGAACAGGATCAGCGCCGGCACGCCCCAGCGGATCGCGTGGGCGAAGGCGATCGCGCCGGGCACGATCTCCGGGGCGATGCCGAACCGGGCCAGGCCCAGCGGCGCCAGGCTCAGGAACGCGAACATCAGCACGCCCAGGCCCAGCGCCAGCCACAGGGCCTGGCGGAACAGCCGCGCGATCGCGTCGCGGCGGCCGCTGCCGTCCAGCTGCGAGACCGACGCGGGCAACGCGGTGAGCGTGCCGATCGGCACCATCATCGGCAGCCACAGCAGGGCGGTGCCGACGGTGACCGAGGCCAGGGTCTGGGTGCCGTGGCGCCCGGCGATGACGTTGTCGACGAGGCCGATCAGGCCGGTGGACACGTGGCCCAGCACCAGCGGCAGGGCGAGCGTGGCGGTGGCGAGCAGCTCCTGGCCGAAGCGGCGCTCCGGCTGGGAAGAAGAAGACATGGGAATGCGCAGGGAAGCTGCGGTCGTGCCGGGGGCACTGGCACCGGGCTCCGCGGGCTGGCTATGTTCCCCGCACCCCGCCGCTGCGACCACGCCGTGTCCGAAAGCCATCCGCGCGACTGCGCCAACTGCTCGACCCCCCTGCACGGCGAGTACTGCCATCTCTGCGGCCAGCATGCGCACAACCCGGTGCGCAGCTTCGCCCATGCCGTGGAGGAGGTGTTCGAGTCGTTCTGGCACCTGGACGGGCGCATCTTCCGCACCGTGCGCCGGCTGCTGGCGCCGGGACGCCTGGCCGAGGACTACCTGCACGGCAGGCGCGCGCCGTACGTGGCGCCGATGCGCCTGTTCGTGGTGCTGTGCGTGCTGACCTTCTTCGTCGGACGCGGCGTGATCCACTTCGGCGACGACGGCAGCGGCGACGCGGCGGTGAAGGTGCAGATGGTCGACCAGGGCGTGGCGCAGGCGACCACGGCCGAGGAAGTCGAGCGCGTGCGCGGGAAGCGCGTGGCTGAGCTGGCCGAGGCGCGCGACCAGCTGCCGCCCCTGATGGCTCCGATGCGCGGCGGCTTCGACCGCACCATCGAAGAGCTCCACGCCCAGGCCGACGCGCGGGTGCGGGAACTGGGCGGCACCCCGGCGCCGCGGCCGGTGGCGGACGCCGGGCCGGAACCCACCACCTGGCTGGAAGCCCAGGACCAGCGCATGCGCCGCAACATCGCCCGCCTGCAGGACGATCCGGAACTGCTCAAGCACGCCTTCCTTGGCAGCATGCCCAGCGCGCTGTTCCTGCTGGTGCCGGTGTTCGCCCTGCTGCTGAAGCTGGCCTACCTCGGCAGCGGCCGCCTGTACCTGGAACACCTGGTGGTGGCGCTGTACAGCCACGCCTTCCTGTGCCTGGCGCTGCTGGGGCAGATGCTGCTGGCGCTGCTGTCGCGCTGGACCGGCGAGGTCCTGCCGCTGGCCGCCGCCGGCGTCGGGCTGGTCTCGCTTGCGCTGTGGCTGTGGATGCCGGTCTACCTGCTGCTGATGCAGAAGCGGGTCTATGCCCAGGGCTGGGGATGGACCGTGCTGCGGTACGTCGCGGTCGGCTCGGTGTACTCGCTGCTGGTGGGCATGGTGGTGGCGGCGGTGTTCGTGCTGAGCCTGGCGCGGCTGTAGCCGGCGCGTTCAGCGCACGGCGGCGACCTCGTCCAGCCAGTCCGCGCGCCGCGCGGCCGGTAGCGCCAGGAGTTCCTGGCGCAGTTCCACCCGGCCAACCGGCGACTGCCGGCGCAGCACCTCGGCCAGCTGCCTGCGCTGCCCTGCCTCCATCGCACGCAGGATCGCCAGCAGCCGCGACCTTTCCGCCTCCGGCACGTAGCCCAGCCAGGGCTGCAGGCGCGGCCAGTCGTCGCCCACGGCGGGACCGAGCAGCCAGCCGCGCCGCTCCATCCTGTCCAGGGTGGCGAAGCGGCGGCGCAGCTGCTCCTGCTCGGCCACCGGCAGCGCGGAATAGCGCGCGAAGGCCTCGCGCAGGATCGCCCTGTCGCCGGCATCGAGCTCCGCCCAGGCCTGCTCCGCCAGCCGGCCCGCGTCCTCCTCCGGCGGCGGCACCAGCGGCTCCGCCGCGTCGCCGGCCTCGCGCTCCATCCTCGATGCCGGGGCACCGGCGGCGTACCAGGACAGGAAGTCCACCGCCGCGACCACCGGGTCCAGCGGCGGCTCGTCGAGGGCGGGGGGAACGGGGTCGGCCGGCACCGCCGGGGGAGCCGGATCGGGCAGCGGCTCCACCAGGATCGGACCACGGTCGTGGACCCGCAGGTCGTCCGCTCCGGCCACGTCGTCCGCGGGAGGCGGCAACGGCAGCGCGGCCGACCGCTGCTGCCCCCACCCCCAGGCGCCGGCGCCCGCCAGGGCCGCCACGGCCAGCAGCAGGAGCGCGACCCACAGCGTGCGCCGGCCGCGGCCCGGGCCCTTCCCCACGGCATGGGCCCGGGGGGATGGTGCTTCCGGCGTCCCGTGCCCGGCCAGGGCGGTCTCGCGCAGCGCGGCGATGCGCTCCAGGCGGCTCTCGGGCAGGTCGCGGGCCGCCTGCTGGATGGCCTGGGCCAGGCCATGCCAGGCCGCCACGTCCACCTGCCCGGTGGCGTCGCGCGGGCAGGCCGCGGCCAGCCGTTCGCGGTAGACCCCGAGCGCCACGCCCATTGCCTCGGCCGCCGGCTGTTCGTCCAGGCCACCGGCAAGCCGCAGCAGCAGGGCCCGGCGGTCGGCCGGCGCCGGCGTGGCCAGCAGGTCCAGGCCGGGCGGCCATTGCCCGCCCTGCGCGTCCAGCGGACAGGCTGCCAGCAGGCGCCAGTAACGACCCGGCCATTCGGCCATCGGCAGCTGCGCGGCCTCGACCCGGAACGCGCGGACCGTCGCCGCGAACGCCTGGTCGGCCGCATCCGCGTCCCCGGCCTGCAGCCAGAGGAACACCCAGGCGCGGCGTTCGCTGCCGCGCAGGAAGGCGGCCAGCGCCGGTGGTACTTCGTTGGCAGGGGGCAAGATGCGTCCCATGTGCGATTACAGGCCCGCGATGATATGCGCCCGGCTTGCCGCTCCGCGCCTTGACGGAACGCACAAAAGGCGCTCCCCCCAGTGTTTACGCGGCCTGCGCCGGATCAGGTTGTGCACAGCGCCGCGGGAAGCCCGGATTGCTGGCCTGCAAGAGGCCCTGATCCCTGCCTTCACCCGTGTTCCACGCACAAGTTATTGTTTTTTCGAAATTTTCCCTTGTGGCGTTTTTTTGACCAACCTGAGCGATGGCTCGATCTGGCCGCATTTGCGGCGTGAAGCCACAGCGTCATGCACAAACTTATCCACAGTTCGTGTGGATAAAGGCGAATCCACAGCGGCGGCGGGCAGTTACGTGCGCTTTAGAAAGGTAACGCTAGCAATGCGGTGCAGGGCAGCATCGGCGGGCGGCCGGTGCCGGCCTTAGACTTCCGCCATGTCCCTGCCCGTTCCGACCGCGGCCTGCCTCCGGGTGCCCCTGCCGGTCCCCCTGCCCCGCCTGTTCGACTACCTGCCCCCGGCCGGCACCGCCCCGGCGGAAGCGGACGTGGGCCGGCGGGTACGGGTGCCGTTCGGCTCGCGCGAACTGGTCGGGGTGGTGGCAGGGGTCGGGCCGGCCGAGGTCGGCGACGGCCTGCGCCAGGCCCTGGCCCTGCTCGACCCCGAGCCGTTGCTGCAGGGCGAGCTGCTCGACTCCCTGCGCTGGCTGGCGCGCTACACCCACGCGCCGCTGGGGGAGGTCCTGGCGACCGCCCTGCCCGCCGCCCTGCGCGCCGGTGACCCGCTCCCGGACACCCACGCCTGGGCCTGGCAGCTGACCGAAGCCGGCCGCACCGCCATCGCCGGCCTGCGCCGTGGCACCCGTCCGCACCGGCTGGCCACCCTGCTGCAGGACGGTCCGGCCGACGAGGACCGGCTGGCGCTGGAGCTGGACGAGTGGCGCGAGGCTGCCCGCGCCCTGCTCAAGCGCGACCTGGTGGAACGGGTCGCGATCCCGGCCAGCGCCATGGCCCCGGCCCCGCAAGCCGGCCCGGAGCCCAATCCCGAGCAGGCCGAGGCGATCGCCACCCTGCGCGCCGCCCGAGGTTTCAGCCCGGCGCTGCTGGAAGGCGTGACCGGCAGCGGCAAGACCGAGGTCTACCTGCACGCCATCGCCGAGTGCCTGGCCCGCGGCCGCCAGGCCTTGGTGCTGGTGCCCGAGATCGGCCTGACCCCGCAGACCCTGGCCCGCTTCCGCGCCCGCCTGGGCGTGCCGGTGCACGCGCTGCACTCCGGCCTGGCCGACGGCGAGCGCGCCCGGGTCTGGGCCGCAGCCTGGCGCGGCGAGGCACGGGTGATCGTCGGCACCCGCTCGGCGGTGTTCACCCCGCTGCCGGAGGCCGGGCTGATCGTGGTCGACGAGGAGCACGACGGCAGCTACAAGCAGCAGGACGGCATCCGCTACCACGCCCGCGACTTCGCCCTGGTGCGCGGCAAGGCGCTGGACGTGCCCGTGCTGCTGGGCAGCGCCACGCCTTCGCTGGAAACCCTGCACAACGCCTGCGCCGGCCGCTACGGCTACCTGCGCCTGCGCCGCCGTGCCGGCGACGCGCGCCCGCCGAGCGTGCGCATCCTCGACGTGCGCAAGCGCCCGCTGCAGGCCGGGCTGGCGCCGGAGACCCTGCAGATGGTCGAGGCCGCGCTCAAGGACGGCGGCCAGGTGCTGGTGTTCAAGAACCGGCGCGGCTACGCGCCGGTGTTGCTGTGCCACGACTGCGGCTGGAGCGCGCACTGCCCGCGCTGCAGTACCGAGGTGCAGTCCACGCCAATGCCCGTGCATGCCGGTGGCGGACGCCTGGTCTGCCACCACGGCGGCCACCGCCAGTCGCGCCCGCTGGCCTGCCCGGACTGCGCCAGCCTGGCGCTGCAGCCGCAGGGCGTGGGCACCGAGCGCCTGGAGGAACTGCTGGCCGAGCGCTTCGCCGGCTGGCCGGTGCTGCGCATCGACCGCGGCACCACCGCGCGCCGCGACGGCCTGCAGAAGCTGCTGGCCGAACTCGGCGACAAGCCCGGCATCCTGGTCGGCACCCAGATCCTGGCCAAGGGCCACGACCTGCCCAACCTCACCCGGGTGGTGGTGGTCGGCGTGGACGAAGGCCTGTTCTCCTCGGACTTCCGTGGCGGCGAGAAGCTGGCCCAGCTGCTGGTGCAGGTCGCCGGCCGCGCCGGGCGCGCGCGCAAGCCGGGCGAAGTGTGGTGGCAGACCCACCATCCGGACCATCCGCTGCTGCATGCGCTGATCAACGGCGGCTACGAATCCTTCGCCGAGGCCGAGCTGGTCCAGCGCGAAGCCGCGGCGTTCCCGCCCTACACATACATGGCGATCCTGCGCGCCGAGGCCGGCCAGGTCGAGGCGGCCGCCGCCTTCCTGCGCGCCGCGCGGCACGTGCTCGAGGACGTGGCCTTCGCCGGCGGCAAGGCGCCGGAGGTGGAGCTGCATGGCCCGATCACGGCGCCGATGGCGCGGCGTGCCGGCCACTACCGCATGCAGCTGCTGGTGTCCTCGGCGCGGCGCGGCGCCCTCCATGCCTGCCTCGATGCGGCCGTCCCGGCGCTGTATTCCCTGCCCGAGGCGCGGCGCGCACGCTGGTCGCTGGACGTGGATCCGGTGGACCTGTACTGAGCAGCAGCTACATCGGGCACTTCCAGCGCTTCATGCTGGCGACGATCGCCTCGGTGCTCTCTGTTTTCGCCCTCAATGCGCCGCGGAGGTCCCCGCACATCCTGCGCCTGGCCGCCTCCTGCAAGCGGCCACCGAACGAGCTGTCCTGCATCCGCAGTCCGGGAAGATGGCTGGGCGGCCCCAACGGATCCGCCTCGCCATGCTCGAACAGGTCGCGACGGAAGTTGCCGTCGCCGCCACTGCCGCTGTTCTGGCGAGTGAGCCATCCCACGGGCAGGTCGAGGCTCAAGGTTGGTACCGGAGACGGCTCCGGGGATGCAATGACCGTTTGCCCCGGGGGGCGTTGCAACAGCCGGGGCAGGCGAAGGCCCGGAGGCGGCTTCTGCTTCCATTTGCGGGGCCGCCGCCGCCGGCCGCGGCCGCTCCGACCAGCTGATCCGCATCCGTTCCAGCCCTTCGCGCGGCCTACTGCCTTCGCCTTCCCCGCTACTGGAAAGCAGCAGCACGATCGGGCCATGCACCGCCACCGCCAGCACCATCGCCAGCCAGCACCACTGCGGCGGGTTGTCGCCGCGGCCGTCCGGGGCGTATCGGGGGCTTCCCTGCGTGGCTTCCATGGATGTCCGTCTCCAGTGCCCTGCACCGGCATGACTGACCGCCGCGGCCGGCCATGGTTCCCGCGCACCCGGCGACCCTGCCGGGTCAGCCGGCCTTCTTCTTCGCCGGGGCGCGGCGGCGCGGTTTGTCGCGCACCCACAGGGTCTTGCCTTCCTCGCGCATCTCGAACAGGCCGGTGGCCTTCACCAGGTCGCTGAGCTTGCGGTAGCCGTAGTTGCGCGGATCGAACGAGGCCTGGTTGCCGATCTGGCTGCCGACCATGTCGAGCCGGGTCCAGCCGTCGTCGCCGCTGCCGGCGTCCACCGCGCTGCGCAGCATCTGCACCAGGCGCGCGTCGTTGCGCAGCTCCTGCGCGTCCTTGGGCGCGGTGCTGCTGGCCTGGTCGCTGTCGCTCGCCGGCCGGCCCAGCGCCTCGACGTAGGTGAACTTGGAGCAGGCATTGACGAAGGGCGACGGCGTCTTCTTCTCGCCGAAGCCGTAGACCTTCATGCCGTCGGTCAGCAGGCGCATCACCAGCGGGGTGAAGTCCGCGTCGCTGGAGACGATGGCGAAGCCGTCGAGGTTGCGCGCGTACAGCAGGTCCATGGCGTCGATCACCATAGCCATGTCCGAGGCGTTCTTGCCGCTGGAATAGGCGAACTGCTGGATCGGGCGGATCGCGTATTCGTGCAGCACCGCTTCCCAGCCCTTGAGGTTGGGGCTCTTCCAGTTGCCGTAGGCGCGGCGGACGTTGGCCACGCCGTGGCGGGCGACCTCGGCCAGCACCAGGTCGATCTTCGACGCCGGCGCGTTGTCGGCGTCGATCAGCAGGGCGATGCGCTTTTCGGGTTCGGCCATGGCGGTACCCCTGGATGGATGCCGGGAGTCTGGCACACGACCCGGCGCCGCGGCGCCGACACCGGGCCGCGGCCCATGCCATCATCGGCCCATGGCCGTGACCCGTGAACTCACCCCCGCCCGGCGCCTGCGCAGCATCTTCAGCGGCTCGGGCGGCAACCTGGTGGAGTGGTACGACTGGTACGTCTACGCGGCGTTCTCGCTGTACTTCGCCGAGGTGTTCTTCCCCGGCGGCGACCGCACCAGCCAGCTGCTGAAGACCGCGGCCATCTTCGCCGTCGGCTTCCTGATGCGCCCGCTGGGCGGGTGGCTGCTGGGACGCTATGCCGACCGCCACGGGCGCAAGGCGGCGCTGCTGCTTTCGGTATGGATGATGTGCAGCGGCTCGCTGCTGATCGCGCTCACCCCGGGCTACGCGAGCATCGGCATCGCCGCGCCTGTGCTGCTGGTGCTGGCGCGGCTGCTGCAGGGCCTGTCGGTCGGCGGCGAGTACGGCACCTCGGCGACCTATCTCAGCGAGATGGCCAGCCGCGAACACCGCGGCTTCTGGTCCAGTTTCCAGTACGTGACCCTGGTGATGGGCCACCTGCTGGCGCTTGGCGTGCTGCTGACGCTGCAGGCGCTGCTCGATGCCGGACAGCTGCGCGCCTGGGGCTGGCGCATTCCGTTCGCGATCGGTGCCCTGGCCGCGCTGGCGGCGCTATGGCTGCGGCGGACCATGCTGGAGACCGAGTCGTTCGTGCGCAGCGAGGCCGACGGCTCGCCGGCGCACCAGCGCCGCCAGGGCACGTTGCGCCTGCTGCTACGGCACCCGCGTGCGCTGCTGAGCGTGGTCGGCCTGACCATGGGCGGCACCCTGGCCTTCTATACGTACACGACCTACGTGCACAAGTTCCTGGTCAACAGCGCCGGCCTTCCCAGCGAGAGCGCGGCGCGGGTCAATGCCGGCACGCTGTTCGTGTACATGTTGCTGCAGCCGCTGGTGGGCGCGCTGTCCGACCGCGTCGGCCGGCGACCGGTGCTGATCGCCTTCGGCGTGCTCGGCGCCCTGCTCACCGTTCCGATCCTCGACCGCCTGCAGGATGTGCAGACCGCCGGCGAGGCGTTCTGGCTGGTGCTGCTGGCGCTGGTCGTGGTCAGCGGCTACACCGCGATCAATGCGGTGGTGAAGGCCGAGCTGTTCCCGGTGGAGATCCGCGCCCTGGGCGTGGGCCTGCCCTACGCGCTGACGGTGGCGATCTTCGGCGGCAGCGCCGAATACATCGCCCTGTGGTTCAAGCAGCACGGCATCGAGCGCGGCTTCTACTGGTACGTCACCGCCTGCATTGCATGCTCGCTGCTGGTCTACCTGTGGATGCCCGATACCCGGCGGCATTCGCGCATCGACGAAGACCCCGCCTGACCAACCCGACCGACTGGAGTCCCCGATGAGCGCAGCCCGTCCCGATCGCCCGCACCTGGTCGTGATCGGAGGCGGCTTCGCCGGGCTCTGGGCCACCCGCGCGCTGGCCTGGGCGCCGCCGCGCATCACCCTCGTCGACCGCAGCAACCACCACCTGTTCCAGCCCCTGCTCTACCAGGTGGCGACGGCCGGGCTTTCCGCGCCGGATATCGCGGCCCCGCTGCGCCATATCCTGCGCCGGCAGCGCAATGTCGAGATCCGCCTGGGCGAAGTGGAGGCGATCGATCCGCAGGCGCGCACGGCCACGCTGGCCGACGGCAAGGCTTTGCATTACGACTACCTGCTGCTGGCCACCGGCGCCACCCATGCCTACTTCGGCAACGAACAGTGGGCCGCACACGCGCCCGGGCTGAAGTCGCTGGACGACGCGCTGGAACTGCGGCGCAAGCTGCTGCTGGCGTTCGAGCGCGCCGAGGCCTGCGACGATCCGGCCGAGCGCGCGGCCTGGCTGGAGTTCGCCATCGTCGGCGGCGGACCGACCGGCGTGGAGCTGGCCGGCACCCTGGCCGAAATCGCGCGCCACACCCTGCGCGACCAGTTCCGCAACATCGACCCGGCCAGCGCGCGGGTGCGCCTGATCGAGGCCGGACCGCGCGTGCTCGCCTCTTTCCCCGAGGCGCTTTCGCAGAAGGCGCGGCGCCAACTGGAGAAGCTGGGCGTGGAAGTCAGCACCGGCGTGCCGGTCACCGATATCGACGCCGGCGGCTACCGGCTGGGCGACGCCTACGTGCGTTCGCGCACCATCGTCTGGGCCGCCGGGGTGGCCGCTTCGCCGCTGGCGCGCTCGCTGGGCGTGCCGCTGGATCGCGCCGGGCGCGTGCCGGTGGAGCCGGACCTGTCGGTGCCCGGACACCCGGAGATCTTCGTGGCCGGCGACCTGGCCGCGGTGAAACAGGCCGACGGTTCGCCGGTGCCGGGCGTGGCGCCGGCGGCCAAGCAGATGGGCCGGCATGTCGCCCGTGCGATCCAGGCGCGGCTGCAGGGCGCGCCGGCGCGGCCGTTCCGCTACCGCGACTTCGGCAACCTGGCCACGATCGGGCGCATGGCCGCGGTGGTCGACATCCACGGCATCCGGCTCTCGGGCGTCCTGGCCTGGTGGTTCTGGCTGGCCGCGCACGTGTTCTTCCTGATCGGCTTCCGCAACCGCCTGGTGGTACTGCTCAACTGGGCCTGGGCCTACTGGAGCTACCAGCGCGCGGCGCGCATCATCCTCGGCCGCGACCGCGACCCGTCCGCGCCCCGCTGATCGCCGCGCGTCCGCGCGCCGGCGTGGCAACCGCGGCGCGGGCCTGCGATCCTTGCGATCCCTCCAGACCAGGCCGCGCCGTGTCCCTGCTCCTGCTGCTGTTCGACCTGCTGGGTACCTTCGTGTTCGCGCTCAGCGGCGGCACGGTGGCGGTGCGGCACCGGCTGGACCTGTTCGGCGTGCTGGTGCTGTCCTGCGCCGCGGCGGTATCCGGCGGCATCGCCCGCGACGTACTGATTGGCGCGCAGCCGCCGGCGGCGCTTGCCGACTGGCGCTACCTGGCGGTGGCCATGCTCGCCGGCGTGGTGACCTTCTACCGCCACGAGGCGATCGAGCGCATGCGCAACCCGGTGCAGCTGTTCGACGCGGCCGGGTTGGCACTGTTCGCGGTGCTGGGCACGGGCAAGGCGCTGGACTTCGGCGTGCCTCCCTTTGCCGCGACCCTGCTGGGCATGCTCAGCGGCATCGGCGGCGGCATCGCCCGCGACCTGCTGGTTGCGCGCACGCCGGTGGTGCTGCAGGCCGAGCTGTACGCGGTGGCGGCGCTGGCCGGCGCGGGCCTGGTCGCGCTGGCGCATATCGGTGGATTCCCCAGGGTGCCGGCGATGGCCGCCGGAGCGCTGGTCTGCTTCGGCCTGCGCTTCATGGCCATCCGCTACGGCTGGCACCTGCCGGTGGCGCGTCCGCCCGGCGAGTGACGCCGCTCAGCCGTGGTTGAGCTCGGCAGCGTAGGCCATCACCAGGTAGGCCACCGCCGGCTCGTCCCCGGGGTTGTGGTAGGCATGGGCCTGGTCGGCGCGGAAGTGGATGGCGTCCCCGGGGCCCAGTGCATGGCGGTGTCCGTCCACCTCGATCTCCATGCGCCCGCTGCCGACCACCAGGTTCTCGACGGTGCCGGCGGCATGGGCCTCGGCGTGTTCGGATGCGCCGGCGGCCAGGCGGATCTCGTAGAACTCCACCGAATGGCTGCCGTTGAACGGGAACAGCGCGCGGGTGACGTAGGCGCCATCCGGCGAGACCAGCTGCTTGCAGCGGTCGGCGCGCAGCACGGCGACCGCGTGGTGGCCGCCGGGATCCTGCAACAGGTCGGCAACGGGCACGTCGAGCGAGGCGGCGATCCTGTCCAGCACCTTGAGGGTCGGTGCGCTGCGCCCCTGTTCGATCTGCCACAGCATCGCCCGGCTCACGCCCGAACTGCGGGCCAGCGCCTCCAGCGACAGATGGCGCTGCCGGCGCAGTTCCGCCAGCCGGCGCGCAACGCGCGCGGCAAGGTCATCGCCGTGCATGGGACTGGCCATTCCGTCGGCCATGGCGGCGCGGCTTCAGCCGGCGCGTCGGCCCGCCATGCGCAGGGCCGCCGACGCCGTGGGCGTCGAGGGGCGGAACACGGCCACCGAGGTGGTTCCGCTGCGGGGGTCCACCCACAGGAAGCGCTGGCTGCGGCTGCCCCGCCCGCAGTCGCGCAGCGCCTTGCGGCGGCGGTATTCGGCGACGTCGTAGATGAGGGCGGTGGCGGCTTGGGCTTGCATCGCGGTCCGGGCAACTGGAACTGGCAGCCACTGTGCCGTCCGCCAGGCCGATGGGGAAACAACGCATGGGCATAGCCATATAACCCCCGTCTGGGAAAACGGACGCGCGTTCAATATCGCGGATATTTTTCCTTTCGGATCAATCTGTTGTAAAGCCCATTCTGCGGGGACATGATGACATTGCCGATGGGAATCAGCCCCGACACCCCCGCACGGAGACGCCGATGAACACCGCGATGAACATGATGCCGATGGGAAGCATGCCGGCTTCGATGCCGTCCATGCCGATGGCGACGATGATGCCGATGATGTGCCACATGGACTGCTCCATGACGGCCGACGGCATGATGTGCGTGATGAAGCCGGCCGAAGGCACGACCATGGAGATGCTCCAGGCCTGCTGCGACATGATGACGTCGATGATGGCCTGCGGCACGCCCTGCGGGATGATGTGCGGCAACATGCCGATGATGGCCTGCTGCGGCATGCCGATGATGCCGATGATGACCTGCACCATGGAATCCGGCGGCATGGTCTGCATGATGAAGCCCACCGGCATGATGAGCATGGACATGATGAAGATGTGCTGCGAGACCATGGACCGGATGATGGCCTGCGGCATGCCGATGACCATGACCTGCGGCGGCATGCCGATGATGGTGTGCATGCACTGATAGCCGCGCATCCGCCGCAAAAGCAAAACGGCCCCGGAAGGGGCCGTTTGCTTTTTACCGCCTCGCTGCGGCTCAGGCCGCCAGCAGCGCGCGCATCTTCTTCATCGCGTTGGCTTCGATCTGGCGGATGCGCTCGGCGGAGACGCCGTACTCGTCGGCCAGCTCCTGCAGCGTCACCTTGCTGTCCTCGTCCAGCCAGCGGCGGGCGATGATGTCGCGCGAACGCGCATCGAGGCTGGCCAGGCCGTCGCGCAGCAGGTCGAGCTTGTGGCCTTCGCTGTCCTGGCGCTCGTAGGCCTGCGACGGATCCTCGTCGTGCGCGACCAGGTACGCGGCCGGCGACGGCGGCGCATGCTCGTCATCCTCGTCGGACGGCGCATCGAAGCCGATGTCGCGGCCGGACAGGCGCGCTTCCATCTCCAGCACCTCGCGCTCGGAGACATTGAGGTCCTTCGCCACGGCGCTGACCTCGGCGGCATTCATCCAGCCCAGGCGGGTCTTGGCCTTGCGCAGGTTGAAGAACAGCTTGCGCTGCGCCTTGGTCGTGGCGACCTTCACGATGCGCCAGTTCTTGAGGATGAACTCGTGGATCTCCGCGCGGATCCAGTGCACCGCGAAGCTGACCAGGCGCACGCCCAGGTCGGGGTCGAAGCGCTTGACCGCCTTCATCAGGCCGATGTTGCCTTCCTGGATGAGGTCACCCAGCTGCAGGCCATAGCCGTTGTAGCCGCGGGCCACGTGCACGACGAAGCGCAGGTGCGAATGCACCAGTTCGCGCGCGGCATCCAGGTCGTTCTGGTCGCGGTAGCGGCGGGCGAGCGCCTGTTCCTCGTCGACGCTCAGCACCGGGATCTGGTGCACGGCGCCGATATAGGCCTCCAGCGAGCCGAGGGGGCTGGGGACCGGCAGGTTGTTGGCGACGAGCTCGGTGGAACGGATGGTCTGGGTCATGGCTGGCATCTTAGCAATCGGGAGGTTGGACTGCTAACGCCGGGACTGGTTCCCCAGCATTGCGGTAATGGAACAGGTTTCGTTCAGGAAAATCCAAGGAAAAACAGTTGCTTGGGATCCGGCGGAGCCTGCTGGAGGGCAGTCTCCCGCAGGCCCCGCGACAGCGCTGTGACCCTGGTCAACGCGCGGGGTTCCCCGGTCACTGGGCCGGCAGCGCGGGCAGGTCGAACACCAGAACCTCGGCGTCTTCGCCGGCCCCGATCGCGACCTCGGCCTCGTCCTGGTAGCGCAGGGCGTCGCCGGCACCCAGGCGCCGGCCATTGACCGTCGCCGCGCCGCGGACCAGGTGCACGTAGGCCAGCCGGCCGGGGGCCAGGGCCAGGCGCGCCTGCTCGGCCCCGTCGAACAGGCCGGCATACAGGCGCGCGTCCTGGTGCATCCGCAGCGAGCCCTCGGCCCCGTCGGGGGAGACCACCAGGCGCAGGCGGCCACGCTTCTCCGCCGGATCGAAGCGCTTCTGCTCGTAACCGGGGGTGATGCCGGCGCGCTCGGGCAGGATCCAGATCTGCAGGAAATGGGTGGCCCGCTCCGGGTCCGGGTTGAACTCCGAGTGGGTCACGCCGGTGCCGGCGCTCATGCGCTGGACCTCGCCGGGCAGGATCCGCTCGACGTTGCCCATCGAGTCGCGGTGGGCCAGGGCGCCGTCCAGCACGTAGCTGATGATCTCCATGTCGCGGTGGCCATGGGTACCGAAACCCTGGCCGCCGGCGACGCGGTCCTCGTTGATCACCCGCAGCGGGCCCCAGTGCACGTGCCCGGGATCGAAGTAGTCGGCGAAGGAGAAGCTGTGCCAGGAATCCAGCCAGCCATGGTTGGCGTGGCCACGCTCGGCGGCCGGTCGCAGTGTGATCACAGGGCACCTCCGGGGTTCATGTGCGGGTCGTTGGAGCCGCCGGTGCGGCCGCGCCGCCAGGCATCGAGGCTGAAGTCGCCGGGGCCGTAGGCGGCCAGCAGCGCCAGGGCGCCGCCCAGCAGCAGGCTGCGGGCCAGGTCGATCGCCTGCTGGGGATCGCCGGCGGCGGGCAGCGCCAGGCCGGGCAGCACCTTCAGCACGCCGATGGCCAGTGCCGCGGTACGGGTCCATGTCCCGCCCAGCAGGGCCAGCGCCGCGACCAGTTGGAGTGCCGGCGGCAGCGACGCCGGGCCGGCTTCGGGCGCGACCAGTCGCGTCCACGCATCGCCGGCCAGCGGTACGGCCAGGGCGATCCGGGCGAGCAGTGCATATAGATGGTGCATGGCGGCCTCCTGGGGAATCCGCACGGGGCGGTTCCGGATGGCCGACAGCATGGTTGAATACACCTGCGGGATAAAGGTGCGCAGGAACTACTTATTGTTCTATCTATGCCGCAGCTTCGGCCAGCATGGCCTCGACCTCCGCCCGAGGCGGCAGCGACCAGTCCACTGGCGCCTGCCCACGGCGGACCAGGTATTCGTTGGCCGCGGTGAAGTGGCCGCAGCCGAAGAAGCCCCGGTAGGCCGACAGCGGCGAGGGATGCGGCGCCTTCAGCACCCGGTGCCGGCGCGAGTCGATGATCCGGCCCTTGGCCTGGGCGTAGCTGCCCCAGAGCATGAACACCAGGCCCTCGCGCTCGCGCGCCAGGGTCTCGATGGCGTGGTCGGTGAAGCCTTCCCAGCCCTTGCCCTGGTGGGCGCCGGCCCTGCCCTGCTCCACCGACAGCACGGCGTTGAGCAGCAGCACCCCGCGCCGGGCCCAGGGCAGCAGGCAGCCGTGGTCCGGCCTCGGCAGGCCCAGCTCCTGGCCGATCTCCTTGAAGATGTTCTCCAGCGACGGCGGCACCGGCACGCCCGGCAGCACCGAGAAGCACAGGCCGTGGGCCTGGCCGGGCCCGTGGTACGGGTCCTGGCCCAGGATCACCACCTTGACCTGGTCGAAGGGCGTGGCGTCGAACGCGGCGAACAGGCGCGGCCCCGGCGGATACACCTGCACCCCGGCGGCCTTGCGCTGGCGCAGGAACACCGACAGCTCGCGCATCTCCGGGCGCAGCAGCCAGTCGCCGATGCGCGCCTTCCAGGACGGCTCGAGGCGGATGACGGGTTCGTCGGCCATGCCCGGCTCCATCGCTCCGGCCACGGTACGCGGCCTAGCGCTCCTCCAGCCGCGCCAGGCGCAGCTGGAACAGCACCTTGGTGACCAGCAGGCGTTCCTCGATCGGCTTCTGCACCAGGTCGTTGGCGCCGGCGCGCAGCAGCCCGGACTGGTTGTGGCGGTTGGCGTCGCCGGTCATCACCAGCACCGGCAGGCGGCGCTTGCCGTAGTCGAAGTCGATGCGGATCCGCTCGACCACGTCGCGCCCGCTCAGCTCGCCCTTGAGGGTCACGTCGGTGAGCACCAGGTCGATGCGCGGGACGCGGCCCAGCGACTCGGCGGTCAGCAGGGCGAACGCCTCCTCGGCGGTGAGCACGTGCACGACTTCCAGCTTCTGCCGCTCGAGCATGCGCTTGGTGGCCTCGGCCACGACGCGGCTGTCCTCGATGTACAGCACGCGCGCGCCGGGGATCGGCTGCGGCTGCACGTAGCCGCGGATGAACTCGGCCAGCGCCTCGTGCCCCAGCGACTTGTCGAAGTAGTCGGTGACGTATTCGGTGAAGCGGCGCTCGACCAGGTGCTGCTGGGCGTCGCCGGAGACCACGATGATCGGCACGTAGGCCTGGGCGGCGGCGCGCACGCTGCGCGCCAGCTCCATGCCGTCGCCGTCCGGCAGCGACAGCGCCGTGGTCACGAGGTTGACCGAACCGGCCTCCAGCGCCTGCCGCGCCTCCTCGATGCTCGAGCAGCCCACCACTTCCACGCCCGGGAGCTCGCGCACCAGGACGTCGGCGATCAGTTTGCGTACAAGCTTGGATCCATCAGCGACCATCACCCGGGGGTTGTCGCTGATCAGGTACTTCAGGTCGTGCGAGGCCATCAGGTCTCCGTGGGACGGGTCTGCCGCAGGAAATGGCCGGTAACCGCCCAGGCCCCCAGCCACCCCATCAGGACGGTGCCCACCAATACCATCGACGAGTGCAGGGCATCCAGTCCCTTGAGTGCGAAGCGGCTGCCGTAGCTCTCGCTGAGCGCCGCCAGCGGGCCGCCCAGGGCGGCGCCGGCCCCGCCGATCAGCAGCAGCGCCAGCACGCCGGCGCCCAGGCCGTACCAGGCGCCGAGGTACAGGAAGGGCCGGCGGATGAAGCCGTCGCTGGCACCCAGCAGCTGCAGCACCCCGATCTCCTCGCGCCGCGACTGGATGTCCAGGCGCACGGTGTTGCCCACCACCAGCAGCGCGCCCAGGCCCAGCAGCACCGACAGCACCTGGACCACGCGCTGGCCGAAGCGCAGCCAGGCGTCCAGGCGCTGGCGCCAGAGCGCATCGTGCTGGACCAGGTCGGCCTGCGGCAGCGCCTCCAGCTCGGCCGCCAGCCGCGCCTCGTCGCCGGCGGTGGCCGGGGTCACCACCAGCAGCGCCGGCAGCGGGTTGTCGCCCAGCGCGTCGATCGCCTCGCCGAGCCCGGCCTCGCGCAGTTCGGCCAGGCCCTGCCCGGGGGTGCGCACCTCGACTGCGGCCACGCCGGCGCGGCCACGCAGCTGCCCGGCCAGCATGGACGCCGCCGGCATGGCCACGTCCTGCTTCAGGAACACGCTGATCTCGCGCGACTGCTGCACGCTGCCGGCGAAATGGCGCAGGTTGTCCATCACGATCGACAGGCCCAGCGGAAGCGCCAGGGCCAGGCCCATCACCGCCACGGTCAGCAGGGTCGCCCAGGGCTTGCCCGCGGCGCGGCCGGCGCTGAAGGCCAGGCTGTGCAGGTGCTGGTCGAACCACACGCGCAGGCGCGAGGGCGCGGAGGGGGCGGTCGCCTTCTTCGCGGTGCTCATTCGGCCAGGTCCTTCGGCGAGATGTCGTCGACCAGGCGGCCGTGGTCCAGCACCAGCACCCGCTTGCGCATGCGCTTGAGCAGGGCCAGGTCGTGGCTGACCACCAGCACGCTGGTGCCGCGCTCGGGCAGCCCGGCGAACAGGGCCATGATCTCCGCGGCGAGGGTCGGGTCGAGGTTGCCGGTCGGTTCGTCGGCCACCAGCAGCGGCGGCTCGGCGATGATCGCCCGGGCGATGCCCACGCGCTGCTGCTCGCCGGCCGACAGCTGGGTCGGCAGCGCCTTCTCGCGGTGGCCCAGGCCCATGCGTTCGAGCACCGAGCGCACCCGCTTGCCGATCTCGGCGCGGCGGGTGCCGCGCAGGATCAGCGGCAGGGCCACGTTCTCGCCGACGGTGCGGTCGGTCAGCAGGCGGTGGTCCTGGTAGACCACGCCGACCTGGCGCCGGTGCAGGGCGACCTTGCCGCCGCGCACGCGCTGCAGGTTGCGCTCGCCCAGCAGCACCGCGCCGCGGGTGGGGCGTTCGGACAGGTGGATGAGCTTGAGCAGGGTGCTCTTGCCGGCGCCGGAATGGCCGGTGACGAACAGCATCTCGCCCTCGTCCACGCCGAAGCTGACATCGACCAGCGCCTGGTGCCCCCCGGGGTACTGCTTGCTGACGTTTTCGAATCGCAGGACGGTCATGCCGCGATTATGCGGGGGCGCGCACGGCGAAGCGACCGCGGCGGCGACGGCCGGCAGGAATCGTGGCTCCAGACGCACGTATCCCCGGACGTGGCGGCCACGACCGGGGATACGGGATGCAGCGAAGCGTCGCCCGCGCGGGGCGACGGATCAGCCGCCGACCAGCGAACGCAGCTTGCGGCCGATGCGGCCCAGCAGGGACTCGCGCTTGGGCTCCTGGGCCGGCGCGGGACCACGTACCGACGGGGCCGACTGGCGGATCGCCGGCACCGCGGACGGATTGGCCTGGTCGCCGGCCTGCACCGCACCTTCGACCGGCTTGCCGCGACGGCGGCGACGGCGCTTGCGCGGGGCGCGCTCGCCCTCGCCGGCCGCGGCCGGGGCCTCGTTGCCCTCGACCGGCGGCTGCTGGCGCGGCGCGCGCTCCGGCGCGGCCGCCTGGGCCTCGCCAGCGGCGGCGGGAGCAGCGCCCTCGCCCTGCGGCTTGCGCCGCGGACGACGCTCGCCGCCCTCGCGGCGCTCGCCACCGCTGCGGCCAGCGCCGGCGCCGCCACGGCCGCCGCGCGAACGGCCGCCACCGCGGCGCTCCTCGTCGGCGGCGCGCTGCTCGCGCGCCTCGCGGAAGATCTGGCCGATGCTCTCCTCCTCGCCCTCTTCCGCGGACTCGCCTTCCGGGCGCGCGCGCTCCGGGCGCGGCAGCGGGGTCAGCAGCTCCGGGGTGACCGGCTCGGACGGGATCTTCTGCTCGATGTAGGCCTCGATGTCCGGCAGGCTCATCGCGTAGCGCTCGCAGGCGAAGCTGATCGCGTCGCCCTCCTCGCCCAGGCGCGCGGTGCGGCCAATGCGATGGACGTAGTCCTCGGCGTCGAACGGCAGGTCGTAGTTGTAGACGTACTTGATGCCGTCGATGTGCAGGCCGCGGGCGGCCACGTCGGTGGCGACCAGGATCTCCAGCTGGCCCTTCTGGAAGCGGTTGAGCAGGGTCTCGCGCTTCTTCTGCGGCACGTCGCCGGACAGCACGCCGACGCGGTAGCCGGCCTTCTCCAGGGCGCGGGCGACGCGCTCGACGAACACCTTGGTATTGACGAACACCATGGTGCGGGCGCCCTCGCTGCGCGACAGCAGGCCCAGCAGCAGCGGCAGCTTCTCCTCGTCGGCCGGGTAGTAGAGCTTCTGGCGCACGCGCGCGGCGGTGACGGTCTCGGCCTCCACCACCAGCTTCTCCGGCTCGTTCATGTGCTCGTAGGCCAGCTCCAGCACGCGGTGGCTGAGGGTGGCCGAGAACAGCAGGGTCTGGCGCTCGGTGCGCACCGGCATGCGCCGCAGCAGGAAGCGGATGTCCTTGATGAAGCCGAGGTCGAACATGCGGTCGGCCTCGTCCAGCACGCAGATCTCGCAGGCGTGCAGGGACACCACCTTGTGCTGCTTGACGTAGTCGATCAGGCGGCCGGGCGTGGCGATGATCACGTCCACGCCCTGCTGCAGCAGCTCGCGCTGCTTGTCGTAGTCCACGCCGCCGTAGACCAGGGCGAAGCGCAGGCCCAGGTGGGAGCCGAACTTGACCGCGTCCTTGTGGATCTGGATCGCCAGCTCGCGGGTCGGGGCCAGGATCAGCGCGCGCGGGTCTTCCGGCTTGCGCTCGGCCAGCGCCGGGCGGGTCAGCAGGCGGTTCATCACCGCGACCAGGAAGGCCAGGGTCTTGCCGGTGCCGGTCTGGGCCTGGCCGGCGACATCGCCGCCGCGCAGGGCCACCGGCAGGGTCAGCGCCTGGATGGGGGTGCATCGGGTGAAGCCTGCCGACTCGAGCCCGGCGAGCAGCTCCGGATGCAGGTCGAAGGAGGAAAACGTTACATCGGTCAGCGGCTTGTCGCTCATCATCCAGTCTTCTTGTGGCCCGGTCCGGCGTTGCCCGGTGGGCGGCCCTTGGCGGCCTTGCAAATACGTTCCCGGCCGCCGCACACTGCGCCGGCGCCGGGCCGCGCGGCCGTCGGTGGGACGGTGTAGCCCACTTGACATCTCCGCGGAACGCCCCAGTTTACCCTAAGCTGCCCCCCTGCCCCGCGGAGGGCGGCCCGCAATCCCACGGAGACGCAAGTGAACGAGAAGGTGATGCATATCGGCGATGCCGATTTCGACAGCGCCGTGCTGCAATCCCAGGAGCCGGTCCTGGTCGACTTCTGGGCCGAGTGGTGCGGTCCGTGCAAGATGATCTCGCCGATCATCGACGAGCTGGCCGACGCCTACGAAGGCCGCATGAAGGTGGCCAAGGTCAACATCGACCAGAACCGCGCCACGGCGATCAAGTACCACGTGCGCTCGATCCCGATGCTGCTGCTGTTCAAGGACGGCCAGGTCCAGGCGACCCAGGTCGGCGCGGTCGGCAAGGGCCAGCTGACCCAGATGATCGACAAGACCCTGGCGGCCTGAAGCCGCCCGCCGGACGGGCCACGCCCGTCCGGCCCCGGGGCCTGAACCCAGGCCCCACCAGCCTGCGGCGGCGCTTGCCGCCGCCAGGAACCTGGTGCTAGTGTCATCGCGTCCGGTCGCTCCACGCGACCGCCGTCCCGCCGGAAGCGACCCCGCCGCAAGGCCCCGCGACGCCGGCGCACCCCACCCAACCAGTCTCCGCCCGCTTCCGGGCGCTCGCATCTGCCAGCGAGGAATTCCAGTCTTGTCCGAGAACACCCAGCCTGAAGCGCCCGGGAGCGACGACGCACCCGCCGAGAAGCGCGCCCGCAAGCGTGTAGCCAAGCCGGCCGACGCCGCTTCCAACGCCCCCGAATCCACCCCCGCGACCCCGCCGGTCCAGGCCGCGCTGCCGATGCCTTCGGCGCCGGCCGGCGAGTCCGCGCCCGCCAGCAGCGCTCCTGCCGCCCCCCAGGGTGGCCAGGACGCCGCGCCGGCCCAGCCTGCCCCGCAGGGCGGCGGCCAGCAGAACCAGAATGGCCAGGGCGGCCAGAATGGCGACGGCGGCGACCGCGACCAGCGCGAGGGCGGCGGCCGCAACCGCCGCGACCGCTTCCGCAACCGCCGCGACCGCCAGCGCGAGCGCTTCCGCGAGGAAGGCGGCATGCAGGACGACGGCGGCAACAACGGCCAGCAGAACCCGCCGCGACCGCACCCGAGCGTGCCGGAGGGCTTCCCGCAGTACTCGCTGGGCGACCTCAAGCGCATGCCGGCGCACAAGCTGCTGGAGATCGCCGAGCAGCTGAACATCCACGAGGGCGTGGCCCGTGCCCGCAAGCAGGACGTGATCTTCGCCCTGCTGAAGGTGCTGACCCGCCACGGCGAGGGCGTCCAGGCCGACGGCGTGCTGGAGATCCTGCCGGACGGCTTCGGCTTCCTGCGCGCCGCCGAGGCCAGCTACCTGGCCGGCCCGGACGACACCTACATCTCGCCCAGCCAGATCCGCCGCTTCAACCTGCGCACCGGCGACCACCTGTCCGGCCGCATCCGCTGGCCCAAGGACGGCGAGCGCTACTTCGCCCTGTCGGTGGTGGACACCATCAACGGCGAGCCGCTGGAGGCGAGCAAGAACAAGACCCTGTTCGAGAACCTGACCCCGCTGTTCCCGCGCAGGCGCTTCCGCCTGGAGCGCGGTGACGGGTCCACCGAGGACATCACCGGCCGGATCCTCGACCTGATGGCCCCGCAGGGCAAGGGCCAGCGCTCGCTGATCGTCTCCCAGCCGAAGGCGGGCAAGACGATGATGATGCAGCAGATCGCCACCGCGATCACGACCAACCACCCGGACGTGCACCTGATCGTGCTGCTGATCGATGAGCGCCCCGAGGAAGTGACCGAGATGCAGCGCACCGTGCGCGGCGAGGTCATCTCCTCGACCTTCGACGAGCCGGCCGCGCGCCACGTGCAGGTCGCCGAGATGGTGATCGAGCGCGCCAAGCGCCTGGTCGAGCACAAGAAGGACGTGGTGATCCTGCTCGACTCGATCCCCCGCCTGGCCCGCGCCTACAACAACGTGGTGCCGTCCTCGGGCAAGGTCCTGACCGGCGGCGTGGACGCCAACGCCCTGCATCGCCCGAAGCGCTTCTTCGGCGCCGCGCGCAACGTGGAGGAAGGCGGTTCGCTGACCATCATCGCCACCGCGCTGATCGACACCGGCAGCAAGATGGACGAGGTGATCTACGAGGAGTTCAAGGGCACCGGCAACTCCGAGGTGCACCTGAGCCGCCGCATCGCCGAGAAGCGCGTGTTCCCGGCCATCGACATCAACCGCTCCGGCACCCGCCGCGAGGACCTGCTGATCGAGCCGGAACTGCTGCAGAAGATCTGGATCCTGCGCAAGCTCCTGCACCCGATGGACGAGATCGGCGCAATGGAGTTCATGCTCGACAAGATGAAGAACACCAAGTCCAACGACGAGTTCTTCTCCTCGATGAAGCGCTGAGGGACGCCGCCCCGCGCGGCAGTCCCACGAAGAAGCCCCGCCCAGGCGGGGCTTCTTCGTGGGCGCTCCCGAGGCGCCGCCCGCTCAGGGCGCGCGCAGGCGCTCGATCATCGGCGCCAGCCACTGCGCGTAGGGGGCCCATTTGGGCCGGTCGCGCGCCTGGATGCCGCCACGCACCTGCACCGCGCTGGCGGTGACCACGCCGCGCGCCGCGTCTGGACTGAGCATGCCCGGCCGGAAATCCAGGCCGCAGAACGCGGCGACCCTGCGCATTTCGGTCTCCGGCTCGCGCACCAGGCGCGCGTACTCGACCTGCAGGATCCGCCCGGGGAAGCGCTCCATCCAGCGGGCCATCAGCCGGTCGTGCCAGCGGTGGTAGTCGGCCAGCTCCAGCGGGTCGTAGCTGTAGGGATTGGCCTCGGAGAACAGCTCGCGCAGGTTGGAGAAGCAGGTCTCCACCGGGTCGCGGACCATGTGCAGGATCCTCGCCTGCGGCAGCGCATGGGCGATGAAGCCGATGTTGAGGAAGTTGGAGGGCAGCTTGTCGGTGAACCAGCGCCGCGGGCCCAGTCGCCACGCCACGCTGTCCAGGTAGAGGCGGCCGGCCTCGCCCAGGTCGCGCGCGGCGGCGCGCTCGACGATGGTGGCGTCGACCACGCCGCGGCAGTGGTGGTCGGCGAGGTGGCGCATCGCGCTGGTGAAGTCGTACAGCTCGCCCAGCCCCTGGACCTCGCCGTGCCCGTGCAGCAGCTGCTCCAGCAGGGTGGTGCCGGAGCGGTGCATGCCGACGATGAAGACGGGCACCCTGCCCGGATCGGCCTGCACCGTGGGCGCCACGCCCGGCTCGAACCGCTCCAGGGCCGCGAACAGGGACTGCATCCGCGCCGGCTCGTAGGCCAGGCGCGAACGCTTGGCGCTGCAGCCGATGCGCAGGGCCTCCCAGGCCTCGTCGTAACGCCCCAGGTCGTCCAGCTCCTTGTGCAGGGCGAAGCCGAGCAGGGCCACGTCCTCCGGCCGGCGCCCGGGCCGGGCCAGCTCGCGGCGGATCGCCTGGACGTGGTTGCGCTCCGGCGTCTGCTTTCCCAGCCAGGCCTGCAGCCAGTAACCCTGTGCGATCTCCGGCGCGCGGTGCAGCGCACGGGCCACGTCCGCGGCCGCCTCGTCGAAGCGGCCCAGGTAGGTGAGCACCTGTCCGCGCGCGAGCAGGGTCGGCGGATAGTCCGGGTCCGCGCGCCGCGCCTCGTCGAGGAAACCGATCGCGCGCTCGGGCAGGTTGGCGTAGCTGAGCTGCGCGGCGACCCCCAGCAGCAGCGGGATCGGCATGCGCGACATCGGCAGCAGTCGCTGGATGCACGCCAGCATCGACTGGACCTGGTTGAACGTGCGCAGGCGCGGCAGCAGTTCCAGCAGCAGCGCCGGATCGGAGACGCCGCTGGCGGCGGCCTGCAGCGCACGACGCTGCGCCTGGCGGTAATGGCCGGCCAGCGAATGCACGTAGGACAGCTGCACCAGTGTGTACGCGTCCTGCGGCGCCTGGGCCAGGATCCGTTCGTAGGCGGCGATCGCCGCATCCCAGTCCTGGCCCGCGGCCAGCGCCTCGGCGGCGTCGAGCATCGGCCACAGCTGGCGCGGGGCCGGATAGGTGCCACTCATGCGCCGGCCTCCAGCGCCTGCTGCAGCGGGTGCAGCCACTGCGCGTAACGGCGCCATGCGCCGATGGCGCGCGCATGCACGCCCTCGCGCACCTGGCTGCTGCTGGCGGTGGCCACCGGCGCGTGGTTCCGGGAAACATCCTCCACCCCCGGCTGCGGCGGCAGCCCGAGGAAATTGAGCAGCTCCGCGGCGCTGGCGGCCGGATCGCGGGCCAGGGCCTCGTAGTCGACCACGCGCACCGCCCACGGCGCCGCCGCCTGCCACGCGGCTACCAGGCGATGGACGCGCAGGCAGTGCGCGGCCAGTTCGTGCTGCACGTAGCTGTAGGGATAGGCGCCGCCCTGGAACAGCTCCTTGAGGTTGGAGAAGCAGGCGTCCATCGGCTCGCGGCGCAGGCACACGATGCGCGCCCGTGGCAGCGCACGCAGGACCAGCGGGATGCACGACAGGTTCATCGGGTTCTTGTCGACCAGGTGGCTGGCCACGGCATCGGCGGTGCCGATGCGCTGCAGGTAGCGCCGGCCCACGGCGGCCGCGTCGACCGATGCCAGCAGCGCGGCCGCGCCGGGCTGCAGGCCATGGCGGAAGAACCGCCCCGACACCTCGCTGATCGCGGCGGCCAGGTCGTTGCGTTCGCCCAGCGCGCGCACCTGCGGATGGTTGCCGAGGATGCGTTCCAGCAGGGTCGTTCCGGTGCGCGGCATGCCCACGACGAACACGGAGCATCGACCTTCGACGCCCACGCGCGGTTCCGGCAGCGCGCCGACGGGCATCAGCGCCTCCAGGGCGGCGGTCTCCAGCGCCGGATCGCAGGTGATCGTGGCGCGGGCCAGCGCGGCGCCGCGGTCGAGCGCCGCCCAGGCCTGTTCCGTTTCGCCGGCGCGGTCGAGCTCATGGAACAGGGCGTATTCCAGCTGGACGCGCTCCCAGCCGCTCGCCGCGGCCAGCGCCTGGCGCAGGCGCGGCACGCGTGACATCGCCGGCTCGGCCGGCGCGTGGGTGGCCAGTGCCCAGTGCGCGTCGGCCAGGCGTGGATCCAGGGCCAGCGCGGATTCGTAATGGCGCATCGCCTCGCCGGCGCGCCCGAGGTAACGCAGGACGTTGGCGCGGGTCAGCTCCAGCAGCGGATGCGGCGGCAGCCGCCGCCCGGCCCGGTCGAGCAGGTCCAGCGTCTCCGTGTAGCGTCCTGCCAGCCACAGGTGCTGGGCCAGCGCCGGGAGCTGGCGCAGGAACTGCGGATCGTCGTGGTCCGCCTCCAGGACGAGCGCAGCCACGCGGTCCTCGGCCGCGAACTCCAGCAGGCGCGCGGTGAGATAGGCCAGGTTGCGGTCCACCGGCGCCGGAGGCAGCAGCATGGCGGCCTGCAGCACGTGGTCGCGGGCGGCGATGTAGTCGTCGGCGGCCTGCTCCAGGCGCGACATGCGCAGACGCGCCGGCACGTGCCAGGGGCAGGCGGCGAGGATCGCTTCGTAGTGCGGCCGTGCCGCCGCCGGGGTTCCGGCGGCCACCAGCTGCTGTGCCTGCTGCCATGACTCGACGACCGTCGGCATGCGCTCCCCGTGGTGGACGGACGGCCCAGCATAGCGCCGGGCCGCCGGAAGACGGAGGCCGCCACGCGGCGGCCTCCACTGCCATGGCCCGCGTGCAGCGGGCGCGGCGTCGCTCAGAACCGGTACTGGACCATGAATCGCACGCTGCGTGGCGCCTGGAAGCTGCGCGGCAGCAGGTACGTGTTCAACGGCACGCCGGTATTACCGTCCTCGGCCCGCTCATCCACCGCGGTGACCTTCTGGTTGTTGAACACGTTGAACACGTCGATCTTGAACGACAGGCCCTCGGCCCAGTTGGGCGCGTAGGCGATGTTCAGGTCGAACGTGTTGGTCCACGGCAGGCGCCCGGCGGTGCCACGCGGCACGGCCTCGGCCGGCCCGTCGACGCCGCCGGCCTCGGTGGTGCCGCAGCGGAAGAACGACGCGCCGTACGGGTGGATGTCGCCCTGGTAGGGGTAGAACACGCCGAGGCAGTTGACCGGGCGGCCGGACTGCACCAGCAGGTTGCCGCCCACCGACCACTCGTCGTTGAACTGGTAGTTGCCGAACAGCTTCAGGCTGTGGCGCCGGTCATTGGGCAGGTAGCCGTAGGAGTCGACCGCCAGTTCCTTGTAGTCGAAGTCCTGGGTGACGCTGGTATCGGCCTGGCCGATGTCCGACTTCACGCCGCCTTCGGTGTTGCCCTTGCTCCAGGCCAGGGTGTACGAACCGCTGAGGAAGAAGTTGTCCCAGCTGCCGTCCCAGAAGAACTCCAGGGCCTTGTAGTTGCGCTTGGCCGGCGGCGACAGCAGTTCGCCCGGGATCGTGTACTCGGTGAGGACGCCGTTGTCCTCCAGGTCGGTGACGAACACCGCGTCCTTGCCCGGGTTGAACATGCGGCAGTACGGGAAGCCCGAGCTCGGCAGCACCGGGTCGAAGCCCTCTTCGACGGCGCGGTCGTAGATCGGCGTGTAGTCGCAGTTGTCGTCGATGGCGGCCTTGAGCTTGCGGTAGATCGCCTTGGCACCGATGTTCTGGTGCTCGGTGAGCTGCTTCTGGAAGCCGAGGATGAACTCGTCCTGGTACATCGGATCGAGGTTCTTGGCAGCGATTGTGGCGGGGTTCTTGGGCTCGCCGAACTCGCCGTTGATGTACTGCAGGCCGCCGCGCGGGGTCAGCCCCTGCGGCACGCCGGTCACCGGATCGACCCCGGTGAAGTCGTAGTTCTGGCGGGTGTAGAGCGAGGCGCTGGCGCCGCGCACGGCGACGCTGGCGGTCAGCGGCAGCGCGTAGCGGCCGGCGTTGCCGTAGATCTTCAGCGTGGAGTCGCCGTTGGCGTCCCAGGAGAAGCCCAGGCGCGGGGCGAACTGGTTCTTGATCTCCACGTACGCCTGGCCGTCGCCGTTGAAGTTCTTGAAGCTGTCCCAGCGCGCGCCCAGGTAGGCGGTGAAGCGCGGGGTGATCGACCAGAAGTCCTCGATGTAGTACGCGGTCTGCTCGACCTTGACCCGGGTGCCCTGGTTGACGATCTGCTCGCGGACGATGTCGAACTCGTCGCCGGTGTTGGGCAGTTCGTCGGGACCGTTGTTGGTCGAGTAGCGCCAGATGCGGCCGCCCTCGTAGGAGTTGCCCGCCACCGAGGTGAAGTCGTCGGTGTCGTAGCCGAACCCGATGCGGTGGTTGCCGATCTCCCAGTCGAAGTCCAGGCGCAGCTGGTCGCGTTCGTCCCTGGAGTCGCTGCGTGCGATGGGATCGCCGGTGATGTTGCAGGCGCTGGAGTACACGCCGGTGATCGCGGTCCGGTAGCCGGGGCGCGCGTCGGTGATGATCGGGCAGCCGTTCGCCGGCTCGGCCAGGTTGCCGCCGTACTCGACCCGGGTGCCGTCGGCGGTGCGCAGGTAGGTGGCGCGCGAGTACTCGCCGGTGCCGTAGAGCACCGACATGGTGAAGGTGTCGGTCAGGTAGCCGGTATAGCGGCCGATGTAGTTGTCGCCGCCGGCCTCGGTGTACGAGGTGCCCACCAGGTCGCCACGGTTCACCTGGCCGACGTCGTTGAGGTAGGTGCGGGTGGTGGTGGTGCGCTTGTCCGACAACCCCGTGAACTCGATCACGTGGTTGTCGGTGATGTTCCAGTCCAGCTTGACCAGCCAGCGCGGATCGCCCTTCTCCACTTCCTTGTTGTTGGTGCTGGACACCACCGTGTCCCAGTAGTCCTCTTCCCGCTCGGAGTAGGACACGATGCCGTAGGCGAACAGCTTGTCCCTGATCAGCGGGCCGCCAGCCCAGAACGAGGTCTCCCAGCTGCCCAGGGTATCCTTGGAGTTGTCCTCGCGGATCTTGCCCAGGTCGTCCGGCACCAGCGGGTTGGAGTAGTAGGCGCTCCTGACCTCCTCGCGCAGCGAGTCCGGCGACCAGAACACGTTGGCGCCGGCCTCGAACTCGTTGGTACCGCGCTTGGAGACCATGTTGATCACGCCGCCCAGCGAGCGGCCGAACTCGGCGCCGTAGCCGCCGGTCTTGGTCTGCTGCTCGGCGATGGCCTCGTAGGGGACCTGGGCGAAGTTGAGGTTCCGGAACGAATTGCTGATGTTGAAACCGTTGAGGTAGTACTGGTTCTCGGCCACCGAGGAGCCGCCGAACGAGGCGAGGTTGCCGAAGGCGTCGTCGCCACGCACGGTGCCCGGCGCCAGCAACGCGACCGACACGCCGTCGCGCGACACCGGGATGCGCGCGATCTGCTCGGCGGTGAGGATGCTGGTGGACTCGACCGAGGACACGTCGATCGGATTGACCGCACGCGCGCCACGGACCTGGATGCCGGCGAGGGTCTGGGCGCCGGATTCCTCGACGAAGTTGACCCGGGTACCGGTGCCGAGGCTGACGCTCACCTCGCGGACCGCGGTGGACCCGTCGCCGCGGGTCAGCGTGACCCGGTACGTACCCGGCTGGATGGAAGGAACGCGATAGCTGCCGTCGGCGCCGACGGGCACCTCGCGGCGGAAGCCGGTGGCGGGGTTCTCGATAACCACCGTCTCCCCGGGGTTGGCTTGTCCAAACAGCGCACCGGTCGCCGACTGCGCGTACACACCGGTGGTGACACAAAGGCCCAGCGCCATGGTGAGGGCGCTGCGGCGAAGGTTGCGGTTCCAGCGTTTGTGCTTCACGGCTTTCCCTTCGTGGACAGCCCGGATGGGCCCTCAACCGTTACTATCGGCACTTGCTCCGGTCAACAAACATTCAGCAGATATAAATAATTTGTATCGAAACTGTGTCGGCGTTAACAGTTTCATACGATTGCTTTAACGCCAAACCCCTCCGGCCCGTTTGCGGCGCGGCCGGCCACGCGCACCCCGGGCCTCCATGCAGCCGCACCACAACTCCGAAGACCCGGCAGTACGGGCGTCGTCACATTCCCCGTACCCACGCGCCCGCCGGCAGGCGCGATAATCGGGCCGATCGATGGATACTCCCCTGCCCGGCAACCTGAGCTTCGAACTGGCCCTGGTGCTGCTGGCCGCCACGATCGTGGCCGTTCCCCTGTTCCGCCGGCTGGGCCTGGTCGCCGTGCTGGCCTACCTGGCCACCGGCGTGCTGCTGGGACCGGACGGCATCGGCGCGGTCAGCGACCCCGAGCGGATCCTGGGCGCCTCCGAGCTCGGCGTGGTGATGCTGCTGTTCGTGATCGGCCTGGAGGTCTCGCCCTCGCGGCTGGGCCTGCTGCGGCGCCCGGTGTTTGGCGCCGGCGGAGCGCAGGTGGCGCTGTCGGCCCTGCTGCTGGGCACTGCCCTGTTCCTCTATGGCGTGCACTGGAAGGGCGCGCTGGTCGCCGGCATGGGCCTGGCCCTGTCCTCCACCGCGGTCGGGCTGCAGATGCTGGCCGAGCGCCGCGAACTGGGCAGCGACCACGGCCAGCTGGCGTTCGCCATCCTGCTGTTCCAGGATCTGGCCGCGATCCCGCTGCTGGCCATCATCCCGCTGCTGGGCGGGGTCAAGGACGAGAGCCTGACCTGGGCCATGGTCGGCCACGCGCTGGGCGCGCTGGCCCTGGTGTGGTTCGGCGGCCGCCTGCTGATGCGGCGCGGACTGAAGGTCGTGGCCAGCATCCGCACCCCCGAGGTGTTCACGGCCACCGCCCTGCTGGCGGTGCTGGGCAGCGCCTGGATCATGCAGCAGGCCGGGCTGAGCCCTGGCCTGGGCGCGTTCATCGCCGGCGTGCTGCTGGCCGATTCCGAATACCGGCACGAGCTGGAATCGCAGATCGAGCCGTTCAAGGGCCTGCTGCTGGGCCTGTTCTTCATCGCCGTGGGCATGGGCATCGACCTGGACCGGATCGCCGCCGAGCCCTGGCTGATCGCCGGCGGGGTGGGCCTGCTGCTGGTGGTGAAGTTCGGCGTGCTGCTGGGCATCGGCAAGGTCGCGCGGCTGCAGCCGGGGCACGGCCTGCTGCTGGGCGGCACCCTGTGGCTGGGCGGCGAGTTCGCCTTCGTGGTCTTCCACGAGGCGCTGCGCGTGCGCCTGCTGACCACCGCCGAGTACGACCGCCTGGCCGCGATCGTCGGCGTGTCGATGGCGCTGATGCCGCTGATGCTGATGGCGCTGGACCGCTACCTGCGCCAGCGCCGCGAGGACCATCCGCAGGAGGCGCCGCAGTACGACAACCCGGCGCCGTCGCTGGAGAAGCCCAAGGTGCTGATCGCCGGCGTGGGCCGGTTCGGCCAGATCGTGGCGCGCGTGCTGGCGGCGAAGAAGATCCCCTACGTCGCCCTGGACCGGAGCCCCGAGCGCGTCGACGACGTGCGCCGCAGCGGCGGCCGCATCTTCTATGGCGACCCCACCCGCTCGGACCTGCTGCGCGCGGCCGGCGCCGAGCACGTCAAGTTGTTCGTGGTCTGCACCGACGAACCGGAGACCACCATGCAGTCCGTGCGCCTGATCCGGCGCCAGTACCCGCAGGCAAGGATCCTGGCCCGCGCGCGCGACCGCCACCAGGCCTGGCGGCTGATGGACCTGGGCACCGAACCATACCGGGAGCTGCTGGGCACCAGCCTGGAAGTGGCCGAGCGCGTGCTGCGCGAGCTCGGCGTGCCCGCGGCCGCCGCCGCCGAGCATATCCGCCGCTTCCGCGAGCACGACGAGGCCCTGCTGCAGGAGCAGTACCTGGTCTACGACGACGAGGCCGCGCTCAAACGCAGCACCCGCCAGGCACGTGCCGAACTGGTGCGGCTGTTCGAGGCCGATGCCGAGGACCCGGCGGTGGCCGGCGCGGCCGAAGGCACGGAAGGCACGACGCAGGCCAGGCCGCCGGGCGACGCCACCTGAAGCCGCCCCGCTCCGGCGGGCCGGTCAGTTCCGCGGCTGGTTGAGGAAGCGGGCCATGGACAGCCCGCCGTTCTGGTGGGAGGGCACGAATTCCGCGGCCACGTCGATGAAGCCCCGCATCACCGCGATCTCGCGCGGGGTGCGGTTGAGGGTGTCGCGCAGGTCCGGGTCGGCGCCGGCGCGCAGCAGGCGCTGGACCACGCCACCCAGCCCGTGCAGCGCGGCCAGGTGCAGCGGACCGAAGCCGCGCGGGTCCTGCGCGTCGAGCGAGACGTCCTCTTCCAGCAGGCGCTCCAGGCCGGCCAGGACCACGTTCTCGTCGCAGGCGCTGCCCGGCTCGGCGCGCGCGCCCAGCAGCAGCAGCAGCGGGGTGACGCCGCCCGCGGCTGGCTGGTCCGGCTCGGCGCCGGCCAGCAGCAGGGTGTCCAGCAGCGCCAGCAGGCGCGGGCCGTCGCGCCCGGTGAAGCCGTACAGGGCGGCGCAGTGCAGCGGCGCCAGGCCCTGGCTGTCGCCCGCGGAGATGTTGGCGCCTGCAGTCAGCAGGCGCGCGGCGATGTCGGCCAGGCCCAGCGCCGAAGCCAGCATCAGCACGGTCACGCCGCCAGGCAGGCGGTACTCCAGGTCCGCGCCTGCATCCAGCAGCGCCGAGACGATCCCGGCCTGGCGCATGCTCACCGCCGCCGACAGCGGGGTGGCGCCGCTGTTGGCCGCATGCTGCGGGTTGGCGCCGCGCGCCAGCAGCAGGTCCACGACCGCGACATGGCCGCCACCGGCTGCGCGCAGCAGGCCGGTGCAGCCCT
Source organism: Pseudoxanthomonas suwonensis (assembly GCF_010093235.1). GTDB lineage: Bacteria > Pseudomonadota > Gammaproteobacteria > Xanthomonadales > Xanthomonadaceae > Pseudoxanthomonas > Pseudoxanthomonas suwonensis. Next base: position 50,048 of record NZ_PDWP01000009.1, on the reverse strand, counting down.
GCGCATCGGTCGAATCCACCGCGAAGCCCAGGTCCAGCAGGCGGCGAACGGCGTCGGCGTCGCCGGCCATCGCCGCCGCCGGCACGTCCGACGCACGCAGTGGGCGGCCCGGAAGCTGCCAGCCGCGCCAGTCCAGCCAGTCGGCCAGGTCGCGGCGGCCGCTGGCCAGGGCCACGCCCAGCGGGGTCTGGCCGTCGGCGGCGCGCGATTCAGGCGAGGCGCCCTGCGCCACCAGCCGGCGCAGCGCGGCCTCGCGGCCCAGCGCCGCGGCCAGGTGCAGCGCGGTCATGCCATGGCTGTCGCGCGCCTCGCGGTCCACGCCGGCGTCGAGCAGGGCGTCCAGCAGGCGCAGCCAGCCCAGGCGCACGGCCAGCGCCAGCGGCGGATCGCCGGCCGGCGAAGGCAGGAAGGGATCGGCACCGGCGGCGAACAGGGCCAGCGCCAGCTGCGCGTGGCCGCGCGCGGCCTCGTCGCGCTGCACGCAGGCGGCGAGGAACCGGGCCAGCCCGCCGGCACCGGCCGGCGAGGCGCCATGGCGCAGCAGCTGCTGGATCGCCGGAGCGGCCTCGCCGCCACGGCCGAGCAGGGCCGAGAGCACGGTGTGGCCCTCGACCAGGGTTTCCGGATCCGCACCCTGCTCCAGCAGCCAGGCCAGGGCCGAAGGCCGCGCCTGCAGCTCGCGCTCGTGCAGCAGGCCGCCCAGCTCGGCGGCGCTGCAAAGGCGCGCCAGCGTCGCCAGGCCGTCCGTGCGGTCCGCCAGCAGGCCCTCGCGCACCAGCGCCAGCGGCGGGCGCGCGTCGGCTTCGGCCGGAGCGGTGGCCACCGCGTCGGCCACCGCCAGCGGCAGCGGATAGGCCGGATCCAGCGCGGCCACGATCGCCCAGCGTCCCGCCTCGGCGGCCACGTCCACCGCGCGGCGACCGGCGGCGTCGGCCACGGACGGATCGACCCCCACCTCGAGCAGGCGACGCACCAGCGGCAGCGAAGGCTGTTCGGCGGCGGCGGCCAGGCGCAGGGCATTGCGGCCCCCGGCATCGGCCGCGGCCACGTCCACGCCGACCGCCAGCAGCTGTTCCAGCACCTCTGCATGCTGCCCGCGTGCGGCTTCCAGCCATGGGGTGCGGCCGGCCTGGTCGGCGCGGTGCGGGTCGGCACCGGATGCCAGCAACGTGGCGACGATCCCGGCATGGCCGGCCAGCGCGGCCTCGTGGAGCGCGGTGCGGCCGCTGCGGCCCACCGCTCCGACCCGGGCCTTGAACTTCAGCAGCAGCTGCACGCCGGCCGGATCGTCCTCGTCGCAGCCGGCCGCGGCCAGCAGCACGGGTTGCCCGCCCGGCGGTTCGGGCTTGGCGCCCCGCTCGAGCAGGAACTTGGCCAGCCGCCAGTTGCCCGCGGCGCAGGCCACGCCCAGCGGCGACAGGCCGTCGTTGTTCAGCGCCTCCAGCTCGGCGGCGGCGTCGCGCAGCAGCGCGGCTACGCCCGGGTCGGTGCTGCGCGCGGCGTGGTGCAGCGGGGTGTTGCCCTCGGCATCGCGGGCGCGCGGATCGGCGCCGTTGGCCAGCAGGGTCATCACCGCCTCGGGGCGGCCGTGCCAGCTGTCGCGGGTGGCCGCCAGCAGCGGGCCGGTGCCGTCGGCCGGATTGAGGTCGATGCCGCGGGCGATCAGTGCGCGCAGCAGGCGCAGGTCCGGCAGCACCGCGGCCAGCACCGCCAGGCTGCGGCGGTCGCGGTCGTCGCCCGGGGGCGGCAGGGGGGGATCGGCGCCCGCGTCCAGCAGCTGCAGGGCATGGTCGACGCGCCCGGCGCGGGCGGCGGCGTACAGCGCCTCGGCCAGCGCGGCCGGATCTTCCGGCGCCGGCGGCAGCGGCTCCGGCTCGGCCTGCATCAGGCTGGCGGCGGCAAGGAAATCCAGCGGCGCGGCGCGCTCGGCCGGGGCCGGGGTCCGCTGCAGCCACAGGTGCAGGGGAATGCCTGCCAGGGACCAGCCCGCCGCCAGGATCCAGCGGCCGACCGGCGACAGCAGTCCCGGCCAGGCCAGCAGCAGCCAGCCACCGAGGAGCAGTGCGATGGCCGCGGCGGCGCCCAGTCCGGCCCAGCTGTCGGCCTGCTGCGGCGGCAGCCGCCGCCACGAGGCACCGGGTGCGGCGCCCTCGCCTTCGACGGCGCGCCATACCGGCCAGGTGCGCCAGAGGCCGAGGACCAGCAGGGCCGCCATCAGGCTCGTGCCCAGCGCCGCGCCCAGGCTTGCGTGGTCGCGCAGCGCCTGCAGCGGCCAGGCCAGCAGCAGCGTGGCCGCGCCCAGGCCCAGGCCCCACGTCGCCAGCAATGCCGGCAGCCCGGCAAGGACCGCGCGCGGTGCGGCAGCCTGCTTGCGGCTGCCGCGCCACCAGGACAGGCCCAGCGCCAGCAGTGGCTGCGCCAGCAGGCCGGCAGCCACGGCAACCCACCCGCCGATGCCGGCCAGCACCGCGACGATCACGCCGGCAGCCAGCAGGACCGGGGCGATGGCGGGCCGGGCAGGAGCCGGAGCGGGCTTACTCATCGGCAGCCCCCGGCATGCCGGGCACGGGCGGGAACTGCACGTGGAAGCCCTGCGCGGACAGGTTGGCGCGGACCACGGTGGCATCGGCGCGCGCCAGCCGGCGGTCGGGCGTCAGTGCGACTTCCAGGACGAATTCCAGCTGGCCCAGCGCTTGCGCCACCGTCGCGGGCAGGCGTGAAAACCCGTCGCGTTCGGCAAGGAAGACGTAGGTGTCGGCTCGGCGGCGGCTCTTGTAGACGTAGGCTTGCATGCGCGCGTGTCGCGCCCGGCCCCGGGGGAACGTAAGAACGTAGGGATTGTGTAGGAAATGTCGCAGGCGCGGAAGCGCGATTTCGCCTGCCACGTTCATCTACGTCAAACCGGGGCCGACGCGGCAGGAACGCCCGCTGTCGCTATACTCGCGCGCCTGCTGCCAACTGCCGCCGCCCTTGGTCAACCATCCCCGCCCGACGCCGATCGCACCCGTCGCCGTCACCGCCTTCACCGCGACCACCGCGCTCGGACCCGGCCTGCAGGCGCAGCGCCAGGCCCTGGAAGGCCGGCGTAGCGGCCTGCGCCGCAACGACCTGCCGGAAAAGCCGCTGGAATGCTGGATCGGCCGGGTTGAAGGCGTGGAAGCGGTGGAGTTTCCCGCCGGGTTCGAGGCCTGGCGCTCGCGCAACCACCGCCTGGCCTGGCTGGGCCTGCAGCAGGACGGCTTCCTCGATGCGGCCCGCGCCGCGGTCGCACACCATGGCGCGGCACGCGTGGCGGTGGTGATCGGTACCTCGACCTCCAGCATCGGCGAGACCGAGGACGCCTACACCCGGCTTGAGGACGGCCGTTTCCCCGCCGACCTGGCGCGGCTGAAGGTGCATTCGCCCGATGCGGCGTCCGGCTTCGTGCGCGCGGCCACCGGCGCCGCCGGCCCGGCCCTGACCGTGGCCACCGCCTGCTCCTCCAGTGCCAAGGTCTTCGCCCATGCCGCGCGCCTGATGCAGGCCGGCCTGGCCGATGCGGCCATCGTCGGCGGCGTGGATACCCTGTGCGGCAGCGTGCTGTACGGCTTCAATGCGCTGCAGCTGGTCTCGGCGCAGCCCTGCCGCCCGTTCGACGCCGCACGCGACGGGCTTTCCCTCGGCGAGGCCGCCGGCTTCGCCCTGCTCGAGCGGCAGCCCGGCGCCGGCCAGGTGCGCGCCTGGCTTGCCGGTTATGGCGAATCCAGCGACGCCCACCACATGTCTTCGCCGCATCCGGAAGGCCTGGGCGCACGGCGGGCGATGGAGGATGCGCTGGCGCGCGCGGGCCTGGCGCCGGGCGACATCGGCTACCTGAGCCTGCACGGCACGGCGACCCCGGCCAACGACAGCGTCGAGGCCGCCGCGGTGGCCGCGCTGTTCCCCGATACCCTGCACGCGAGTTCGACCAAGGGCTGGACCGGCCACACCCTGGGCGCGGCCGGCATCGTCGAGACCGCCTTCTCCCTGCTGGCACTGGAGCACGGGCTGCTGCCAGGCACCCTCAACAGCACCGCGCCCGACCCGGCGTGCGGCCCGCAGATCCGCTTCGACAATGCCCGCGCCGACATCGTCCATGCGATGAACAACGCCTTCGGCTTCGGCGGCAACAACTGTTCGCTGGTGTTCTCACGCGCATGACCACGACCCTGACCGCGGCAATCGAAGGCATCGGGCTGTGGGCCCCGGGCGTCCCGTCCTGGGAGGCCTTCGTCGGCCTGCAGCGTGGCGAGGCGGCGCCGGAAGGCGCGCCCGCGCGCCCGGCGCCGGCCCTGCTGCCGCCCAACGAGCGCCGGCGCGCGCCGGACACGGTGCTGGTCGCGCTGCAGGCGGCGCAGGCCGCGTGCGAGGCGGCCGGCCGCGATCCGGCCAGCCTGCCCTCGGTGTTCGCCTCCACCTACGGCGAGCTGGCCATCACCGACAACATGTGCGCGACCCTGGCGAGCGCGCCGACCGAGATCTCGCCCACGCGCTTCCACAACTCGGTGCACAACGCCGCCGCCGGCTACTGGACCATCGGCACCGGCGCGATGGAACCGGCCACCGCGATCAGCGCCGGCGAAGCCACCTTCGCCATGGGCCTGGTCGAGGCCCTGGCCCAGCTGGAAGCCGGCGCGCCGGCGGTGCTGCTGGTCGCCTACGACGGCACGGCGGTCGGTCCGCTGCACGACGTGCTCGGCAGCGAGGGCCTGCTCGGCATGGCCCTGGTCCTGGCCCGTCCCGGCGGCAACAACCGCCTGCAGCTGCGACTGGACCCGGACGCCGGGGCGGCGCCGGTAGCGCCACGGTGCGGCATCGCCGCGCGCAATGCGATGGCCCCGGCGGCGCTGGCGCTGGCCGAGGCGCTTGCCAGCACGCATGGCACCACCGCCCTGCCGCTGGGCGAGGGCCGCGGACTGCGGATCGGACTGGCCCATGGCTGACCCGCGTACCACTCCGGTCGTGATCCCGGCGCTCAACGAAGCGCTGCGCATCCGCGACGTCGTCACCCAGACCCTGGCCCATTGCCCGTGGGTGATCGTGGTCGACGACGGCTCCACCGACGGCACCGCCGACTGCCTGGCCGACCTGCCGGTCACCGTGCTGCGCCACGGCCTGCGCCGCGGCAAGGGCGCGGCCCTGCGCACCGGCTTCGCCGAGGCGCTGGCGCGCGGCGCCACCGGCGCGCTGACCATCGACGGCGACGGCCAGCACGATCCTTCCGACCTGCCGCGCCTGCTGGCCGCCGCCGGGCGCCATCCGGGCCACATCATCATCGGCGCGCGCCTGCGCCACCGCGCCCAGGCGCCGCGGCTGCGGCGCATGGCCAACGCCTTCGGCGACTGGGGCGTGAGCTGGGGCGCCGGCTACCGCATCGCCGACACCCAGAGCGGACAGCGCTACTACCCCGCCCCGGTGCTGGCGTTGCAGGACGTGCCCGGCGAGGACTTCGTGTTCGAGGCGCAGCTGCTGATCTCCGCCTCGCGCCGGCTGGGCGTGCGCAGCGTCGCGGTGCCGGTGGAAACCCGCTACCGCGGCCAGGACGGCGGTCCGCTGCGGCGCAGCCATTTCCGCCCGCTGCGCGACCTGTACCGGATCACCTCGCACGTGGTGCGCCAGGTGATCGCCTATGGCGACGTGTGGCGCGAGTACGCGCGCGTGCGGGCACAGCCGCCGCTGATCGACACCACGCCCTGAAGCGGACCGTTTCAGGGCCAACCGTGTTTGGCCGGCAGCCCTTCCCGGGGCTATAAGGGCCTACCTGCGCCGGGGGAGATGAGATGACGGGGCTGTTGCTGTTCCAGATCGCCGTGGTCCTGGTCGCCGCGCGCAGCTGCGGCATCGTGCTGGCCCGCCTGGGCCAGCCGCCGGTGATCGGCGAAATGGCCGCCGGCGTGCTGCTGGGCCCGGTCGTGTTCGGCGCCGCCCTGCCGGACCTGCACGCGGCGCTGTTCCCGGCCGCCTCGCTGCCGGGCCTGTCGGCGCTTTCGACCCTGGGCCTGGTGCTCTTCATGTTCGTCATCGGCGTGGAGATGCGCGCCCCCGACGGCGCGCGCGCCCAGGTGCTGGCCGCCGCGCGCGTGGCGGGCCTGTCGGCCCTGGCGCCGTTCGCCATGGCGCTGGCGGTGGCGCCGCTGCTGCACGGGATGCTGGCGCCGGAAGGCGTGGCCTTCTGGCCGTTCGCGCTGTACCTGGGCGTGGCCCTGTCGGTGACCGCATTCCCGGTGCTGGCACGGATCCTCAAGGACCGCTGCATGCAGCACACCGCGGTCGGGCGTCTTTCGCTCTCGGCCGCCGCGCTGCTGGACGTGGGCGCGTGGATCGCCTTGGCCCTGCTGGTGGCGCTGACCAGCGGCGAAGGCCATGCCGGACTGCTGCGCACCCTGGCCGGGCTCGGCCTGCTGCTGGTGCTGGTGTTCGGCGTGCTCAAGCCGCTGTTCGCCGGGCTGCTGCGCCGACACGCCAGCGACGGCCGCCCCTCCGGCACCGTGCTGGCGGCGCTGCTGGTGGGCCTGTTCGCCTGCGCCGCGGCCACCGAGTGGCTGCAGCTGCACCCGGTGTTCGGCGCCTTCCTGTTCGGCGCCTGCCTGCCGCGCGACGACCGCCTGATGCATGCCCTGGTCGAGCGCATCGAGCACCTGGCCCTGGTCCTGCTGATGCCGCTGTTCTTCGCCGTGGCCGGCATGGGCACCACCGCCGACGCGTTCACCGCCACCGGCGCCGGCGCACTGCTGCTGATCCTGGCCGTGGCCGTGCTCGGCAAGCTGCTGGGCGGCGGCATCGGTGCGCGGCTGTCCGGTTGCACGGTCCGCGACAGCCTGGCCGTGGGCTCACTGATGAATGCCCGCGGCATGATCGAGCTGATCGTGATGAAGGTGGGCCTGGACGCGGGACTGATCGGCCCGGAGCTGTTCACCCTGCTGTTGCTGGTGGCGCTGTGCACCACCCTGATGACCGGGCCGCTGCTGGCCCTGCTGGCACGCCGCGATGCGGTCGCCAGCGCGCAGGCCGGCGTGGCCGCGCCACCGGACGGGCGCGGCCGCTGAGGCCCGGCCTCAGCCCATGCCGCCGTTGACGCCGATCACCTGGCCGTTGACGTAGCCGGCGGCCTCCGAGCACAGGAAGGCGACCAGCGCGGCCACCTCCTCCGGACGCCCCGCGCGCGCGGCCGGCACCATCTGCCTGATCGCCTCGGGGCTGAACGTTCCTTCGGTCATGGCACCGGCGATCACGCCCGGCGCCACGACATTGACCGTGATCCCGCGGCTGCCCATCTCGCGGGCCAGCGATTTGCTGGCGCCGTGCAGCGCGGCCTTGGCGGCGGCGTAGTTGGTCTGGCCGCGGTTGCCCAGCACCGCCGCCACCGAGGACACACTGACGATCCGGCCCCAGCGCCCGCGCGCCATCGGCAGCAGCAGCGGCCGGGTGACGTGGAAGAAACCGTGCAGCGACACGTCGATCACCCGCTGCCACTGCGCATCGGTCATGCCGGCCATCGGCGCGTCGTCGTGGATGCCGGCGTTGTTGACCAGCACGTCGATCCGGCCCTCGCCCAGCAGGGCTTCGAGCGCGGCACCGGTGGCGGCGCCATCGGCCACGTCGAAGGCGACCGCCTGCGCGCTGCCACCGCGTTCGCGGATCGCGGCGGCGACCGCCTCGGCACGGGCCAGGTTGGTGTTGGCATGGACGATCACCGCCATGCCGGCATCGGCCAGGGCATGGCAGATCGCGCCACCGATGTCGCCGCTGCCGCCGCTGACCAGGGCGCGGCGCAGGGGATGGGTCGGACTGTTCATCGCGACATTCTGCCAGCGCGCGCGGCGCTGACGTCAGCGACCGGCGAGCGCGCTGCCGAGCATGGCCGCCGCGCGACCGCTGGCGATCACCTGGCCTGCGTGCAGGATGCGGAACGCGTACTGCTGGCTGGCCTCGCTGGCGGCCAGCAGCTCGGCCTCGCATTCCAGCGCCCCGGACAGGTCGTCGATACGGGTGACGGCCAGTTCGATCCCGCGCAGCGCCACCAGCACGCCCGGCGCGGCGCGACCGCCTTCCGTGCCGGCCAGCAGGCCGCCGTGCACGGCCATGGCCTGGGCGCCGTACTCGCACAACGCCAGCGCCGGCAGCCGTCCGCGCGCGCGCAGCGGATGCGCCGGGTCGCGGTGGTTCCAGGCACGCACGCGGATGCTGCGTCCCTCCCAGGCCAGGACCTCGTCCCACAGGCACATCGGGCCCTGGTGCGGGACCAGGGCGAGGATGTCGGCGCGGCCGGGCAACGGGCGGTTCATCACGCCTGCTCCTCGGGGCTGCGCGCCACCAGCACGGCCAGCACGAAGTTGGACACTACGCCCAGGGCCACGGTGCTGCCGATCGCGCGCAGCACCGGGATCGAGGACAGCGCCAGCAGGCCGAACACCAGGGCGGTGGTCAGGCTGCACACGATCACCGCATGCAGGGTGCGCAGCTGGTCGGCGCGGTCGTCGCCGGCATGGTCGAAGAACAGCGCGTAGTCCAGGCCCAGGCCGGCCGCCAGGATCAGCGAGACCAGGTGGAACAGGTTCAGCTCGACGCCGAAGGCGCGCAGCACGGCCAGGATCAGCAGGGTGGTCAGGGCCATCGGCGCCAGCACCCGCAGCACGCGGCGGCGGTCGCGCAGCGCGCCCACGACCACGCCGGCCAGCAGCAGCGCCGCCACCGCCAGCGCGCCAAGCAGGCGCAGGCGCCACTGCGCCACCAGCGATTCGGAGGCCTGCTTGAGGTCCAGCAGCTGCGCGCCCGAGCGCGCCACCGCATCGGCCACGGCCTGCGGATCGCTGAGGCCGGACAGCGACACCAGCGCGGTGGCGTGGTCGTCGCCGCGCACCAGCAGCCCGCCGACCGCCAGTTCCAGCGGCGTGCCGGCAAGGTCGTCCACCGTCAGCGGCGGCGCGGCACGCGCGGCGGCCACGTCCCCGATGAAAGGCTCGAAGGCATCGGGCAGGAACGGCGAACCGTCCAGCGCCTGTTCCAGCGAGTCGCGCAGGGTGTCCCCGTCCGGCAGCTTCGCCTGGCGCGCACGCTGCAGCGCGGCGCTGGGCAGGTAGCGCGCGGCCAGGTCGTAGCCGGCCAGAACGCCGCGCGCCTGCAGCTCCTGCAGCACCGGCAGCAGCTGCTCGGAGCGCTGCAGCGCCTCTTCCACGTCCGCGCCCTGGATCGCCAGCATGTAGCGCACGTCCGGCGCACCCAGTTCGGCGCGCAGCTGCGCATCGCGCTGCAGGTCGGCCGGCGGCACCGGGGTCAGCCGCGACAGGTCGTTCTGCCAGAACGCACCGGGCGCGAGCAGCGCCACCGCCGCCGCGGCGACCGCCAGCGCGGCCAGTGCGCGGCGCGGGCGCGGCAGGTGGGTGAGGCCACGCCAGATGCGCGCCAGTCGCTCCGAATCGGCCGGATCCCGCCGCGCCGGCGTGACCAGCCGCGGCAGCAGCCAGCGGGTCGAGGCGGCGGCCACGCCCAGGCCGGCGATGGTGAACACCGCCAGCTGCTGCAGGCCCTGCACGCCGGAGAACAGGAAGGTCGCGTAGGCAATGCAGGTCGCCAGCACGCCGGTGACCAGGGTCGGCCACAGCGCGCGCACGCTGGCTACCGGCGACTGCCCGGGGCGCAGGTGGCTGAAGAAGTGGATCGGATAGTCCTGGGCGACACCGATGAGGGTGAAGCCGAAGGCCACGGTGATGCCGTGCACGCCATCGAACAGCAGGGCCACGGCGCCGAGTCCGGCAAGACCGCCACTGGCCAGCGGCAGCGCGCCCAGCAGGGGGATGCTCCAGCGCCGGTAGGCCAGGCCCAGCAGCAGCAGCAGGCCGACGGTGTCGACCGTGCCGATCCACGATACCTCGCGCTCGGTGCGCTCGCGGATGGCCACGGCGAACGCACCGGGGCCGCTCATTTCCAGAGCGGTGGCCGCGCCTTCGGCGCGGCTGGCATCGAACGCGGCCTGGATCGCCGACACCGCGGCCTGCTGGCCGGCGCTGTCGAAGCCGGCCGCCGCGGTCTGCACCAGCAGCAGGGCCTGCGCGCCGGCGCGGTCGAACCACACGCCCTGGCGGCGTTGCGGCGCCTGCGCCGGCTGCCAGGCCTCGGCCAGGCGCAGGGTTTCCAGGGTCGGATCGGAGGGCACCAGCGGCTCGACCAGGTCGGCCGCCGGCGAACCCAGGTCCTGCAGGCGCTGGTCCAGTTCCTCGCGCAGCGTCGCCGCGTCCAGCGACTGCGCCTGCGGCGAGGGCGAAAGCAGGTAGCGGTAGGGGCGCAGGTCTTCCGGCACCGCGTCCAGGCCGGCGTCCTCGCCGTTGGCGACCAGGGCGATTTCCGGGCGCGCGGCCAGCTCCGCCGCCAGCGCGCGCGAATGCGCGGCCAGGGTCTCTTCGTCCGCGCCGGACACCGCCAGCAGCAGCATGCGCGAGCCGGGCCCATCGCCCAACTCGTCTACCAAGAGCACCTGCGCCGGCGTGCGCGGCGTGGGCAGGAAGCGGCGCAGGTCCTCCTCCATCCGCAGCCCGCGCGACAGCAGCACGCCGCCGAGCGCCAGCAATGCGACCCAGCCCAGCAGCAGGGCCAGGCGTGCGCCGCCCTGCGTATCCAGCTTGCGCATGCCTTACCTCGCCGTGCCGTGGCAGAGCGCGGCCAGGGCCTGCGCATCCTCGACGCCGGCGGCGGCCGTGGCCGCGGCGGCCATCAGCGTGCGCTGCGGCTCGCCGCGCGCCGGATGGCTTTCCACGCACAGCAGTTCGGAACCCTGCCCATGCAGGTCGATGCGTGCCAGCGTGCGGGCGAGCTTCGGATCGCGCGGCTGCATGCGCATGGTCCAGGCCTGCAGCGTGCCTTCGGACTGGACCTGGTAGGTCCGCTCCAGCCGCTCCACGTCGCCGGCCAGCAGCGCGCCGAAGCCGTTCTGGATCGCCTCCAGCTCCGGCACCTGCTGCAGCGAAACCCTGCGCGGCGCGCGGCCGGCACGCTCGATCACCGCCTCGCCGGCCGACAGCGTGGTGGTCTCGGCATAGGGCACGCGCACCTCGCGGACCAGGCGGCCATCGGCTTCGCGCCGGTACTCGCCCTCGATGCGCAGCGGCTTCTTCAGCATCGCCGACTGCCGCACTTCCACGAAGGGCGTGTGGCTCGGGGCGGGGCGCGCCCCCGCGCGCAGGATCGACTCAGGCGCCGGCGCGGTCCCGGCCGCCGCCGGCAGCGTCGTCGCGCACGCCAGCAGCAGGGCCGGCAGCAGGCGCCGCGGGGCCGGTCGTCGGGGAAGTCGCGTCATCGTCATTCCAGAAGTCGAAGAAGTTGAACCAGTTGTATTCGGCATCGCGCGCATGGTGCTCCAGGCGCACGGCGTAGGCCGCTACCTGCTGGCGCAGCCATTCGGCGCGCCCGGAACGGCCTGGCGGCGGCGTCTGCTGCGGATCGAGGAAGGGCTCGAAGCGCAGGTCGTAGCGGTTGCCGCCGCGGTAGAGCCCGAAGCACAGCAGCACCGGCGCATGCAGCGCCAGGGCCAGCCGCCACGGCGTCAGCGGCAGCCGCGCCGGGGTGCCGACGAAGGGCACGGACACGGTCTCCTCGTGGCCGTGCACCCGGTCGACCAGCAGCGCGACCAGGGCGCCCTGCTGCAGCGCGTGCTGGATCTCCAGCGCGATCACCGGGCCCGGCTGGCCACCATCGATCACGCCGGCGGCCAGCGCCGGATCCAGCGAGTCGAACACTTCGGTCAGCACCGGGTTCTGGCCGCGGTCCAGCACGATCCGCACCTGCAGCCCCGGGCGGCGCCGGGACAGCACCCGCAGCGCGTCGAAGCTGCCGAGGTGGGAACCGAACAGCAGCGCGCCGCGGCCCTGGTCCACCAGCGCCTCCAGGTGCTCCAGGCCCTGCACGTCGATGTCGAACACCTCCATGCGTCCGCCGAGCAGGAACACCCGGTCCAGGATCGTGGCCGAGAAGGTGTGGATGTGCCGCGCCACCGCCCACAGCGAGGCCGGCCGGCCATGCACCCGCGACAGCCAGGCGCGCGAGGCGCGCCGTTCGGCACCGCGCATGGCCAGGAAGTAGGCAACGATCGGATACAGGCACAGTCGCGCCGCGCCACGGCCGCCGCTGCGGGCGATGGCCAGGATCAGCCGGATCATCGCCGGGCTGCCGCCCTCCGGGCGCTGCTTCCAGGACGGACGCGAGTGGGTCTCAGCGGCCATCGCCGGCCTCCGCGCGCAGCTGGCCGCTGGCCAGCACGGTGTCGCCGCGGCGCACCTGGAAGCGCCAGGCCGGCGCCTCGCCCTCCAGCACCACCTCGGCTTCCTCGCCCGGCAGCAGCGGGTGCAGGAACTTCACCTGCGGCAGTTGCAGCGGGCCGCGCGCGCCGTGGGCGGCCTCCACCGCCTCCAGCACGCGCTCGAGCAGGACCACCCCCGGCACCAGCGGGCGGCCGGGAAAGTGCCCGTCCAGGCACGGATCGTCAGCGGGAATGATGAAATGCATCGCACAAGGATAGCCCGCCGCGGCCACGGCTCAGCCGAGCAGGTCGCGCCAGAATTGCGGGCCCAGCTTCACCATCTGGCGCACGAAGTCCAGGCCGTTGCGGTAGGGCTGGCGCGGGAAGCGGCGCTTGCGCCAGGCGAACTCGCCGACCATGAAGCCACCGACGACCCCGTAGTTGAGCAGGTTGGCGAACCAGGACCAGGCCTCCGGCGACACCGCCAGCGGCGGCGTGCGCCCCAGCGCGTGCAGCACCCCGCCAGGCACGGCCCACAGCGCCAGCAGCGCGTTGGCCACGGTCAGCAGGGCCAGCACCCCGGCCCAGCCGGCGGTCAGCCGGCGCGCATAGGCGGCCAGGTCGGGGGTGTACGGCTGCCCGGCGCGCTCGTGCAGGGCGCGGACGATGCGTGCGATCAGCGGGGTGCGGCCGCCCCAGAGGGTGCGCGCGAACCACCACGCCAGCCAGCCGGTGAACAGCACCGGCGGGGCCAGCAGCAGCAGCTGCGGCCAGGGGCCGCCCTCCAGCCAGACCAGGCCGGCCAGCAGGACGGCCAGCAGCAGCAGGGCCCAGACCCGGCGCCGCAGCAGCGGCGCCGCGAGCACCAGCAGGACCAGGTCGGCCAGGGCGATGCTGGCCCAGGGCGAACCCTTCACCGTGGCCGCATGGGCCAGGAACGGATAGGCCACGCACAGCACCAGCTGCAACGGCAGCAGCAGCGCCGGGGTGCCGGCGCGCGGGGTTTCAGCCGGCGCGCCGGGACTGGACATGGGCCGCCAGCGCGCGCAGCGAGGCGAAGATGCGGTGGTTGTCCTCGCTGTCCGAGCGCAGCTGCACGCCGTATCGCTTGGCCACGGCCAGCGACAGCTCCAGCGCGTCGATCGAGTCCAGGCCAAGCCCCTCGTTGAACAGCGGCGCTTCCGGGTCGATCCCGTGCGGGTCGACGCCCTCCAGGTTCAGGCACTCCACCAGGAGTTCGGCCAGTTCGCGCTCGGCTTCGGTCTGGGACATCGGTACTTCCCGGGTCATGCAGGGGCGGCAACGATCCGGCATTGGCCGCCCCGGTGCAAGTCCGGGCGCGCGCGCAGGCATGCGCCCGGGCGGGCGTGACGGGCGTCGCGGTATCATGTGCGACCAATCATCCACGCCGGCCCAACGCATGATCCAGCACGACCCGACGCTCCCTCCCACCGCCCCCGGGGCGCCAGCGGAGGCAACGGACGTGGTCGACACGGACGTGCTGGTGATCGGCGGCGGTCCTGCCGGGACCACCGCCGCGACCTTCCTGGCCCGCCGCGGCCGCAAGGTCGTGCTGCTGGAGAAGGACGTCCACCCGCGCTTCCACATCGGCGAGTCGCTGCTGCCGATGAACCTGCCGATCCTCGAGCGCCTGGGCGTGCTGGACCAGGTGCGCCGGATCGGCGTGTACAAGCCCGGCGCCGACTTCCCGATGCGCGGCAACGCCGACAGCGTCAACGTGTTCCGCTTCGACCGCGCGCTCAACCCGGTGTTCGGCTACGCCTACCAGGTCAAGCGCGCCGAGTTCGACACCATCCTGTTCGACAACGCCGTGGCCAACGGCGTGGACGCGCGCCAGCAGGTCAAGGTCGAGCAGGTCGAGTTCGGCGCCGACGGCCGCCCGGCCCTGGTGCGCGCGCGCCAGGCCGATGGCACCGCGCTGGCATTCCGCCCACGCTACCTGGTCGACGCCAGCGGCCGCGACACCTTCCTCGGCAACAAGCTCAAGCTGAAGAAGAAGAACCCCAGGCACCAGTCGGCGGCCATCTTCAGCCACTTCCGCGGCGTCGCCCGGCGCGAGGGCGAGGCGGCCGGCAACATCACCGTCGAGCGCTTCGCCCACGGCTGGATGTGGCTGATCCCGCTGACCGACGACATCATGAGCGTCGGCGCGGTGTGCTTTCCCGAGTACCTGAAGACCCGCACCGGTGACAACGAGTCGTTCCTGATGCAGACCCTGCGCGACACGCCCTCGGTGTGGGCACGCATGGCCAATGCCGAGCGCGTGGCCCCGGTCCACGCCACCGGCAACTATTCCTACACCAGCGAGCGCATGCACGGCCCCGGCTGGGTGATGGCCGGCGATGCCTTCGCCTTCATCGACCCGGTGTTCTCCTCGGGCGTGTACCTGGGCATGAACAGCGGCGAGCAGGCCGCGGCGACGGTCGACGCGATCCTGGCCGATCCTTCGCGCGAAGCCGCCGAACACCGCGCCATGGACCGCCGCCTGCGCCGCGGGCTGCGCTACTTCTCGTGGTTCATCTACCGCTTCACCACGCCGGTCATGGAGCATCTGTTCGCCAACCCGCGCAACTACTGGCAGATGGAACAGGCGGTCATCTCGATGCTGGCCGGCGACGTGTTCGACAACCGCGCCGTGCGCTGGCGCCTGCGCGCGTTCCGCATGGTCTACAACCTGACTGCTATCGGCATGGCGCCACGCGCGCTGGCCGGCTGGCTGCGCCGCCGCCGCCAGGTCCACCAGAAGTTCAGCGGCGACACCCTGCAGGGAGGCAATCCTTGAGCCGTCCGCTGCCGCTGCCCGGGTCCGACGCCCGCCTGGAGGTCAGCTACGCGCCGGCGCACACCCTGCAGGCGCAGCTGGACGATCCGCGCACCCTGGCCGTGTTCGGCTTCGGCGACGACGCCCCGGCGAGCGATGATCCGCGCTGGCTGCGCGTGCCGCTGCGCCCGCTGCAGGACCAGGCGGTGGTCGAGGTCTGGCGCGCCGCCGGCCCGGTCAGCCATGGCCGCGACGGCGACGTGGCCTGGGCCAGCGACGGCCGCCTGCTGTTCGGCGCGATGGAAGTGCCCGAGCCCGAGGGCGACGACATCCGCGCCGCCGCGCACCATGCCTATGCGCGCATGTGCGGGTTCATCGCCGGCAGCCAGGCCACGCACCTGCTGCGCGTCTGGAACTACATGGACGCCATCACCCTCGGCGAGGGCGACGACGAGCGCTACCGGCGCTTCTGCGTCGGCCGCGTGGAGGGCCTGGGGCAGTTCGAGGCCGGCCGCCTGCCCGCGGCCACCGCGATCGGCCGCTGCGACGGCCGCCGCGTGCTGCAGGTGTACTGGCTGGCCGCCACCGGCCCGGGGACCCCGCTGGAGAACCCCCGCCAGGTCAGCGCCTCCCGCTACCCGCGCCAGTACGGCCCGCAACCGCCGAGCTTCGCCCGCGCCATGCTGCCGCCCACCGGCAGCGACATGCCGCTGCTGCTGTCCGGCACCGCCGCCATCGTCGGCCATGCCTCGCAGCATGCCGGCTCGGTGCGCGCCCAGGTCGACGAGACCATGGCCAACATCGGCGTGCTGGTCGGCTCGGCCCGGCGCATCCGGCCCTCGCTGCCGGCTGCCCCGGACGCGGCCACGCCGCTGAAGGTCTACGTGCGCCATCCGGAGCACGCGGCCGAGGTCGCCGCGGCCCTGGAAGCGAACCTGGGCCGCCAGGTGCCGCGCCTGCTGCTGCACGCCCAGGTCTGCCGTCGCGAACTGCTGGTCGAGATCGACGGCGTGCACGGGGTCCCGGTCGTCTGACGGCCGGCCGGGCGTTGCAGGCCCGGCACATGCGTGGCCTGATGGCGCGCGCCATGCCCGCCATCCGTCCCAGGAGACCGCCGTGCCCCTTATCCGCCTGCACGCCTGCCTGACCGCCCTGCTGCTGCTCTCCGCCGCCTTCACCGCCGGTGCCGCCACACCCGGCTTCGACGGCCGCGCCGGGGTGGCGCGGATCGACCGCGAACGCATCGACGCCGCGCTTTCCGGCCTGGTCGACTCGGGCCAGGTCATCGGCGCGTCGGCGCTGGTCTGGCAGGACGGCCGCGAGGCCTATTACGGCGCCTTCGGCCTGGCCGACCGCGAGGCGGGAAGGCCGATGGCGCGCGACACCCTGGTCCAGATCTTCTCGATGACCAAGCCGGTCGCCGGCGTGGTCCTGATGCAGCTGTACGAGCAGGGTCGCTTCGGCCTGGACGATCCGGTCTCGCGGTACCTGCCCGAATTCGCCGCCATCCGCGTCTACGGCGGCACCGATGCCCAGGGCCAGCCGCTGTTGCTGGAGCCGGAGCGTCCCATCACCATCCGCGACCTGCTGCGGCATACCGCCGGCATGGCCGGCGGCGACGCGCCGGAGCCGGTCGGCGGCTACTACCGCGCCGCCGACCCGGACAACCTCGACAACACCCTGGAGGAGGCGGTGCGGCGCATGGCCTCCGTGCCGCTGCTGTACCAGCCCGGCACCCAGTGGCTGTATTCGCCGGCGGTCGACGTGCAGGCGCGGCTGGTGGAGGTGCTGTCGGGCATGCCGTTCGAGCGCTACCTGCAGCGCCATGTGCTCGGCCCGCTGAAGATGAGGGACACCCGCTATACCCTGCGTGCGCAGGACTGGCCGCGCATGGCGGCGCTGTACCAGCGCAGCGACGACGGCGTGTTCACCCGCATCCCCGAAGCGGAGGCCTACAAGCTCAACGGCCGCCAGCGCGCGCTCACTCCGGGCAGCTGGGGCCTGGTTTCCAGCCTCGACGACTACATGCGCTTCGCGCGCATGCTGCTGGGCGGCGGCGAGCTGGACGGCGTGCGCCTGCTGCAGCCGGCGACCGTGCGGCTGATGGCCAGCGACGCGCTGCCGGCCGCGGTCGGCGCGGGCAGACGCTCGTGGCTGCCGAGCAAGGGCCAGGTCGGGTTCGGCATCGACTTCGCCGTGCGCGTGGCGCCCCCGGCCGATGCCGAGGAAGCTTCGGGCGAGGTCGGCGAGTTCTTCTGGGACGGCGCGGCCAATACCCTGTTCTGGGTGGACCCGGCCAACCAGCTGGCGGCGGTGCTGGTCGCGCAGTGGCTGCCGTTCGGCAAGGTGCCGCTGCCCAAGGCCTTCCGCGACGCGGGCTACGCGGACGATTCCTCCGCCGCCGCGCCGCGGCCCTGAGCGCGCGGGCCGGCCGCGCTCAGTTGGCGACCGGGGCGCAGGCCTCGTCGCCGCCGCCGAGCGGGTTCCAGCGCGAGCGCGGCTTGCACGGCGGCAACTGCGGTGCCCGCGCGGCGGCCTGCTTCGCGGCTTCGGCACGGGCGGCCTGCAGGCGGTCGGCCTTCAGCTTCTCCAGCGCCGCGCGGATCTGCGGCAACGCCGCCAGCGCGGCCTTCTCGCCTTCGAGGATGGCCTGGTTGCGGCGGGTGAAGTCGGCCGAACCGTAATCGATCACGTTCGGGCGGATGACCACGTCGGCGCGTGCCATCTCCTGCTCGCCCAGGCGCTGGCCCATGATCGAGATCGACTGGTTGACGATGCCCAGCATGCCGTCCGGGCGCTTGCCGGTGGCCTTGCTGGAAATATCCACGGCGATGACGAAGTCCGCGCCCAGCTGGCGCGCCGCGTCCACCGGCACCGGGCTGACCACGCCGCCATCCACGTACTGGTAGCTGCCGATGGTCACCGGCTCGAACACGCCCGGCACGCTGCTGGAGGCCCGCACCGCCTGGCCGGTGTTGCCGCGCACGAACACGGTGCGCTCGCCGGTCTCCAGGCGCGTGGCCACCGCCGCGAACGGCTTGCGCATGCGCTCGATCGGGCGCTTGCCGACCTGGGCGTTGACGTAGTCCTGCAGGGCCACGCCCTGGATCAGTCCGCCGGAGAACAGGCGCACGTCGCGGATGCTGGTTTCGTCCAGCGCCACTGCCTTCTCCTGCAGCTGGAACGGATCCATGCCGCTGGCGTACAGGGCCCCGACCACGCTGCCGGCGCTGGTGCCGGCGACCACGTCCGGGGTCAGGCCATTGGCCTCCAGCATCTTGATCACGCCGATATGGGCGAAGCCCTTGGCCGCGCCGCCGCCCAGGGCCAGGCCGATCTTCGGCGGCGGCACCACCGGGTCGGGCAGCACCGGGGCCACCGGTTCCGGCGGCGTCGGGCGGACGTTGTCGCCGCCGCAGCCGCCAGCAGCGCGCCGGCCAGCATGGGCAGGAGCAGGCGCCAGCGGCGCGGGCGGGGGGTACGCACGGATGCAGGAAGGTTCACGGCGGTCGGCACGGAGAGCGGGCGGGGATGCGGGGCGATTCTAGGCCGCGCTGCCTGAGCCGGACCCGACGGTGCAGGTCCCCGGCCCGGCCAGCGCCTCCAGCACGGTGTCGCGGCTCAGCTTGCCGGTGGCGTTGCGCGGCAGCTGCGGCAGCAGCCGCACCTTGCGTGGCAGGAATACCGGATCGACCGTCGCGCGCAGCGCGGCGACGATGTCCGCCGGCGCCAGGCCCGGCGCCACCGCCAGCGCGGCGATGCGCCCCACCCCGCCCTCGCGCTCGGGCTGCAGCTGCACCACCACGCCGTCCTCCACGCCCGGCACGGCCAGCAGGCGGCGGGTCAGGTCGCCCAGCGAAGCGCGCTTGCCGGCGATCTCCAGCAGGTCGGCCTGGCGCCCGCACAGGGGGAAGCGTCCGTCCGGCTCGACCTCGAAGATGTCGGCCAGCGCCACCGGCACCGGCAGGTGCGGCGCGTGCACCAGGGTGCCGTCCGGCTGCGGGCTGACCCGCACGCCGGGCAGCGGCGTCCACAGAAGATCGCGCGCGGTGCGGCGGCGGGCGAACACGCAGGTCTCGGTGGATCCGAACACCTCGCGCACCTCGCCGCCGTAGCGGCCCTCGGCCTCGGCGGCCAGTTCCTGCGGCAGCGGCGCGGTGGCCGAGACGATGCCGGCCAGCGGCGGCAGGGCCACGCCCGAGCGCAGCAGCGCGCGCAGGTGCACCGGCGTGGTCACCAGGATGCGCGGGCCGGAGGCCTGTTCCAGGGCTTCGGCCACGTCCGCCGGCAGCAGCGGCCGGCCGGCATGCACGGCCGCGCCACCCAGCAGCGGCAGCAGCACGCTCATCTCCATGCCGTACATGTGCTGCGACGGCACGGTCGCGACCACCTGCGGCTGCTGGTCGCCCCACAGGTCGGCCAGCGCCGCCAGGTTCTGCGCGGTGCCGGTGGCGAAACCGCCCCAGGTCTTGGCATGGGCCTGGGGACGGCCGGTGCTGCCGGAGGTGTAGCCGATCGCGGCCAGGTCGCCACTGCCGACCCGGGGTGTCTCCAGGCCCGACGCCAGGCGGCCGCGGGCTTCCTCCAGCCCCGGCACCGGCAGGCCCTGGTCCCCGCCAAGCCGGTAGGAACCGCCGTCGGCATGGGCCCTGAGCACGTCGGCAAGGGTGCGCGGCGCGCCGGACGGCGGCAGCAGCGCCACCTGGCCGCGCAGGGCCGCGGCGCAGAAGCCGAGCAGGAAGCGGTAGCGGTCCTCGGACAGATGCGCGACGTAGCGCGCGTCGGGCAGGCGGCCCGCCAGCGCCCGGGCCTGGTCGAGGAAGGCGCCCAGGGTCACGCTGCCGTGGCCGTCGAACACGAGGACGCGCGCGGGGTCCCCGGCGGCAAGCGGCAGGTCTTGGACCGCGGGAAGAGCTGGCTGGATGACTGCTGACATCTGGCTGGTGGTTCCTGCGGCCGTCCCCCCGGCCGCACAAGACGGTACAGGATGGCGGGCGACCCTCCCGTGAGCAAGCGCGGCGCCGGGCCATGACCTTCTGCCGTGGTCGCCGCGGACCGGGCTGGTACCCTGCGACGCCACTTCCACTGCCCGGTTCGCCCATGACCCAGCCTTCCACGCGGGCCACGCTGCGCCTGCTTCCGCTGCTGCTGGCGGCCCTGCCCCTGGCCGCATCCGCCCAGGCCCAGGATCCCTCCGCGGCCCTCACGCTCGAGCAGGCGATGGCCGATCCGGACTGGATCGGCCCGCCGGTGGAGAAGGCCTGGTGGAGCTGGGACGGCCGCGAGGCGCAGCTGCTGCTCAAGCGCGAGGGCAGCGCGGTGCGCGACACCTGGCGCCAGCCGGTGGCCGGCGGCGCGCTGGAGCGGGTGTCCGACGCCGACCGCGGCGGCCTGGACGCCCCCGACCCCGTGTACGACCCGCAGCGCCGGCGCATGGCCTACGTGCGCAACGGCGACGTGTTCGTGCGCGACCTGGCCACCGGCGCCCTGACCCAGCTGACCCGCACCGCCCAGGCCGAGGCCCAGGTGCGCTTCGCCGCCGACGGCGGCGTGCTGTGGCGGGTCGGCAACGACTGGTTCCACTGGAGCCCCGGCGGCGTCGCCGCGCAGGTCGTGGCGCTCAAGGCCGAGCGCGATCCGGCCGCGCCCCCGGCCCCCGACGCCCTGCGCGAGCAGCAGCTGCGGACCCTGGAGACGCTGCGCCGCGACCGCGAGCGCCGCGAGGCCCAGCGCGCCCAGGAGGAAGCCTGGCGCAAGGCCGATCCCACCCGCGCCGCCGGCCCGGTGTTCCTCGGCGCCGAGGTCGAGATCGTCGACAGCAGCCTGTCGCCGGACGCCCGCCACCTGCTGGTGGTGACCCGGAAGAAGGGTGCCGAAGAAGGCCGCCAGGGCAGGATGCCGACCTACGTCACCGAGTCCGGTTACGAGGAATTCGAGGAAGTGCGCACCCGCGTCGGCCGCAACGACCCGGTCCCGCACGCGCTGTGGCTGGTCGACGCCGCCACCGGCAAGAGCCGTGAGCTGAAGTTCGACGTCCTGCCCGGCATCGCCAGCGATCCGCTGGCGTCCCTGCGCAAGGCCGCCGGCAAGGAGCCGCTCAAGGGCCCGCGTCCGCTGCAGGTCGACGGCGGCCGCGAGGGGCCGGCGATCCGCTGGAGCGACGATGGCCGCAACGTGGCGGTGATGCTGCGCGCGACCGACAACAAGGACCGCTGGCTGGCCGCGGTCGACCTGGCCCAGGCGCGCCTGCAGCCGCGCCACCGGCTCACCGATCCGGCCTGGATCAACTGGAACTTCAACGACTTCGGATGGCTGCCGGACAACCGCACCCTGTGGTTCCTGTCCGAGGAAAGCGGCTGGTCGCACCTGTACACCCAGTCCGGCGACGGCAGGCCGCGCCAGCGCACCTCCGGCCGCTGGGAGGCGTCCTCGCCGGTGCCCACCGCCGACGGCCGCGGCATGCTGTTCCTGTGCAACCGCGCCTGGCCGGGCGACTACGAGGTCTGCGCGCTGGACCTGGCCAGCAACGAAGTCCGCGAGGTCACCGCGCTGGACGGCGTCGAGGACTTTGCCCTCTCGCCCGACGGACGCCAGCTGCTGGTGCGCTGGTCGGCCAGCTGGACCCCGCCGCAGCTGGCGGTCGCGCCGCTGGACGGCGGGCAGGCGAAATTGCTGACCGACCCCCGCAGCGCCGCGTTCAAGGCCCGCCAGTGGATCGGCCCGGAGATCGTGCAGGTGCCGTCGAAGCACGGCGCCGGCACCGTCTGGGGCAAGTTCTACGGTCCGAAGACCTATGAGCCGGGCCGCAAGTATCCGGTGGTGATGTTCGTGCACGGCGCCGGCTACCTGCAGAACGTGCACGCGCGTTGGCCCAACTACTTCCGTGAACAGATGTTCCACCACCTGCTGGTCGAACAGGGCTACGTGGTGCTGGACCTGGACTTCCGCGGCAGCGAGGGCTACGGCCGCCACTGGCGCACCGCCATCTACCGCAACATGGGCCACCCCGAGCTGGAGGACTACCTCGACGGTCTGGACTGGGTGGCGGCCAACCGCCAGGGCGACCGCGACCGGGCCGGCATCTACGGCGGCAGCTACGGCGGCTTCATGACCTTCATGGCCCTGTTCCGCTCGCCGGGTACGTTCAAGGCCGGCGCCGCGCTGCGCCCGGTGGTCGACTGGACCCAGTACAACCACG
The DNA here is from genome assembly GCF_010093235.1 of Pseudoxanthomonas suwonensis. Classification (GTDB taxonomy): domain Bacteria; phylum Pseudomonadota; class Gammaproteobacteria; order Xanthomonadales; family Xanthomonadaceae; genus Pseudoxanthomonas; species Pseudoxanthomonas suwonensis. The sequence continues at coordinate 27,821 of NZ_PDWP01000009.1, read as the reverse complement.
GCTACACCTCCAACATCCTCAACACCCCGGAGCTGGACCCGGAGGCCTACCGCAGGTCCTCGCCGATCGAATACGCCGACGGCCTGCAGGACCACCTGCTGATCGCCCACGGCATGATCGACGACAACGTCTTCTTCCGCGATTCGGTGGTGCTCACGCAGAAGCTGATCGAGCTGCGCAAGGACAACTGGGAGATCGCGCCCTACCCGCTGGAGCGCCACGGCTTCACCCGCGCCGATTCCTGGTTCGACGAATACCGGCGCATCCACAAGCTGTTCGAGCGCACGCTCAAGGAGCCGGCGCGATGAGCGCGGCCGCGGAACCGATCCGCACCGTCGCCGCCGTCATCCGCGACCAGGACGGCCGGGTCCTGCTGGTACGCAAGCGCGGCTCGGACACCTTCATCCAGCCCGGCGGCAAGCGCGAGCCGGGCGAGGCCACGCTGCAGACCCTGGCCCGCGAACTGGAGGAGGAGCTGGGGGTGGCCATGCGTGCCGCCAGCGCCTGGCGCCTGGGCGAGTTCGAGGCCGACGCGGTCAATGAACCCGGCCGCCGGGTGCGCACCGAGGCCTACGTGGTCGAGGTCGACGGGCAGCCGGAGGTCCGCGCCGAGATCGAGGAGCTGGCCTGGGTGCTGCCGCGGGCGCCGTTCCCGGTGAAGGTCGCCCCGCTCAGCGCCGGCCACGTGCTGCCGGCGCTGCGCGAGGCCCTCGGGCACGGCGCGTCGGCCTGAGGCGGGCGCCGCGCCGGCGCCCGGCTGGGGCAGAATGGGGCATCGATCGGGGAGTCGAGCATGAACGCACCGCCACCGCTGCCACGCACCGGTTTCGTCACCGTGCTCGGCCGCATCTCGCTGTTGCTGGCCGTCCTGGTGCTGGCCGGTTCGCTGCTCCAGGCCGTCTTCGCCCTGCTGCTGTCCGACGACACCGTGGCGCGGTTCGCAGCGCACCCGGCCATGCCGCCGGCAGGGGCCTGGATGCTGGAGCAGCGGCGGCTGCTTTCCCTGCTGGGGCTGGCGCTGGCCGTGCTGTTCCTGGCCTCGTCCTGGGGCCTGCTGCGGCGCCTGGAGTGGGCCCGCTGGGGCTTCATCGGCTTCCTGGTGGCCTCGGCCGCGCTCAACTTCGCCTCGCTGCCCCTGGCCGGGCAGTTCTTCGACGGCATGGTCGGCATGTTCCCGGCCGAGTTCCTCGATACGCCGGATGGCCGGGAATTCCTGGCCCAGATGAAGTTCAACCGGGCCGTCTCGCTGGCCACCGCGACGCTGACCTCGCTGGCCTTCGCCGCATTGCACGGGTACGTGGCCTGGAAACTCTGCACCCCGGAGGTGCGCGCCGAGTTCGGCCGCACCGGGCAGGATTGATCCCGATCAAAGGTCGGACCCGGTCCGCCCGCTAGAATGCGTGCCATGGATCCGAACTTCGACCTCGTTAGGGACTATCTGACCGGGCTGCAGGACCGCATCTGCACCGCCATCGAGTCCGCCGACGGCCAGGCCCGCTTCGTCGAGGACGCCTGGACCCGCCCGGGCGAACCGGGCGGCAGCACCCATGCCGGTGGCGGCCGTACCCGTGTGCTGCGCGACGGCGCGGTGTTCGAGCAGGCCGGCATCGGCTTCTCGGACGTCTCCGGCAGCCGCCTGCCGCCATCGGCCAGCGCCGCCCGGCCCGAGCTGGCGGGCGCCTCCTGGCGTGCCACCGGCGTGTCGCTGGTGTTCCACCCGCGCAATCCCTACCTGCCGACCACCCACGCCAACGTGCGCCACTTCCAGGCCCAGCGCGACGGCGAGACGGTGGCCTGGTGGTTCGGCGGCGGCTTCGACCTGACCCCGTTCTACCCGTTCGACGAGGACGTGCTGCACTGGCACCGCACCGCCGCCGACCTGTGCGCGCCGTTCGGCCCGGAGCGCTACGCCCAGCACAAGCGCTGGTGCGACGACTACTTCTTCCTGCGCCACCGCAACGAGACCCGCGGCGTGGGCGGCCTGTTCTTCGACGACCTGCACGGCGACTTCGAGCGCGACTTCGCCTACCTGCGCGCGGTCGGCGATGGCTTCCTCGATGCCTACCTGCCGATCGTCGAACGCCGCAAGGACACCCCGTACGGCGAGCGCGAGCGCGAGTTCCAGCTCTACCGCCGCGGACGCTACGTCGAGTTCAACCTGGTCTACGACCGCGGCACCCTGTTCGGGCTGCAGAGCGGCGGACGCACCGAGTCCATCCTGATGAGCCTGCCCCCGCGCGTGCGCTGGGAGTACGGCTACCAGCCCGAGGAAGGCAGCGCCGAGGCACGCCTGCGCGAGTACCTGGTACCGCGCGACTGGCTGTCGCAGGAGCCTGCCTGAGCATCGCCAGGGGATAGGGGATGGCGGCCTGCGGCCGCCGGAGGGAATCCGGTTCCACGGAACGGATGCGCCGGACGATGGGGTCGTCCGGCGCGCTGTGCCCGGGCATGTTCCGGGCCACGTTCCATGGGGCCGGAAATAAGAAGCCCCGCCAACCAGGGGGAGGTTGGCGGGGCCGGGGAACGACGGCTTGGGGAGGAGCCTTCGTTCCAGTAGATCTGCTCCAGGGGAAGGGAGAGATCCGCGACAGGCGTTGCACCTGTCGAGGGTTATGTAAGCACGGGAGACATTGATGTTTCGTGAAGAAGACCCCGTGTTTGGGCGGATATTTATGCCGGATTCAGTGCTTTTCGCGCGGTAACCGCTGAAATCAGAAGATTCTGTAAAAAGGCCGTGAACAACGCGGTCAATGGGCCTCGTCCCAGTTGCATCCGATACCGGTATCGACGACCAGAGGGACGCTGAGCTCGGCCGCCGAAGACATCAGCCCACGCACGTTCTCCACCAGTACCGGCACGAAATCCTCGTCGGCTTCGAACACCAGTTCGTCGTGCACCTGCAGCAGCATGCGGGCGCGCCCGGCATGCCCGGCCAGCCAGGCATCCACGGTGATCATCGCCCGCTTGATGATGTCCGCCGCCGTGCCCTGCATCGGCGCGTTGATCGCCGCGCGCTCGGCGCCGGCGCGCTGCGCCGCGTTGCGCGAATTGATCGCCTCCAGGTGCAGGCGGCGGCCGAACACGGTCTCGACGAAGCCGCGCTCGCGCGCCTGCTCGCGGGTGCGCTCCATGTAGTCGCGCACGCCCGGGTAACGGCTGAAGTACAGGGCGATGTAGTCCTGCGCCTGGCCGCGGTCGATGCCCAGCTGGCGCGCCAGGCCGAATGCGCCCATGCCGTACATCAGGCCGAAGTTGATCGCCTTGGCCGCGCGGCGTTCGTTGACCGTCACTTCCTCCAGCGGCCGGCCGAACACCTCCGCCGCGGTGGCGCGGTGGATGTCGGCGCCGGACGCGAACGCGCGCAGCAGGCCGGCGTCCTGCGAGAGGTGGGCCATGATCCGCAGCTCGATCTGCGAGTAGTCGCAGGCGATCAGCTTGCGCCCCGGCGGCGCGACGAAGGCGCGGCGGATGCGGCGGCCGTCGTCGGTGCGGATCGGGATGTTCTGCAGGTTCGGATCGGACGAGGACAGCCGGCCGGTGGCCGCGCCGGCCTGGTGGTAGCTGGTATGCACCCGTCCGGTCTCCGGGTTGACCATTTCCGGCAGCTTGTCGGTGTAGGTGCTGCGCAGCTTGGCCAGGCCGCGGTACTCGAGGATGATCCGCGGCAGCTCGTGCAGGTCGGCGATGGCCTCCAGCGCCTCCTCGTTGGTCGAGGGCTGGCCCTTGGGCGTCTTCACCAGCGCCGGCAGCTTCAGCTCGTCGAACAGCAGCGCGCACAGCTGCTTGGGCGAGTCCAGGTTGAAGGTGCGCCCGGCCAGCGCGGTGGCGCGCTCCTGGGCCTCCAGCATGCGCCGCGACAGGTCCGCGCTCTGCCGGCGCAGCTCCTCCATGTCCACCAGCACGCCGTTGGCCTCGATCCGTTCCAGCACCTGCACCAGCGGCATCTCGATGTCGCGGTACACGGCCTGCAGCTGCGGCTCGGCCTGCAGGCGCGCCGACAGCACGCGGTGCAGGCGCAGGGTGATGTCGGCGTCCTCGGCGGCGTAGCGGGTGGCGTCGTCCAGCGCGCACTGCGAGAACGGGATCTGCTTTGCACCCTTGCCGCACACGTCCTCGTACTTGACCGTGGTGTAGCCCAGGTGGCGCAGGGCCAGGCTGTCCATGTCGTGGCGGGCGTTGCCGGAATCGAGCACGAAGCTCTCCAGCAGGGTGTCGTCGGCGTAGCCGGCCACCGGCACGCCGTGCCGGCGCAGCACGTGCAGGTCGTACTTGCCGTGCTGGCCGAGCTTGCGCACGGACGGATCAGCCAGCAGCGGGCGCAGCAGGCCCAGGGCCTGCTCGCGGTCCAGCTGCGCCGGCGCGCCCGGGTAGTCGTGGCCCAGCGGCAGGTAGGCCGCGCGGCCGGGTTCGGCGGCGAAGCTCAGGCCGACCAGGCGCGCGCGCATCGGGTCGAGGCTGTCGGTCTCGGTGTCCAGGGCGAAGCCGCCGGCGGCGCGCAGGGCGTCGATCCAGGCCTGCAGCTGTCCGGCCGTGGTGATGGTCTCGTACTGACCGGGCGCGGCCAGGGCCGGATCCAGGCCCTCGGGCGCCACCGCGGAGGCCGTGGCGAATCCGGAGGAACGGGCGCGCCCGGGCTCCTTCTCCGCCACCTCGCCGGCGACCGCGCCGCCTTCCAGCTCGCGCAGGGCCTGGTTGAAGCCGTAGCGGGCATACAGCTCGCGCAGCTGGTCGACATGGCGCTCGCGCAGGACCAGCGCCTCCGGTCCCTGTTCCAGTGGCACGTCGGTACGGATGGTCACCAGCTCGCGGTTGAGCGGCAGGCGGTCCAGGGCCGCGCGCAGGTTCTCGCCGATCTTGCCCTTGATGCCCGGGGCCGCGGCGATCACGCCCTCCAGCGAACCGTATTCGCCGATCCATTTGGCCGCGGTCTTGGGACCGCACTTCTCCACGCCGGGGACGTTGTCGATGGCGTCGCCCATCAGCGCCAGCAGGTCGACGATGCGCGAAGCCGGCACGCCGAACTTGTCGATCACCGCCGCGTCCGAATCCATGCGGCTGCCGGTCATGGTGTTGACCAGGGCGATCGAGCCGCCACCGTTGCCGTCCGGTGCCCGCACCAGCTGGGCGAAGTCCTTGTCCCCGGTGGAGATGGTGACCTCCATGCCGGCGTCGGCGGCCCGGGTCGCCAGGGTGCCGATCACGTCGTCGGCCTCGACCCCCTCCACGCGCAGGATGTCGATGCCCAGCGCGTGGACGATGTCGCACATCGGCTGCACCTGGGCGCGCAGCTCGTCGGGCATCGGCGGGCGGTTGGCCTTGTACTGGGGGTAGAGGTCGTCGCGGAAGGTCTTGCCCGGCGCATCGACCACGAAGGCCACGTAGTCGGGCTTCTCCTTGAGCGTGGCCCGCAGCATGTTGACCACGCCGAACAGCGCGCCGGTGGGCTCGCCGGCGGCATTGGTCAGCGGCGGCAGCGCGTGGAAGGCGCGGTAGAGGTAGCTGGAACCGTCGATCAGGATGAGGCGTTTCATCGCTGCATTCTAGCGGCCCGCCCCGGAACCAGCCGCCAACGGCGCCAGCCGCGCCCGCACCACTGCGTCCCACCCGGCGGCGTGGGCGCCACCCATGCCGGCCATCGCGCATAATTGCCGCGTCCACCCGGGAGAAACGCCATGCGCACGCCGACCAAGATTGCCGCCACGCTGGCCGCCAGCCTCCTGCTCGCCAGCTGCGCCACCACCGCGCCTGCCGATGCCCCGGTGGACGTCAGCGGCGCCGAAGTGGCCACCCGGGTGCTGGAGAACGGCGACCGCCTGGACGAATACCGGGTCGGTGGCCAGCTGCGCATGGTCCGCATCACCCCGGTGCGCGGCCCCGCCTACTACCTGTACGACCGCGACGGCGACGGCGCGCTGGACAAGGACGACGCGGACAAGCTGCCCCAGGTCTACTGGAAGCTGTTCTCCTGGTAAGCGCTATGCGCCGCGGCCCGGCGCTGGCACGCAGCGTCCGCCTGGCCACGGCATGGGCATTGCCGGCACCGGGGTAGAATCGGCGCATCCCGCCGCGCCCGGCCCGGAACCGGAACGCCGCAGGCCTCGCTTCGGCCATGCCCCTGGCACCTGCCTGCCACCCGGTCCGACGACCGGTTTGCCGCCGTCCCCGATCGCGCATCCGGGCGGCGCGGCGTGCAGCGCGCACGCCGCCAGACCGCGCCCGCCCCTGTTACGCCGCCTCCCGGGCGCCCCCGCCAGAATCCCTGATGGACGCAACCACCAATCCGACCCCGTCCCGCCGCAGCTGGCTGTTCCGCTGGTTCGAACGCCGCATCGATCCGTATCCGCCGGCGCCGGTGGTGCAGCCGCCGCGTTCGCTGTATGCGTTCTGCCGCCACTACACCCGCGGCACCGAGCCGTGGCTGGCACTGATGGCGGTGCTGACCACCGCGATCGCCATCACGGAAGTCTCGCTGTACGCGTTCACCGGCTCCATCGTCGACCGCCTGTCCAGCCATACCCCGGCCACCTTCCTGGCCGAGGAAGGCTGGAAGTTCGCGGCCATGGCCGTGGTGGTGCTGGTGGTGATGCCGGCGCTGAACCTGCTCAGCTCGCTGGTGATCCACCAGACCCTGCTGGGCAACTTCCCCATGCGCATCCGCTGGCGGGTGCACCGCTACCTGCTGCGCCAGTCCATGGGCTACTTCCAGGACGAGTTCGCCGGGCGCATCGCCACCAAGCTGATGCAGACCTCGCTGGCGGTGCGCGAGACGGTGATCAAGCTGCTGGACGTGGGCAACTACGTGGTCGTGTACTTCGGCGGCGCACTGCTGGTGGCGGCCTCGGCCGACTGGCGGCTGATGCTGCCGTTCGCCGGCTGGCTGGCCGCCTACGCCGCGCTGCTGCGCTACGCGATCCCGCGGCTCAACAAGGTCGCGCAGGAGCAGGCCGATGCACGCTCGACCATGACCGGGCGGATCGTGGACAGCTACACCAACATCGCCACGGTGAAGCTCTTCTCCCATTCGCATCGCGAGGAGGAATACGCGCGCGGGTCGATGGACGGCTTCCTCGGCACCGTACACCGGCAAATGCGGCTGGCGACCTTCGTCAACGTCAGCAACGACACCCTCAACATGCTGCTGCTGTTCGCGGTGGCCGCCACCGGCATCGGCCTGTGGATGCAGGACGCCGTGAGCGTGGGCGCGATCGCGGTGGCCATCGCCTTCGTGCTGCGGCTGATGGGCATGTCGCAGTGGATCATGTGGGAGATGTCGGCGCTGTTCGAGAACATCGGCACGGTGCAGGACGGCATCAACTCCATCGCCCTGCCGGCCACGGTGGACGACCGCCCGGACGCGGCGCCGATCGGCCCGGTACGGGGCGACATCCGCTTCGACCACGTCACCTTCCACTACGGCAAGCAGGGCGGCGTGATCGAGGGCCTGGACCTGCACGTGCGCCCGGGCGAGAAGGTCGGCCTGGTCGGCCGCTCCGGCGCCGGCAAGTCGACCCTGGTCAACCTGCTGCTGCGCTTCTACGACCGCGAAGGCGGCCGCATCCTGGTCGACGGCAGCGACATCGCCACGGTCACCCAGGATTCGCTGCGCGCGGCGATCGGCGTCGTCACCCAGGACACCTCGCTGCTGCACCGCTCGGTGCGCGAGAACATCATGTACGGCCGCCCTGACGCGACCGAGGAAGAGATGATCGAGGCCGCGCGCCAGGCCAATGCGCACGACTTCATCATGGAGCTGGTCGACGCCAAGGGCCGGCGCGGCTACGACGCCCAGGTCGGCGAACGCGGCGTGAAGCTGTCCGGTGGCCAGCGCCAGCGCATCGCCATCGCCCGCGTGCTGCTGAAGAATGCGCCGATCCTGGTGCTGGACGAGGCTACCTCGGCGCTGGACTCGGAAGTCGAAGCGGTGATCCAGGAGAACCTGTACCGGCTGATGCAGGGCAAGACGGTGATCGCGATCGCCCACCGCCTGTCGACCATCGCGGCGATGGACCGGCTGGTGGTCATGGACCAGGGCCGCATCGTCGAACAGGGCACGCACGAACAGCTGCTGGCCGCCGGCGGCCTGTACGCGCAACTGTGGCAGCGCCAGTCCGGCGGATTCCTGGAACTGGAGGCCGAGGCCGCGGCGTCCTGAGGCGCCGCCCTACTCCGCAGCGGCTTCGCGCCGGCGCTGGGCGCGTCCCAGCGCCAGGCCGGTGCCGGCCCAGGCCAGGGCGATGCCGGCGCCGATGAACAGCGCCAGCGAGGGGTGCTCGCCGAGCAGGTCGAGCATGCGCTTGACCCAGGCCGACAGCGCGTCGCCGCCACGGTAGACCGCGGTGTCGATGAAGTTCTTGGCCTTGTACTTCTGCGCCGCGGGCACGACGGTGTAGAGCATCTCCCGGCCCGGGCGCACCAGCGCGTACTCGCCGGCGCGGCGGGCGACCATCACCACCACGAACACCGCGAACACCGGGGCCAGCGCCAGCCACAGGAAACCGGCCGCCATCACCAGGGGCACCGCCACCAGCAGCACGCCCACGCCGAGCTTCCGGGCGATATGGCCGGTCACGAACAGCTGGGTGAGGATGGCCAGCACCTGGACGGCGGTGTCGATCAGGCCGAACACCCGGGTCTGCTGGCCGCGGTCGGGGAACAGGTCGGCGACCATCCGCGCCTGCTCGAAGTACAGGAAGGTGGTCACCGTGCTCAGCAGCACCACGAACAGGGCGATGCCCAGCAGGTACGGCGAACGGAACACATCGAGGGCGCCCTCGAACGGATTGCCGCCCAGCCGCCTGGGTGGCGGTGCGGCCGCGCGCTCGCGCGCGGGCAGCGGATGGCGGTCGCGCCAGCGATGGAGCCACAGCGCGGTGGCGGCGCTGCCGCCGATCAGCAGCGACGAAAGCAGCAGCAGGCCGCCATGGCCAAGCACCCCGACCAGCAGCGCGGTCAGCAGCGGGCCCAGCAGGCCACCGGCACTGGCACCCGAGGCGACCAGGGCGAACAGGCGCTTGGCTTCCGAAGGCGCGAACACGTCGGCCAGCACGCTCCAGGCCAGCGAGATCAGCAGCAGGTTGACCACCGAGACCCAGATGTAGAACGCGCGCCCGACCCACACGTCCTCCGGCTGCAGCAGCAGGCTCAGCCCGAAGCCGAGCAGGGTCGCCACCACCAGGCCGAACACCCACGGCAGGATCCGGCGCCGCGGCACCTTCGACGCGATCCAGCCGAACGCCGGAAGCACCGCGATGGTGGCCAGGAAGGTGCCGGTGAACAGCCACTGCAGGTTGTCCACGCCCCCGGCCACGCCGAAGGTCTCGCGCACCGGCCGCAACATGAAGTAGCCGGTGAACAGCAGGAAGAACATCGCCAGCCCGGCACCGACCGCCGGCGCTTCGTGCGGTTGCACGCCGAACAGGCGTGACAGTAGTGGCGTGCGGTCAGCAGTGCCGGGCGCGGGCGTCATCGGGCGCGGCTCAGGCGGAGAACTGGCGGACCAGTTCCTGCTGCTGGGCCTTGCTGAGCAGGGGCCCGGTGCCCGCCCTGAGCTGGTCGAGCTGGCGCTCGGGCTTGCCCGTGGCCGGGATCACCACGGTCACCGCCGGATGGCTGATGGCGAACTTCAGGAACATCTGCGCCCAGGAGGTCACCCCGGCTTCCGCTGCCCAGCCCGGCAACGGCCTGTCGCGCACCTGGGAGAACAGGCGGCCGTCGTCGAAGGCGCGGTTGACCAGCACGGCCACGCCGCGGTCCCGTGCCAATGGCAGCACCGTCTTCGCCGCGTTGGTGGAATTGACCGAGTAGTGGATCTGGATGAAATCCAGCTTCTCGCTGCGCAGGATCCGTTCCAGCTCCGGCAGGCCGGCATCGGTGTAGTGGGTGACGCCCACGTACTTCGTCCGGCCTTGCGCCTTCAGCTCGCGCGCGTAGGGCAGCTGCCGCTGCCAGTCGCGCATGTTGTGCACCTGCAGCAACTCGACGTGGTCGGTGCGCAGCCGACGCAACGACTCGGCCCACTGCGCGCGCGCATCCTCGGCGCTGTCGGCGGCGATCTTGGTGGCGAGGAAGCAGCGATCGCGCCAGCCGCCGTCGGCCAGCAGGCTGCCGACGACGGTGTCGGAACGGCCGTAGTTGGGCGAGGTGTCGATCACCGAGCCGCCGCCCTCGAAGAAGTGCTTTACCACCAGCTGCAGCTGGGCGTACTCGGCCGAACCGGGGTCGACGTCGTAGCTGCCGGAGGTGCCGGCGCCGATCACCGGCAGCAGCTCGCCGGTGGACGGGATGGGCCGGGTCAGCAGCGGCGACGGGGCGGGTTCGCCGGCAGCGGCCCAGAGGCGGCCGGGCGCGCCCAGCAGGGAGGCACCCGCGACGGCCGAGGTGGCCAGCAGCGAGTGGGCGAGGAAACGGCGACGCGAAGGCATGTTCATGGAACGGGCTCCCGTGGCGACTCGCGATGTCCGCCGATCCTAACGTTGTTTGCCCGGTCCGCATGTGCATATCGGCAGGGGGCATGCCGCGCCGGTGACGCGCAGCACACGTCGACGCGCTAGGCTTCCCGTCCCCTGTCCGCCCTGTATCCAGCGACGACGTGACCGGCCTCCCCGACCCGACCTGGCAGGTCCTGCCCCGCGAGTTCTATCGCCGCCACCCGGCGCTGGTGGCGCCGGAGCTGCTGAACAAGATCCTGGTGCGCAGCGACGGGCGCGCCGCGCGCATCGTCGAGGTCGAGGCCTATGCCGGCAGCGAGGATCCGGCCGCGCACTCGTTCCGCGGCCGCACCGCACGGACGGCGACCATGTTCGGCGAGGCCGGGCACCTCTATGTCTATTTCACCTATGGCATGCACTGGGGCAGCAATGCGGTGTGCGGCGAAGCCGGGGAAGGCTTCGGCGTGCTGCTGCGCGCGGCCGAGCCGCTGCTGGGCGTGGAACTGATGCGCCAGGCCCGGCCCCGCGCGCGCCGCGACCGCGACCTGGCCAGCGGCCCGGGCAAGCTCTCGCAGGCCTTCGGCATCAACCGCGACTTCGACGGCGCGGACCTGGTCGGCGGCGACCGCGGCATCCGCATCGCCAGCGACGGCACCCCGCCGCCGGATACGCCCGTCGTCGGTCCACGCATCGGCATCAGCCGCGCGGTCGAGTTCCCCTGGCGCTGGCACGTGCCGGGGCACCTGCATGTGTCGGTGCCGCCAAGGAAGCGCTAGTTCGCGTCCGGACGCACCGCCCCGCTACTTTTTTTCTGGTATTACAGGACCAAGCCGCGACCCGCCCTTTTTTCACGCAGGTCGTGACTTGGCAGGCAAATCGGCAGGGCCAGATAGTGGCCCTCTGCGAGGAGGACACATGCGCGGCCTTGTATTGGGTCTGTGCTGTTTGGTTCTGGGCGGATGTATCAGCGTCCCACCTGCACCCGCCCGCCAGGAATGGGAGGAAATCCACACCCGCTCCTTCGCCGGGAAATCGCCACGAGAGGTACTGGACGCAGCAGAGAAAGTACTGCGTGCGGCAGACCACGATTTCACTTTCGACTACCCGACTGGAAAGCTGATTGGCACCCGTCGATGGACCGTGTACGCGGTTTTGATGGCCACCGGCGGCACCGACTACTGGACGATCGAGACACAAGAGGCCGACGGAGCCACCCAAGCATCGGTCATGATCACGCGCCAGGTAATGGCGGTCATGCCGTCCCCCACCTTCAATCCTGGCGCTTCTTCAGGCTGGGGAGTCCAGTCAAGCACAACACCAGGCACGCCCTTGCAGGCCCGGGCGGCTTACGACCTGTTCTGGGATCGGGTTGACTCCGTTCTGGACGGCCGTCCTTGGCCAACCTGCGAAGACCGCAAGCGTGCCATTGCTCGCCGAGACCGGGGCGGTCTGGATGCCCTTTGCAGCGTCACGACAGATGACGAGACCCCCGGTTAGCGGCTGAAGGAGTCTCGCCACGTGGCCAGTGATAGGCGCCACCGATGGCCTGCGTGGTATCCTGTCCATCCTCGTTTGGGGAGTAGCCTGCCCCGCCGCAACGGCAGGGCGTCCGCGTCAACACACTCGGCCAAGGCCGTGGCGCGGACACCGCAAGGACTGGCGAGACCAACGGTTGGCTGACGCGTCCGAGGCTGGGCGCCAGCCGGCCGTGTCCGTTGTCCAGCCTGGTATTCCCGATGCGCCCGCTTTCCATCCTCATGATCGGCCTGGCCATGTCCACCGATGCCTTCGCCGCGGCCGTGGGCAAGGGCGCGGCGATGCAGCGCCCCGGCATTGGCCTGGCCCTGCGCACCGGGCTGCTGTTCGGCGTGATCGAGGGCATCACCCCGGTGATCGGCTGGCTGCTGGGTATCGCCGCGGCGCGTTACATCACCGCCTGGGACCACTGGATCGCGTTCGGCCTGCTGGTCCTGCTGGGCCTGCACATGATCTGGCACGGCATCCACCCGGACGGCAACGAGGACGGAGAAAATCCGGCTCGGCGCCACGGCTTCTGGAACATGGCGCTGCTTGCCCTGGGCACCAGCATCGATGCGATGGCGGTGGGCGTGAGCCTGGCCTTCCTGGATGCGCCAATCGCTGTGGTCGCGCTGGTCATCGGCCTGTGCACGATGGTGATGGTCACCATCGGCATCCTGCTCGGGCGCGTGTTCGGTGCCCTGGTCGGGCAGCGCGCTGAACTGGCCGGCGGCATCGTGATGATCGCCATCGGCGCGGCGATCCTGTACGAGCACCTTGGCGGCGCGGCCTGAAGGCCGCGCTCAGCGCACCACCAGCACCGGCACCTTCGAGCGCGCCAGCACCGCTTCGGCCTGGCTGCCCAGCAACACCTTGCCCAGGCCGCGGCGGCCGTGCGAGGCCATCACCACCAGGTCGGCGCCATGTGCGCCGGCGGCGTGGACGATGGCGTCGGACGGATGGCCATCGGGCACGTGCACGGTCTCGCATTCGACGCCCGTCGATGCCGCCTGCGCGGCCGCGTCGGCAAGGATGTGCTGGGCCGAGCGCTCGCAGCCTTCGCGGTACTGCCGCTGCATGTCCGGATCGGCGGACAGGGCGAGGGCGTCGTCGAACGCCGGCATCCATGGCTCGGTCACCGTCACCACCACCGCCTTCGCGCCGACCGCGCGCGCAAGGGCCAGGCCATGGTCCAGGCCCTTGCCGGCCAGCTCGGAACCGTCAGTGGCGATCAGGATGCATCGGTACATGGCGCCCTCCAGGCATGGGATTGCACATATTGCACATCCGCGGGCGTGATGGCGCGGATACGCGGCCAACGCCCTGCCCGGTCGCGACCCCGGCTCAGACCGGCTGCAGCTTGGCGAAGGCCAGCACCAGCCACTTGCTGCCGGCGTCGTCGAAGTTCACCTGCACCCGCGCGTGGGCACCGCTGCCTTCGTAGTCGGTGACCACGCCGCGGCCGAAGCTGGGGTGCATCACCGCCTGGCCCAGGGCGATGGCCGGCGCCTCGATCGCCGGATGCACCGGGGTGCGCGGCGGTGCGGCCATCGGCCGTGCCACCTGCACCCGCGGGCGCACCTCGTTGAGCAGGTGGCCGGGGATCTCGCGCAGGAAGCGCGAGGGCATGCCGTACATGTCCATGCCGTGGATGCGCCGGCTCTCGGCATAGGTCATCACCAGCTTCTGCCGGGCGCGGGTGATGCCCACGTAGGCCAGGCGCCGCTCCTCCTCGAGCCGGCCGCTTTCCTCCAGCGACTTGCTGCTGGGGAACACGCCCTCCTCCACGCCGACTAGGAACACCAGCGGGAACTCCAGGCCCTTGGCCGAGTGCAGGGTCATCAGCTGCACGCCGTCCTCGTCAGCCTGGGCCTGGCCTTCGCCGGCCTCCAGCGCCGCATAGGACAGGAAGGCGACCAGCTCGCTCATGCTTTCCTGCTCCTCGTCCAGCTCGGCGCGGGAGAAGCGCGAGGCGACCGAGACCAGCTCGTCCAGGTTCTCCAGCCGCGACTCGGCGTCGAGCTGGCCGCGCGACTCGCTGGCCCAGTGCTGGCGCAGGCCGGATCGGGCCAGCACGTGGTCGACCCGGTCCTTCAGCGCCAGGTCGGCGGTCTCCGCGTCCAGTGCCTCGATCAGGCCGAGGAAGCCCGCTACCGCGTTGCGGGCGCGCGCCGCCAGGGCGTTCTCAGCCACCAGCGCGGTGGCCGCATCCCACAGCGACTGCGAACGCTCGCGGGCGCGGCGCCGGATCTCGTCCAGGGTGCGGTCGCCGATGCCGCGCGCCGGCGTGTTGACCGTGCGCTCGAACGCCGCGTCGTCGGCGCGGCTGGCGACCAGGCGCAGGTAGGCCAGGGTGTCCTTGATCTCGGCCCGCTCGAAGAAGCGCATGCCGCCATAGACGCGGTACGGCACCTGCTCGGACAGCAGGACCTCTTCCAGCGCGCGCGACTGGGCGTTGGAGCGGTACAGCACCGCCGCCTCCCGCCAGCTGCCGCCGTCGCGCACCCACTGGCGGATGCGCTCGACCACGAAGCGGGCCTCGTCCATCTCGTTGTAGGCCGCGTACACGTCCACCGGCTCGCCTTCGCCGCTGTCAGTCCACAGCTGCTTGCCGATGCGGTCGGGGTTGTGCGCGATCACCGCGTTGGCGGCATTGAGGATGTTGGCGGTGGAGCGGTAGTTCTGCTCCAGGCGGATGGTCTGCGCACCGGGGAAGTCGCGCAAGAACTGCTGCACGTTCTCCACCTTGGCGCCGCGCCAGCCGTAGATGGCCTGGTCGTCGTCGCCGACCACGAACACGTGGCCGGTATCTCCGGCCAGCACCCGCACGAAGGCGTACTGGATGGCGTTGGTGTCCTGGAACTCGTCGATCAGCAGCTCGCGGAAACGGGTGCGGTAGTGCTGCAGCAGGGCCGGGTTGTCGCGCAGCAGCTCGTGGGCGCGCAGCAGCAGTTCGGCGAAGTCGACCAGGCCGGCGCGGTCGCAGCGCTCCTGGTACAGCTCGTAGGCGCGGCGCATGGACTCGGTCCACGGGTCGTTGACCGCCTGGATGTGTTGCGGGCGGCGGCCCTCGTCCTTCTGCGCGTTGATCCACCAGGCGATCTGGCGTGGCGGGAAGCGGCCCTCGTCCAGCTCCAGCTGCTGCACCACGCGCTTGACCAGGCGCTGCTGGTCGTCGCTGTCGAGCACCTGGAAGGATTCGGGCAGCTTCGCCTCGTTCCAGTGCAGGCGCAGCAGGCGATGGGCGATGCCGTGGAAGGTACCGATCCACATGCCGCGGCTGCCGTTGCGCAGCTGCAGGTCGGCGCGCGCGCGCATCTCGCCGGCGGCCTTGTTGGTGAAGGTGACCGCGAGGATCCCGTGCGCCGGCACGCCCAGGACTTCATTGAGCCAGGCGATGCGGTGGGTGAGGACGCGGGTCTTGCCGGAGCCGGCACCGGCCAGCACGAGGTAATGGCCGGGCGGGGCCGAGACGGCCTCGCGCTGGGCGCTGTTGAGGCCGTCGAGAAGGTGGGAGACATCCATGGGCGCATTTTACGGGTTCGGGGGGCGCAGGCCGTGAGACGCGTGCCTGCGGTTCATGCGCCGGGCCCTGCCGCAGGGGAAGCGGAGGCAGCCCCGGCGTGCGTCCGCGCCGGATTCCGCGGATACATGAACGACGAAGGGCCGCCCTGCGGCGGCCCTCCGGCATTCCTGTCCCGCGCGGTCGCGGCGGGCGGCGCGACGGCTCAGTGGCTGCCGTGCTCGCGCTTGTGGCTGTTGTGGGTCATCAGCTTGTCGGTCCAGGCGATGCCGATGGCCGACAGGATGAAGACGATATGGATGATGGTCTGCCACAGGACGCCATCGGTGGTCAGGGCGTTGCAGCGGGCGGCACCGACGTTGGAGGCGGCGGTGGCGACCAGCTCCGGCGGGCAGAACGGCAGGCCGTTGAGGGTGCCGGCGGCGATGAAGGTCTTCAGCAGGTGGATCGAGGAGATGCCGATGATCGCCATCGCCAGCTTCACCTTCAGCACCGAGGCGTTGACGTGGCTCAGCCACTCCGGCTGGTCCGGGTGGCCTTCCAGGCCCAGGCGCGAGACGAAGGGCTCGTAGCCGCCGACGATCACCATCACCAGCAGGTTGGAGATCATCACCACGTCGATCAGGCCCAGCACGATCAGCATGATCTGCTGCTCGCCCATGCTCGGCGCGTCGTGGACCAGGTGCCAAAGTTCCTTGGCGAACAGGAACACGTAGACGCACTGCGCCAGGATCAGGCCCAGGTACAGCGGCAGCTGCAGCCAGCGCGAGGCGAAGATCAGGGACGAAAGGGGGCTGAGCGGACGGTGCGGCGTGGGCTGCGACATGGGGCTGCTGCAATGCGGAAAAGACGGCGCAGGGTAGCTGTGCACCCCGCCGCCTGCCAAGCAGCAGGGGGCCACCGGGCCCCGGGGCACCTCCGGCGGCGGGCGCACCCCGGACCGGACCGGCGGCTGCAACGCAGCAGGCCAGCGGTGGCGACGGGGCCGCCCCCCTTCCCGCCCTACACTCGCAGGCCCGAACCGGAGGCATGCGCATGATCGAGCTTTACTACTGGCCCACCCCCAACGGCCACAAGATCACCCTGTTCCTGGAGGAAGCCGGCCTGCCCTACACCATCAAGCCGGTGGACATCGGCAAGGGCGACCAGTTCAGGCCGGAGTTCCTGGCGTTCTCGCCGAACAACAAGATGCCGGCGATCATCGACCGCGAGCCCAACGACCTGGGCGAGCCGATCACGGTGTTCGAGTCCGGCGCGATCCTGCGCTACCTGGCCGACAAGACCGGGCGCTTCGGCGGCGAAGGCCTGCGTGGACGCGTCGAGGTGGACCAGTGGCTGGCCTGGCAGATCGCCGGCCAGGGCCCGATGACCGGCCAGTACGGCCACTTCACCGTCTACGCCCCGGAGAGGATCGAGTACGCCATCGACCGCTACACCCGCGAGGTGCAGCGCCTGCTGGGCGTGCTCGACAGGCGGCTGCAGGGCCGCGCCTTCATCGCCGGCGACCAGTACACCATCGCCGACATGGCCGCCTATCCCTGGATCAATCCGTACACCAGGGCCCCGCTGGACCTGGAGCCGTATCCGGAACTGCGCCGCTGGCACGCCAGCATCGCCGGACGCCCGGCCACCCAGCGCGCCTACGCCCTGACCCAGCAGGTCAACCCGAACGCAGGCAAGCCGCTGACGGAAGAAGAACGCAAGCAGCTGTTCGGCCGCTGAGGCGAACCCGCCTCAGCCTGCTGCCCGCCGCGACACCCAGGCGTGGATCAGTCCGGCCTGGAAGAACGGCACGGGGAGCTCGAAACCGCCCGCGCGCAGGATCGCCTCGACCTGCGCCGGCGGCAGCACGGCCACGTCCTCGCCATAGGCCCGGCGCATGCGCTCCAGCGCATCCGCCGGGACCTCGGCGCCGGCCATCGTCCGCATCCAGGCCTCCAGCAGCACCGCGTACTCCGGCGATGCGGTATCGGCCGCCAGGTCCGAGCTGGCCAGCAGTCCTCCGGGCCGCAAACGCGCGGCGATGGCGCGGAACAGGGCGGCCCGCTCGTCGATGTCGAGGATGAACTGGGACACCAGGAAGCAGGTCGCCGCGTCATATGCCGGGGCTTCCGGCAGTTCCTGCACGTAGCCGGCATGGAAGACGCAGCGGTCGATGAAACCTTCCTGCTCCGCGCGGCGGCGGCTCACCTCCAGCATCGCCCCGGACGGATCGACCGCCATGAAGCGCCAGCCGGGGCAGCGCCGCGCAAGGTGCGCCATCTCCGCACCGGTGCCCACGCCGACGCAGAGGATCCGCGCATCCTCCGGAAGTCCGGCGAACACCGGCTCCAGCAGGAAGTGCAGGCACTGGCGGATCGGCGCGGTCTTCTCCCACTGCCGGTCGTAGCCGGCGGCCTGCTGGTCGAACAGTGCCTTGATGGCCTCGGGCTGCATGGCGCACTCCTCTCGGGAAAGTTCCAGCATGCAGGAGCTGTCAAGCGCGCCGTCGACAGGCCCGGTGCTTGCGCGCCTGTCCGCGGATGGGGCACGTCAGCCCTCAGGCGCCCCGGCCGGCCGTTCGTACAGCCCATGCCGCAGGGCGAACGCTTCGAAGCGGTCGTGCAGGCCATCGGGATCCGCGCGGAACTGGCGATCCAGCTCTTCCAGCCGTTGCTCCTGGCCGGGCGTCAGCCGCTCGAAGGCTTCGTCGCAGGCCCAGGCACTGGCTGGAACGCCGCCGAACCCGAACACGATCTGCCTGGCCGCCTCGAGGATCCTGATGCTGTCCACCGCACCGATCTCCTCCAGGCAACGCAGCGCCGTGGCATAGCGTTCGCCGCCGGTATTGCGGAAGGCGGCATCGAAACCGGTGGAGATCACGTCGCCCGCCAGCAAACAGGCGGCGAAGTACAGCTTCTCCCGGGGCGGGAGCCGGTCATAGCCGTCAGGCGTGCCGTACGCACGGGAGCAGAGGCCGTCCCAGTAGATGTGCCGCGGATCGGCTTCCAGGCGCGCCCGGTACTCGCGGTACTTCTGGCGGGAGCGTCCCATCGTCTCCCGCGTGCCATTGGCGCAGGGCATGCACTGCCCGTCGTTGCGCTGGGCCGTGGTGGGCAGGATGGGAACACCGCAGGTGTTGCAGGGAATCTTCTCCATGATCCGGTTCTCCATGCGGGTGATCAGGTCGGGCACGGCGGCAGGAAGCCGTGCTCCAGCGGACATGCAATCTCCGGCGCCGGTCTTCCGGCGGTCAGGCGGGATCGACGAAGTGGTCGGCCCAGACGGCAGCCGCTTCGCCCTGCGACTTCACGCCCCGGAAGGACGCCGCGCCCGCCGCACGCAGGTCGGGCTCGCCCTCGCCCTGCCAGTCCACGAACCCTGGCGGATACACCGCAACACCCCCCTCCGATCCGGCATTGCGGTACGGGACGACGATCCTGAGGGTTTGCGGAGCCTGGCCGCAGGAACGGGCCACGACGAACAGCGCGTCGGTCCGGACGCCCTCCTGCTCCGTGAAGCCGTCGTAGACCAGCACGGCGCGGTCGACGCCCCGGGGGATTGGCCTGGAGGCGATCGAACGCTTGGGCCACGGCCTGTTCAATGTCCTCGTCCCCGAAGCGGAGCATCCTGCGCCCGTCGGCGGACGGCTCCTGCCCGGGCATCGGCACCAGCGGCTCGCCATCGGCCACGCACCAGATGCCGTGCGCTGCAAGGAAGCCGGCAAATCCGGCTGTGCGTTCCATCGCTTCCCCCTCAAATCCATCGGATGCGCCCCCGCAGGGGCGGGCCGCAGTCTGCATTTGCGCCCGGAGGACCGTCAATCGGAGCACGCCTCCGCGAGGGCGATCGCCACAGGCACCGCTGTGCCTACAATGCGGCCATGTCGCCCTACTGGATGCCTGCATGCGTTTCGCCACGCTTCCCGCGCTCGCCGCGCCGCTGCTGCTCGCCTTCGCCATGACCTCGCCCGTTGCCGCCGGCCCCATCCCGGCCGGGGAGAAGCTCACCCTCGAGGCGATCACCGGCAGCGCGCCGCTGTCCGGGCCGACGCTGATGAAACCGCAGGTGTCGCCGGACGGGGCGCGGGTGACCTTCCTGCGCGGCAAGGAGGCGGACCGTAACCGCCTGGACCTGTGGGAGTACGACGTGGCCAGCGGACAGACCCGCATGCTGGTCGATTCCAGCGTGGTGCTGCCGGGCGAAGAGGTGCTCAGCGAGGCGGAGAAGGCGCGGCGCGAGCGCCAGCGCATCGCCGCCTATTCCGGCATCGTCGACTACCAGTGGTCGCCGGACGGCAAGTCGCTGCTGTTCCCGCTGGGCGGCGAGCTGTACCTGTACGACCTGGCCCGCGGCGGTCGCGAGGCGGTGCGCAAGCTGACCTCGGGCAAGGGCTTCGCCACCGACCCGAAGCTGTCGCCGCGCGGCGGCTACGCCAGCTTCGTGCGCGACCGCGACCTGTGGGTGATCGACCTGCGCAGCGGCCGCGAGATCCGCCTGACGCACGACGCCAGCGAGACCATCGCCAACGGCGTGGCCGAGTTCGTGGCCGACGAGGAGATGGGCCGCCACACCGGCTACTGGTGGGCGCCGGACGACAGCGCCATCGCCTTCATCCGCATCGACGAGTCGCCGGTGCCGCTGCGCCAGCGCCACGAGGTGCATGCCGACCGCACCGTGGTGGTGGACCAGCGCTACCCGGCCGCCGGCGATCCCAACGTGCGCGTGCAGCTGGGCACGATCGCCCCGCGCGAACGGGCCAGGCCACGCTGGATCGACCTCGGCCCGGAGCACGACATCTACCTGGCCCGCGTCGACTGGCGCGACCCGCAGCGCCTGGCCTTCCAGCGCCAGTCGCGCGACCAGCACCTGCTGGAGCTCGTCGAGGCCGACCTGGCCAGCGGCAGGCAGCGCGTGCTGGTGACCGAGACCTCCGACACCTGGGTGCCGCTGCACAACGCCCTGCGCTTCCTGCCCGATGGCCGCTTCCTGTGGTCGTCCGAACGCAGCGGCTACCAGCACCTGTACATCGCCAGCGAGGACGGCAGCGAGCTGACCGCCCTCACCTCCGGCGCGTGGGTGGTCGACGAACTGGTCGCGGTGGATGCCGAGGCCGGCTACGCCTGGTTCACCGGCACCCGCGAATCGCCGCTGGAAAAACATGTCTACCGCGTGCCGCTGGCAGGCGGCGAAGTGGAGAAGCTGTCGCGGGAGCCGGGCATGCATGCGCCGTCCTTCGCGCGCAATGCCAGCGTCTACGTCGACCACTGGTCCAACGAGCGCACGCCGCCGCAGATCGAGCTGTTCGGCAACGATGGCACGCGCCTGGCCACCCTGCTGCGCAACGACCCGGCCGACGCCGACCATCCTTTCGCGCGCTACCGCGACGCACAGCTGCCGGTCGAGTACGGCACGCTCACCGCGGCCGACGGCAGGACGGAGCTGCACTACAGCCTGATCCGGCCCGCCGGCTTCGATCCGGAGAGGAAGTACCCGGTGGCGGTCCATGTCTACGGTGGCCCGGCCTCCCAGACCGTGACCCGCGCCTGGCCCAGCCGCGGCGACGCCCTGTTCAACCAGTACCTGGCCCAGCGCGGCTACGTGGTGTTCTCGCTGGACAACCGCGGCACCCCGCGTCGCGGACGCGATTTCGGCGGCGCGCTGTACGGCCGCCAGGGCACGGTGGAAGTAGAGGACCAGCTGCGCGGCGTCGAGTGGCTGAAGTCGCAGCCGTGGGTGGATGCCTCGCGCATCGGCGTGCAGGGCTGGTCCAACGGCGGCTACATGACCCTGATGCTGCTGGCCCGCACCGACGCCTACGCCTGCGGCGTGGCCGGCGCGCCGGTGAGTGACTGGGGCCTGTACGACACCCATTACACCGAGCGCTTCATGGGCCTGCCGGCGGCCAATCCGGACGGCTACCGCGCCGCGCGGGTGCTGGAGCACATCGACGGCCTGGTCGGACCGAACGCGCCGAAGCTGCTGCTGATCCACGGCATGGCCGACGACAACGTGCTGTTCACCAATGCCACCGCGGTGATGTCGGCGCTGCAGAAGCGCGGCCAGCCGTTCGAGATGATGGCCTACCCGGGTGCGCGCCACGGCCTGTCCGGCGCCGATGCGCTGCACCGTTATCGCCTGGCGGAGGATTTCCTGGCGCGTTGCCTGCGACCGGGGCAGTGAAGCGCTTGCGGCATCCCGGTTCCCCGATGCGCCTGGCCCGGCCGGCCTGCACCAGCGGGCGATCGGCAGCCCAGGCAAGGCCGCGGGCCGCATCCGTGGCAATTCGCTGACGCGACGACGCGGCCGGAGGGCCGCGTCGGATGGAGATGGGGAGCGCCCGCCCCAGTGGCCGGCGTTGCCGTTTCAGTCCGCCGGCTCCGGCGGTTCGCTGGATGCCGGCTCGCCCGCCGGTTCCGGCGCCGCCTGCGGGGCGACCGCACCCGGCGGCACCCAGATGGCGATGCCGGCGGCCTTCTTCTGCGTGGTCGGGATGCCCACGCTCACGCCACCGGCGGTGTGCCGCCCGAAGGTGCCGGCGCCGACCGACATGCCCAGCGGCGAGCCGGACGAGCCGACGCCGACCAGCACCACGCCGTTGGCGCCCAGCGCCGCGGCCTCGCGCTTGAGCCGCTCCACCGCCGCGTCGGTCTGGCCCTGGGTGCCGAAGCCCACCGCGCTGGAGGCCTCCAGCTGGGCCACGTCCTGCGAGCCCGGCGGCGGCACCGAATACACCTTCACCTCGGACGGATCGATCGGCGGCCGCGCCTGTCCAAGCATGACCTTCGAGGCGCCGGCGCATCCGGCCAGCAGGGTGCCGGCAAGTGCGGCGGCGAGCAGCAGTCTGGTGGAATGCATGGCGGATCCCCTGTTCCGGTGGTGGTGGCCGGATGTTCCCCCCGGGCGGGTGAATCGGCCGCGAACCGGCGACCCGGCCGGGACAATCTGTCCGGGGGAGTGGCCGGGGCCGGGGCGTATCATTCCAGGCCTGCAAGGAGCCCCGCATGTCCTATCCCCTGATCCGCCCGCGCCGGATGCGGCGCGACGAGTTCTCCCGCCGCCTGATGCGCGAGAACG
This sequence comes from Pseudoxanthomonas suwonensis, assembly GCF_010093235.1. Taxonomy (GTDB): domain Bacteria; phylum Pseudomonadota; class Gammaproteobacteria; order Xanthomonadales; family Xanthomonadaceae; genus Pseudoxanthomonas; species Pseudoxanthomonas suwonensis. The sequence goes on along the minus strand of NZ_PDWP01000009.1, from coordinate 5,297 downwards.
TGCTGACCACCAACGACCTGATCTACCCGGTCTTCGTCCACGAGGAGAAGGGCCGCGCCCCGGTGCCCTCGATGCCGGGCGTGGAGCGGCTGTCGATCGACGAGCTGCTGCGCGTGGCCGAGGAGGCGCTGGAGCTGGGCGTGCCGGTGCTGGACCTGTTCGGCGTGCCCGATCCGGCGGCCAAGACCGCCGACGGCCGCATCGCCTGGGATCCGGACGGCATCATCCCGCGCGCCATCCGCGCCCTGAAGTCGCGCTTCCCCGAGCTTGGCGTGATGACCGACCAGGCCCTGGACCCTTACACCACCCACGGCCAGGACGGGCTGATCGACGAGTCCGGCTACATCCTCAACGACGAGACCATCGAAGCGCTGGTCAAGCAGTCGCTGGTGCACGCCGAGGCCGGCGTCGACATCCTCTCGCCCTCGGACATGATGGACGGCCGCATCGGCGCTATCCGCGAGGCACTGGAGAACGCCGGTTTCATCAACACCCGGATCATGTCCTACGCGGCCAAGTACGCCAGCGCGTTCTACGGCCCGTTCCGCAGCGCGGTCGGCAGCGCCGGCAACCTCGGCAAGGGCAACAAGTTCACCTACCAGATGGACCCGGCCAATTCGGACGAGGCCCTGCGCGAGGTGGAACTGGACATCGCCGAGGGCGCGGACATGGTCATGGTCAAGCCGGGCCTGCCCTACCTGGACGTGATCCGCCGGGTGAAGGACGCCTTCGGCGTGCCGACCTTCGCCTACCAGGTCAGCGGCGAGTACGCGATGCTCAAGGCCGCCTCGGCCAATGGCTGGCTGGACGAGAAGGCCTGCGCGCTGGAAGCGCTGCTGGCGTTCAAGCGCGCCGGCGCCGACGGCGTGCTGACCTACTACGCCATGGACGTGGCGCGCTGGCTGCGCCAGGGCTGAGCCGGGGAACCCGGATCCAGTGGCTCCCGGCGCTCAGGCGCCGGGCATGCAGCCGTCGGCCCCGCGCAGGGTCGGCACGGCGACCCGGTAGAGATCGCCCTTGCCGGCCTTCGGCGCAGGCGCCGACCCGGTGACCAGCAGGTCGGCCGGGCGGGAAAGGTCGACCACCGGCGCCCGCGTGTCGCGGTCGTCGGTGTTGAAGGACAGCCCCCATGGCCCCTGCGCGGCATAGGCCGCGCCCTGGCAGGCCGCCAGGTGGAGGCGCGACCGGCCGCTGGCCGGATCGCGCCGCGCGAACAGCAGCGCGCGGCCGCCGTCCAGCTCCAGCACGTCCAGCTCGTCGATCCGGGTGTTGACGCCCGGCAGGGCGCCGACCAGGACGAAACTGTCGTCGGGAAGGATCCGCGCGGCATACAGGTCCAGCCCTCCGGCGCCGGGGTGGCCATCGCTGGCGAACAGCAGGCGGTCCGCGGTGGGCGTGGGCGAATGCTCGTCGCCCGGGGTGTTGAGCGCGGCCAGTGGCTCCGGCGCGCCCCAGCGCTGGCCGTCGAAGGCCACCCGGTACAGGTCCAGGCCCCCGCGGCCGCCCTTGCGTTCGGAGGCGAAGTACAGCCAGCGCCCGTCCGGCGAGAACGCCGGCTCGGTTTCGGTGCCGGGCGTGTTGAACGGCAGCGGGCGCGGATCCACCCAGCGGATGCCGTCACGACGGGCGACCCACAGGTCCATCCCGCCCGCCCCGCCGGCCCGGTCGCTGGCCCAGACGATCGCCTGGCCGTCGGGCGAGATGCTGCCGCGCAGCTCGTCGTCGCGCGTGGACACCGTCCACAGGCCCTCGATGCCAAACTCGGCCAGGCCGAACGCGGTGGCCGGCAGGAGTAGACTCAGGCAGAGGGCCGTTCGCAGGTGGCTTCGCATGGCTCGGTCCGTGGTCCTGGGCCGGGCAGTCTAGCCGCGACCGGCCCCATCCACCGCAACGTCGAGGACGCCATGCCCGAAGCCCGCTATGCCGTGTTCGGCCACCCCATCGCCCACTCGCTGTCGCCGCGGATCCATGCGGCGTTCGCACGACAGGCAGGCATCGCCCTGCAGTACACGGCCATCGATGCACCGCCCGAGGACTTCGAACGGATCCTGGCGACCTTCGCCGCCGACGGCGGCCGCGGCGGCAACGTCACCATGCCACTGAAGGAACGCGCCTACGCCCTGTGCTCCACCCTCACCGCGCGCGCGCGCTCGGCCGGCGCGGTGAACACGCTGACCTGGCGCGGGGAGCAATGGCATGGCGACAACACCGACGGCGCTGGCCTGGTGCGCGACCTCACCGGCCGCCAGGGCCTGGACCTGCGCGGACGACGCACCCTGCTGCTGGGCGCCGGCGGCGCCGCGCGCGGAGTGGCGGCCGCGCTGCTGGACGCCGGCATCCTCGAGCTTGCCGTGGTCAACCGCACGCCCGCGCGCGCCGACGCGCTGGTCGACGCGCTGGGCCAGCCGGACCGCGCCTACTCGCGCTACTGGGACGACCTGTCCAACCAGGGCGACTTCGAGCTGATCGTCAACGCCACTTCCGCCGCGCGCGGTACCGGTGCCGGCACGTTCAACGCGCCGATGACGCTGGTCAACAGCCGTACCGTCGCGGTGGACATCAACTACGGCGAGGCGGCGATCCCGTTCCTGGCCTGGGCCCGCGCCGCCCGCTGCCTGCACGTGGTCGACGGCCTGGGCATGCTCGTGGAGCAGGCCGCCGAAGCCTTCGAGCTGTGGCATGGCAGGCGCCCGGACACCCGCCCGGTGTACGAGGAACTGCGCGCGCAGCAGGTGCGCCTGGTCACCGCGGACTGAGGCCACATGATGCTGACCCAGGCGCTGACCATGCTGGCTTACCAGCTGCCGGAACTGCTGGCCGCCAGCCTGGTGCTGGCGCTGCTGCGCACCCGCACCCCGGCCGGCGCCCACGGGCGCAGGCTGGCCGTGGCGGGCGCGGCGGTGGTGCTGGTCGCCTCGTTGCTGCGGCTTCTGGCCGGTTTCGGGCAGGCCTGGCTGATCACCGGCGGCGTGGCCGCCATGTCCGGCTCGCTGGGCACCTGGCTGGCCCTGTACAGCGCCGCCGCCCTGCTGCTTTCGGTCGCCTCCGCGGTCGGCCTGGCCCTGCTGGGGTGGGGTGCGGTCCGGGCGATCGGCGCCACGACCGCGCGCGCGGCCTGAGCGCGCGATCCCATGCCCGGCGCGGGCATGGCACCCGGCCGCTGCCCGCCGGTCGCGCGACGCCCGGAAGCGTGCGCGCGACGGCAGCGGCGTCGGCCATGCAGCAGTGTCGACCGGTCCGGTTAGTGCGAGGACACGTACCTGCTCCCGGCTTCCCGTGGCGGGAGGGCAAAACTCTGGCGCATGCGCTGCGCTTCCCGCGCCGGGGTCAGGCCGAACAGGCGCTTGAACTCGCGGTTGAACTGCGAGGCGCTCTCGAAACCCACGGCGTGGCAGGCGGCGGCTGCAGTCATGTCCTGCTGCACCATCAGCAGTCGCGCCTGGTGCAGGCGCAGCGACTTGACGTACTGCAGCGGCGAGGTGCAGGTCACCGCGCGGAAATGCGCGTGGAACGACGGCACGCTCATCCCGGCCTCGCGTGCGAGCGTGGCCACGTCCAGCCGGCTGGCATGGTCGGCATGGATGCGCTGCAACGCCCTGCCGATCCGGCCGAAGCTGCCGCGGCTGGCGAGCGCGGCGCGGATCGTGGGCCCTTGCGGGCCGGTCAGTACGCGGTAGTACAGCTCGCGCAGCAACTGCGGGCCGAGCACGGACGCCTCCACCGGGTCGGCAAGCGCTTCCAGCAGGCGCTGCACGGCCAGGCACAGGGTCGCATCCATCGGGCTGGACACCATGCTCTGCGCCTGGGCGTCGCTGGCGCCACCACCCAGGCGGTCGATCTCCAGCATCAGGTCCGCCGCCAATGCGGAATCCAGCTGCAGGTACAGCGCCAGCAGCGGCTCCTCCGCCGAGGCGTCGGTCTCCATGGTGAATGGCACCGGGACCGAGACGGCGAGGTACTGCAGCGCGTCGTAGCGGTACAGGCGCTGGCCGAACCAGCCGCGCTTGTGCCCCTGGCACACGATCACGATGACCGGATCGTAGAGCACGGGCGTACGCGGGAGCGGCCGGTCCGAACGCAGCAGGCGCACGCCCCGCAACGCGGTCGGGTTGTAGCCCTCGCGCGGCGCCAGTCCCCGTACCAGCGGCACCAGCGCCTGCGGGCCCGGGACGCTTGTCGGGGATGGCAGGCTCATAGGATCAGGCAAGAATCCGAGCGGCTTGCGCCTTATCCGGCACGCGGCGGCTGCCTATTGTGCACCCATCGTTCAGTGCAGCAGCACGATGGCTACAGAAGGACTGATCCTCGTCACAGGCGCAAGCAGCGGCCTGGGACCTGCTTTCGCCCAACACGCATTGGCCTCGGGCCGGCGGGTACTGGGCACGGTGCGCAGGCAGGCCGATGCCGAGGCCTTCGAGCGCCTGGCGCCCGGCCATGCCCACGCCCGCCTGCTCGACGTCACCGACACCGCCGCCATCGATCCGATGGTCGCGGAGGTGGAAGCAGCCTCGGTCCGGTGGAGGTGCTGGTAAACAACGCCGGCTACGGCCACGAGGGCATCCTCGAGGAATCTCCGCTGGAGGAGCTGCGCCGCCAGTTCGAGGTCAATGTGTTCGGCGCGGTCGCGATGATCAAGGCGGTGCTGCCGCACATGCGTTGCCGGCGCCGCGGTCGCATCCTCAACATCACCTCGATGGGCGGATTCATCACCATGCCCGGCATCGCCTACTACTGCGGCAGCAAGTTCGCGCTGGAGGGCATAAGCGAAGCCCTGGCCAGCGAAGTACGCGACCTCGGCATCCACGTCACCGCCGTGGCGCCGGGCTCGTTCCGCACCGACTGGGCCGTGCGCTCGATGACCCGGACTCCCCGCCACATCAGCGACTACGACGCACTGTTCGATCCGGTGCGGCAGCGCCGCCAGGCCGCCAGTGGCCGCCAGCCGGGCGATCCCGCCAGGGCAGCCCGGGCGCTGCTGGAGGTGGTCGACAGCGACGCGCCGCCCCTGCACCTGCTCCTGGGCAGCGATGCGCTTGGCCTGGTCCGGGACAAGCTGGCCCGGCTGCAGCAGGAGTGGTCGCAATGGGAGCCCCTTGCCCGCTCGACCGACAGCCAGGCCACCGCGCCCGCCACTTGATCATTCTACCTACCAGTAGGTAGGCTACCCCCCCCCAAAGCCAGGACCCCCGCCATTGCCCTGTCTCTTCAACACATCTCCCAGCCCCCGCGCCTCCTGAGCATCTTGTCTCCCGTCTTACTCTTGGAAAAAAACCAATCACACCACACTACTACACACA
>NZ_PDWP01000008.1 GCF_010093235.1 Pseudoxanthomonas suwonensis | reverse complement strand
CGTCGGCCGCGCCGATGGCCAGCTGGTTGGCCTGGCGGGCGTGCTCGGCGTTCTGCTTGACGGTGGAGGTCAGCTCCTCCATCGAGGCGGCGGTCTCCTCCAGGTTGGCGGCCTGCTGCTCGGTGCGACGGGCCAGGTCGGCGTTGCCCTGGGAGATCTCGGCGGCGGCGGTGTTGATGCTGCCGGAAGCCTCCTGGATGCGGCCGACGATGCCGGTCAGGTTCTGCACGGTGGTGTTGGCGGCATCGCGCATCTGTGCGAACACGCCCTCGTACTCGCCATCCATGCGGACGGTCAGGTCGCCGTCGGCCACCGCCTGCAGCACCTGGGCCAGCGACTGCAGGCTGGTATCGGAGGTGTGCATCAGGCGGTTGAGGTTGGCGACCATGTCGCGGAAGCCGAACTCGAAGCGTTCCTCGTCGCCGCGCTGGCTGAAGTCGCCATGCACGGCGGCGGTGCTGAGGTTGCCGATCTCCTCGCTGAGCGCCAGCAGGTTGGCCTTCACCCCGTCCATCGCCTCCATCAGCACGGCCTTCTCGCCCGGCACGCGCGGGAAGTCGTCGTGCAGGTCGCCGCGGGCATAGGCACCGGCCAGGCGCCCGGCCGTGAGCGCGGCCTGGATGTGCTCGTTGACGACCGCGTTCACGACCTCCATCAGGCTGCTGTAGTCGCCCTGGACCACGCTGGGATCCAGGCGCGCGGAGATCGCGCCGAGGTCGTGCTGGCGGCCCATCTCCTTCGTCGCTTCGATCACGGTCTGGACCGACTCGCGGGTGGCCTGCACGGCGCGCAGGACGTCACCGACTTCGTCGGCACCGCCGACCAGGCGGGCGCCATCCATCCTGCCTGCAGCCAGGTCGCGGGCGGCCGCGGCGGCCAGGCCCAGCGGGCCGGTCAGGCTGCGGGTGAACACCACCGCCAGAAACACCCCGAAGACGATTGCGATGCCCAGGACCGCGAACAGCGTGGTGCGCGCGCGGCTGGTGGCCACCACGGCCTCGTCGTGCGCCGCCTTCATCTGGCGGGCTTCGCGCTCGACATAGGCGTTGACCGCCTCGCGCCAGGTCTTCAGGCCGGCGCCTGCCTCGCCGTTGAGATAGGTGGTGGCCTCGGCGATGTTGCCTTCCAGCGCCAGTTCGGCGACATGGTCGTTCAGCGGCGCCGCGTCCACGCGGGCCTTGTTGATGGCCGCCAGGAGACGCTTGCCTTCCTCGCGCGCCGGCATCGCTTCCAGCTTCTGGTAAGTGGCGACGAAGTTCGCGCGCGTTTCCTGGATCCGCTGCTGCGCAGCCAGGCGCTCCTCCTCGCTCTCGGCCAGGATCATGGCCTGCATGTTGATGTTGAGCAGGTTGGCGCTGTCGTACAGCGTGTTCGCCAGCGCGGTCTTGGTAACCCGTTCGACGGCGATGGTTTCCAGGTGCTTTTCCAGCGTGGACAGCGAGGTCGCCGAAACCACGGCGATCGCGGCCATCAGCAGGAGCAGGAAGCCGAAGCCGGCGAACATGCGCTTGCCGACGGTGAAGCGTTGGAGGAACTCGTTCATGACTGCCTCGGGGGAGGGTTGTTGTGGCCAGGAGACGGCAAGGCCGCCGGGGCGCCTGTTCGGGGGGAGCCCGGACCGCGGGGCGGTTCGGAGTGCCCATCTATCGGCGCACTTGTGGCGGCCATTGAACGAGGCCCATGAAGATCATCAATACGTTCGATCGCCCTGGCGCATTGGTAGCGTTCCCTGGATGCCGGGAAACACGCATGCGGCACTGATCCGGTGCCGGCAGGCACGGGACTGTCGATTGGGTCACGCTATCGCCGGGCCAAATCTGAATAACCGGATCGCGCCAGCGACACGGTGGGATCGCGCCGCTGCCGTCATGGGCAGGCGATGGGCTACGCTTGCGCGATGTTCCCAGACCCTGTTCCTCCGGCGGACGACGATCCGGCGCCGCAGCCCCCCGAGAAGCCGCTGCCGTCCGAATGCTGCGAGAGCGGCTGCCCGATCTGCGTCTACGACCTGTACGCCGAAGCCCTGGACGAATACCGCCAGGCGCTGGCCGCATGGCAGCAGCGCCATCCCGGGGTGGATCCCGGCACGCTCTAGCCGCCAGCGGCAGCGTCGGCGGGCAGCTTCGGAACCGGCGTCGGCCGCCCCAGCGGATCCAGGGCGATCATCACGAATTGCCCGCGCGTGCAGAGTTTCCGCTCGCCGGTCAGCAGGTTCTCGGTGATCACCTCGACTTCCACGTTCATCGAGCTGCGCCCGACCTTGACCAGGCGCGCGATGACCTCGACCAGGTCGCCCTTGTGGATGGGCTGGTTGAAGTCCACCTGTTCCGAACGCGCTGTCACCACCGTGGTGCGTGCATAGCGCGAGGCCACGATGAACGAGGCCATGTCCATCCATGCCAGCGCCTGGCCGCCGAAGAGCGTGCCCAGGTGGTTGGTGTGGTCCGGGAAGACCATGTTCATCAGCCGCGCCTCGGTAGGGCGCGGTTCGGCGACGACGGCTTCGGACATCGCGGCTTTCTCCCTGGTGGCCTTGCGCCGATCATCGCCGATCCTGCGGCGCGCGCGCGTGGAGGTGGCGCCAACGGGGCGCTACAGGTGCGCGGCCACGGCCTCGGCCAGCTGCGCCGGGGAGCGGAAGCCGGGCAGCCGGACGGCCTCCCGCCCTTCGTGGAACAACGCGAGGGTCGGGGTCTGGCGCAGGCCGAGGCCACGGAAGAAGGCCTCGCCCACGTCCTCCAGCTTCACCTTCAGCAACACCAGGCCCTGCGCCCCGGGCTCGGCGGCGAACCTGCGCAGCGACAGGTCCAGCATGCTGCAACCCGGGCAGTCCTCCTTCCAGTAGTCCACCAGCAGGCGTGGATGGGCCGCCAGTGCGGCGGCATGGTCCTCAGGCGAGGCGGCGTGCAGGATCTGCATGTGCGTTGCTTCCGGTCGTGGCCAGCACCTGGTCGGTCCAGCGCCTGATCGCCAGCGCATCGCGCTGCCCATGCGGCATCTGCTCGATCTCCAGGCGCGGGAAGGATGAATCGAAGAAGCGGGCGATGCGCCGCACCGCGCCGCAGTAGTACTGCTCGCCCCACTGGGTCTCGCCGGTGCCGAACACGGCCACGTTGGCCGGCCTGCCCACGGCCTCGACCAGGTCGGCGATGAACTGCTTCATCTCCGCCGGCGTGCGCCCGCCGTTGTCGGTCCAGCTGCCCAGCAGGTAGAGGTCATGGCGCGGATCGCCCGCATCGGCCAGCGCGTGCAATCCCGCCTCCAGCCAGGTCACGGCGTGGCCCTGCCCCTCGCAGTGCCCACGCACCTGCCGCGCAAGATCGCGGGTGTTTCCGCTGAGGGATGCGTAGGCGATCAGGACGCGCATTTGAGAACCGTGATTCGTAATTCGGGATTGGTGATTCGATAAAAGCAGGGCGTGGGCGGAGACAACGGGGGTCATGGCTGCATTTCCTGGCTCCTGGCTCTTGGCCTTTACCAATCCCGAATCACGAATCCCGAATCACGGCTCCATTCACAGCTCATCGAAACCGTTGTCCGCATTGGTCTTCTTGTACGAGGCGTTACGCATCTCGAAGAAGTCGGTCTTGGTCTCGGTGAAGTTGTCGGCGTAGGCGCGGATCCAGGGCATGACGTTGTCGGTGGTCTCCGTGTACAGCGACTCGATGCCCAGCATCCCGGCCATCTTGTTGGCGCGGTACTTCACGTAGCGGATCATCTCGTCCACGTCGATGCCGTCGATGCCGTCCAGGACTTCGCCGGTCCACTGCGTCTCCAGCTCGATCGCGTGGCGGAATGCGACGTGCACGTAGTCGGCCAGCTCGTCGGTCTGCAGTTCCGGGTTCTCGCCGACTATGGCGCGGATCACCTCGCTGATGAACTTGGTGTGCGCCAGCTCGTCGCGGTTGATGAAGCTGATGATCTTGCCGGTGCCCGCCATCCGGTTCTGCCGCACCAGGTTGTAGAAGTAGGCGAAGCCGGAATAGAAGTTGATGCCTTCCAGGATCGAGGACTGGATCAGGGCACGCAGCAGGGTCTCCGCCGTCTTCTCGCGCATGAAGTCCTCGTACGCGGCCATGATCGGTGCGTTGCGGCGCAGGATGGTCGGGTGGGTGCGCGCGATCTCGAACACCCGGTTCTGGTTGGCCAGGTCGGTGATCGAGGCCAGCACGTAGCTGTAGCTCTCGTTGTGGATCACCTCCTGCTGGCCGATGATCGCCGCGTTCGCATGCGCCGCCGGATCGGTGATGTACTCGGCCACGTTGTAGATGAAGCGGGTCTGCGGCGAGTCCAGGGTGGCCAGCAGGCCGATGATCGAGTCGAAGGCGTTCTTCTCGCGCGCCGACAGCTCGCCGTACTGGCGCGCATCGCCCTTCATGTCGACCTCGTCCGGGATCCAGAAGTTGGTCGAGAGCTCCTTGTAGGCGCGGTAGAACGACGGATAGGGAATGTCGTTCCAGTTGAGGATGCCCGAGGTAGTCCCGTTGATGATCCCGGTCGAACGGTTGGGATGGCGCGGCTCGAGGATGCGGATGCGGTCCAGCCGGGTAGCGGTACGCGGTGCGGCAACAGTATTCATGGTCGTTTTCTCTCTGCTGGTTGCCGACCGCAACCAGGGTTCTGGAGGAAAGCCCCCCTGAGTCAGGGGGCGCGCCGAAGGCGCGGGGGTATGGAGGCTGATGAGCGGGGCCCACGGTTCGCAGCGCGAACCGTGGAACCTGACTAGCGCGAACGCGCAGTCAGCTACTGCACCATTCGCACTCGGCCACGTCGATATCGTTCGAGCGCACGTAGTACGTCGTCTTCAGCCCCTGCCGCCAAGCCTCCAGGTGCAGCTCCAGCAGCACCGAAGCGCGGATCGATGAAGGCACGTAGAGGTTGAAGCTGATCGCCTGGTCCACGTGGCGTTGGCGGCGCGCGTTCTGCCGCACCGAGGCGAACTGGTCCACCTTCCACGCGCCCTTCTCGTAGTAGGGCCAGGTTTCCAGAGACAGGCCGGGGGCGGCCACCGGGCGGCGGTAGTCCTTCTTTTCCTCGTAGTAGAACGCCGAGTAGACCGGGTCGATCGAGGCGCTGGATCCGGCGATCTGTGCGGTGGACATGTTCGGCGCGACCGCCAGCAGCCAGCCGTTGCGCAGGCCGTTGACCGCCACCTGCGCGGCCATGTCCAGCCACTCGGGCGAGTTGTAGCCGCGCTCGCGGAAGTAGGCGCCGGTGTGCCAGTCGCTGCCAGGGAAGGCCGGGTAGGTGCCCTTTTCCTTTGCCAGCTCCATGCTGGCCTGGATCGCCAGGCGGTTGATCCGCTCGTACAGCGCGTCGCTGTAGTCCTCGGCCTCCTTCGAATCCCAGTGGATGCCCTTGAGTGCAAGCAGGTGGTGCCAGCCGAAGGTGCCCAGGCCGATCGCGCGGTACCTGCGGTTGGTGATGGTCGCCTGCGGCACCGGCAGCTGGTTGAGGTCGATGACGTTGTCGAGCATGCGCACCTGGATCGGTACCAGGCGCTCGAGCACGTCGCTGATCAGGTCGCCCTGGCCCTCGGCCTGGACCACCGCGCGGCCCAGGTTGATCGAGGACAGGTTGCAGACCACGAAGTCGCCAGCCTGCCTGGTGGTCACGATCTGGTTGCCGGAGATGACCTCCTGGATCATCCGGGTCGGACTCTGGTTCTGCAGGATCTCGGTGCACAGGTTGGACGAATACACCGTGCCGCAGTGCTTGTTCGGGTTCTTCCGGTTGACCTCGTCGCGGTAGAACATGAACGGGTTGCCGGTCTCCAGCTGCGAGACCATGATCCGCTTGAACAGGTCGATCGCCTTGACCGTCCTGCGGCCGATGCGCTCGTCCTCGACCAGCTCCTGGTACCTGCTGCGGAAGCTGCCCTCGCCGCGCTTTTCGTCGTAAAAGTCCTGCAGGTACCAGCCCTTGGCCTGCTTCACCTCGTGCGGGTCGAACAGGTACCAGTCGCCGCGCCGCTCCACCGCCTCCATGAACAGGTCCGGGATGCACACCGCGGTGAACACGTCGTGCGCGCGCAGGCGCTGGTCGCCGTTGTTGAGGCGCAGGTCGAGGAAGGCCTCGATGTCGCGGTGCCAGATGTCCAGGTACACCGCCACCGCGCCCTTGCGCTGGCCCAGCTGGTCCACCGAGACGGCGGTGTTGTTGAGCTGCTTGATCCACGGCACCACGCCGCCGGAGGAGTTGGGCACGCCCCGGATCGGCGCGCCGGCGGCGCGCACGTAGCCCAGGTACGCCCCCACGCCTCCGCCGCCCTTGGACACGCGGGCGATGTCGGTATTGGAGTCGTAGATGCCCTGCAGGCTGTCGTCGACCGTGTCGATGAAGCAGCTGGACAGCTGGCCGCCGACCTTGCCCGCGTTCTGCAGGGTCGGCGTGGCCACGGTCATGTACAGGTTGGACAGCGCCCAGTACGCCTCGCCCACCAGCTGCATGCGCCGCTGGCGTGGCTTCTCGTCCTGCATCAGGTACAGGGCGATGGTCAGCCAGCGCTCCTGCGGCAGCTCGTAGACGTTGTGCGCCGCGTCGGTGGCCAGGTAGCGCGTGGCCAGCAGGTACAGGCCGTTGTAGGCGAACAGGCGGTCGCGCTCGGGTTCGATCATGCGCCCGGCCTCCTGCAGTTCCTCCTTGGAGTAGGCGCGCAGGATGTCGTTGGAGTAGATGCCGCGGTCGGCCAGGCTCTCCTGCAGGCCGACGTAGGAGCCGTACTTCTGCCCGGCGTCGTAGAAGCGGTTGCGGCTGGCGCGCTTGTACAGCCGGCGCAGGTACAGTCGCGCGGCGAACCGCTCCCACTCCGGTGCGGTGAGATCCACCCGCGCCTCGGCCTCGCGGATCAGGTGGTCGACCAGGTCGTCGGCCGACAGCGCCGGCTTGCGCGCGACGAAGCCGAGCACGGCGCGCTTGTAGTCGCCGATGTCCAGCTGGGGAAACTCGGCTGCGACCGCATCGATGCTGCGCTCCAGGCGCGCCGGATCGAACGCCAGGCGGCGGTTGCCGGCTTCCTTGGTGATCCAGGTGGTGGCCTCCGCCGAGGGCGCCGGCGCCGATCCGGCGGCGGCAGGCGGCAGCGGCACGTGGTCGTCGCCGGCGATGGCGTCCGTCGGGCGTGGTGCGGCCATGGCGGAAGCCGCCGGGATGACCGGCGAGGAAGTGTCCTGGGACGTCATTGCGCATCCTCTGGTTGCGTGATGCACGCCGGGTCCCTCCCTCGGGGGACGCGGATCCGGTGCGCAGCGGAGGATGCGGAGGCAGCGTCGCAACGGCCGCGACGCAGCGCGGCTGCGGCGACCGATGCTTCGCCAGCCATCCCCCCTCCGGGGACCTGCGGCCGGCACCGCGCGGTGTGCTTCGCGCGGCTGTCGGCAGGTCTTCGGACTTCCGGACTGGAGGCTTCCCCTCGCCTACTTCCGCCGCTTCCCAGGCCTGGGCCCAGTGCGTGTTTGCGGGTTCGTTTCCGGTTACCGCTGCGGGGCAGTGCCGGATTCGCCTTGCGGCCCACCGGACTTCCCTTTTAATCCGGCAACCATGGCTGCCGGAACCGACGCCCACAAGATAATGTGGTTCCATCATCACGGTCAACCACATCTTGTGTAAGGTGTGGGCGAGCGCACGCCACGGCGATGTCACGAGTCGGCAGGACGCCCCCTCGCCAGCGGCGACCGGTATGGCGGTGGAGGCCCGGCCACGCCGCCCGGCTTCTGCGAAACTGCCGCGCATGCAGATGCATGTCCCAGCGCGCACGTCCAGATCGGGCCTGCTGGCGCTGGCCGCCGTGTTCCATTTCCTGCTCGCCGCGGTCGCGGTCCAGTTCCTGCGCCCGGAGTACGACCCGTGGCAGGCCCCGCTGAGCCTGTACCTGAGTGGTGACTGGGGCATGTGGCTGCGTACCGCGTACTACGGGCTGGCGCTTGGCGTCGCCGTGCTGGCACTGCACCTGTATCGCGGCCTGCTGCCGCCGGCGCGCTACACGCTGGTGCCAGTGCTGCTGGTCGCGGGTGCGGCAGCGCTGGCGGCCACCGCCACCTGGCCGGGCCCGGCGCCCGGGTACCCGGTGGACGAGCTCGGCGTGCTGGTCCATCGCATTTCGGCCATGGCCGCCTTCCTGCTGGTGGGCAGCGGCATGCTGCTGCAGTCGGCCGTCCTGCACCGCGACCCGCGCTGGCGCGGGGTGGCGCCGCTGGCGCTGGTGCTGGCCGTGCTGGCCTTCGCCGGGCTGTGGGCGCACGCGTTGTGGCGGGAACTGCCGCGCGGGGCTTCGCAGAAAGCGGTGGTCGCGCTGTACCTGGCGTGGCTGGGACTGTGCGCCTGGCGCCAGCACGCGACCGCGCGGCGCTGAGGCTCAGGCGCGGTGCGGCGTGCCGAGGTACTCGGCGCTCTGCATCTCGATCAGGCGCGAGGCGGTGCGCTCGAACGCGCCCTGCAGGCGCTGGCCCTCGTACAGCCCGGTCGGCTGCGCATCGGCGGTGCACACCAGGTTGACCTGGCGGTCGTACAGCTCGTCGACCAGGTTCACGAAGCGGCGCGCCGCGTCCTCGTTCAATGCATCCATGCGCGGGATCCCGCCCAGCAGCACGGTGTTGAACTCGCGCGCGATCTCGATGTAGTCGGTGGTGCCGCGCGGGCCTTCACACAGGGCGGCGAAGTCGAACCAGGCGATGCTCTTGCCGCGGCCGCGCACCGGGATCTTGCGCGCATCGATCTCGATGTTGCACGCGTGGGCCGCGTCGCCACCGCTCAGCTCGCGCCAGCGCTCGGCCAGCCAGGCGTCGGAGCCTTCGTCCAGCGGCGCGCGGTATACCGGGGAACGGGTCAGCGCGCGCAGGCGGTAGTCCTCCTGGCCATCGGAGCGCAGGACGGTGCAGTGCCGCTGCAGCAGGTCGATCGCCGGCAGGAAGCTGGCGCGCTGCAGGCCGTCGCGGTACAGGTTCTCCGGCGCGGTGTTGGAGGTGGTCACCAGGGTCACGCCCTCGGCGAACATCCGCTCCAGCAGGCGCGCCAGCAGCATCGCGTCGCCGATGTCGGTGACGAAGAACTCGTCCAGCACCAGCACCTTGAGCGAGCCGCGCCAGCGCCGGGCGATGCGCGCCAGCGGATCTGCCTCGCCGGCGTAGTCGCGCAGGCGTTCGTGCACGCTGCGCATGAAACGGTGGAAGTGGGTGCGGTACTTGCCGTTGCTGACCTGCGGCTTGCCGACGCCCGGCGAATACACCGGCAGCGGCAGCGATTCGTAGAACAGGTCGACCACGAAGGTCTTGCCGCGGCCGACCTCGCCCCAGTAGTACAGCCCCTTCGCCGGCTCCGGCGGCCTCGACAGCAAGCGCGAGAGCAGGCCGCCACTGGCCGGCGCCAGCACGGCCTGGTGGATGCGGTCCAGCTCGCGCAGCGCCGGATGCTGGGCGGCGTCGTCGCGCCAGCGTCCGGCCGCGGCGCCCTCGGCGTAGACCTGCGAGGGGGTGCGCACGTCGGTCGCGGTCATGCCTGCGGCAGCCAGCCCTTGACCTCGTGCTGGATCGCACCACGCAGGTCGATCAGCTTGCGGTGGAAGAAGTGGCTGGTCTCGGGCATGCGCACCAGCTGCGGCTTGCGCTCCAGCGAATCGATCCAGTCGTACACCGCCTGCGGATCGACGATCTCGTCCTGGTCGCCCTGCACCACCAGCCACGGTACCTCCGGCACCTCGATGCCGGAGAATTCCCAGCCGCGGCCGGCCGCGGGGGGCGCGATCGAGACCAGCGCGTCGGGCTGCAGCTCCGCGGCGCTGGACAGGGTCACGAAGGAGCCGAAGCTGAAACCGGCCAGCCACAGCGCATGGCCCGGATGCGTGGCACGCACCCACTCGACCACCGCGCGCAGGTCCTCGCGCTCGCCGACGCCGTGGTCGAACTCGCCCTCGGAGTCGCCGGTGCCGCGGAAGTTGAAGCGCACCGTGGTCGCGCCCAGCTCGCGCAGCGCGCGCGCCACCATGGTCACCACCTTGTTGTGCATGGTCCCGCCCTCGGTGGGCAGTGGGTGGCAGACCACCGCCACCAGCGGACGGGCATCCGCGGGCTCGGGGAGGTCGACGGCCACCTCGAGCGCGCCGGCCGGCCCGGGCAGCAGCAGGGTGGTCGATTCGTTCGGGAAGGCGATCGCGGTCATGCGCACATGATACAGACCGCCCGCAACGGCCCGGTGGCCGCGGCCGGGTGCGCTCGGCGACAATGGCGCTCCCCCGCCGCCCCGCCCCCACATGCATTTCCTCCTGCTCAGCGTCGCCTGCAGCGTCCTGGTCTCGGTGCTGCTGAAGCTGGCGCCCCGGCGTGGCCTGGACGTGGGCCAGATGGTCACCTGGAACTACCTGGCCGCGGCGCTGCTGGCCGCGTGGCTGTTGCGGCCGCCGGCGGCCTCGCTGCAGCAGCCCGGGGCACCCTGGGTGGCGCTGCTGGTGCTGGCCGCGGTGCTGCCCACCCTGTTCATGGTGCTGGCCGCGGCGGTGCGCCAGGCCGGCATCGTGCGCACGGACGTGGCCCAGCGGATGTCGCTGCTGCTGTCGCTGGCCGCGGCCTTCCTGTTCTTCGGCGAGCGTGCCGACGCCCTGAAGCTGGCCGGCCTGGGCCTGGGCCTGCTGGCGGTGGCCGGCATCCTGGCGCGGCCGGCGGGTGCGGCAGCCGGGCGCCGCGGCTGGATGCTGCTGCTGGCGGTCTGGGCCGGCTTCGCCCTGGTCGACGTGATGCTCAAGCGCCTGGCCATGGCCGGCACCCCGACCTCGGCGGCGCTGCTGGTGGCCTTCGTGCTCGCGTTCTTCGGCATGTCCGGCTGGCAACTGTGGCGGATGCTAGGCGAAGGCATGCGCCCGGGCCTGCGCCACGCACTCGCGGGCTTCGGCCTTGGCCTGTTGAACTTCGGCAACATCGTGTTCTACGTGCGCGCGCACCAGTCCCTGCCGGACAGCCCGGCCACGGTGTTCGCGACCATGAACATCGGCGTGGTGGTGCTCGGCACCCTGGTGGGCGTGCTGGCCTTCGGCGAACGCACGTCGAAGCTCAACCGCGCCGCCATCGTCCTGGCGATCGTCGCCATCGCCCTGATCGCCTTCTCGTCCTCGCGCTGAGCCGCGCCGGACAAGCGCCGTGCAGGCGCCGTTCCCTAGAATGTCCCGATGAATACCCCGCACGATTCCAGCCTCGGCCGCGAGGTCGCCTACCCGACCCGCTACGACCCGACGCTGCTGTTCCCGATCCCGCGCGCCGGCGCCCGCGCCGAGCTGGGCCTGGCGCCCGGCAGCGCCCTGCCGTTCTCCGGCCACGATCGCTGGCACGCCTACGAGCTGGGCTGGCTGGACGGGCGCGGACGGCCGCAGGCGGCCACCGCGACGGTACTGGTGCCGGCCGATTCGCCGTGCCTGGTCGAGTCCAAGTCGTTCAAGCTCTACCTCAACTCGCTCAACGCGGCGCGTTTCGACCACGCCGACGCGTTGCGCGCGTGCATCGCCGGGGACCTCTCGCGCGCGGCCGGCGCTGGAGTGGAGGTCCGCTTCGGGCTGCCGCCGATGGCGGCCGGGCAGGAAGGCACGTCCATCGACGCGGAGGACGTGGACATCGACCACTACGGCCCGCCGCAGGCGGACGTGCTGCGCGCGGACACGGGGGACGTTGTCGAGGAATACCTGCACTCGGGCATGCTCAAGTCCAACTGCCCGGTCACCGGACAGCCCGACTGGGGCAGCGTGCACCTGCGCTACCGCGGCCCACGCATCGACCGGGGGTCGCTGCTGCGCTACATCGCCGGTTACCGCGAGCACGCCGGTTTCCACGAGCAGTGCGTGGAGCAGATCTTCCTGGACGTGCTGGCGCGCTGCCGCCCGCAGTGGCTTTCGGTGGAGGCGCGCTACACGCGCCGCGGCGGCCTGGACATCAATCCGTGGCGGGCCACTCCCGGCCAGCCGGCCCCGGCGCCGGCCCGCGACCTGCGCCAGTAGGCCGCCCACGACGTCCAAATGCGCGCTTCACGGCGCGAAGATGGAACGTTAACAGCCGATGTGACAACGTTCGGGCCGTAGTCTCGGCCGGCCTGCGCTTCGCCGCGCAAGCCTGGCCAACCGGCCCGGCCGGGCTTCTCAGGTCGGCCCTGGCACGGACCGGTGTTTTGTTTATTACCTGTCTCTCTCTCCCGGCAGGGTGAGCAATCCTTGGGCGCGCCCTCCCGCGCCCATCTTTTTTTGTCCGCCCGGTTGATTCGCCTGGGCGCAGGCGCCATGCAGGGGCAATGGACGCCTCTACCCATCCCGCACCCCAGCCCGACCGCGGCCGGGTGCTGCGTGCCTTCAATGCCAGCCTGGCCTTCGTGTTCCTGCTGCTGGTGGTGTTCGTCTCCCAGCCCACGCTGGACGTGGGCGCGCTGGCGGTATCGCCACGCGACTTCGGCCAGTGGCTTGGCCTGATCGCCGCACCGTTGCTGCACGGATCGGCCGAACACCTGGCGGCCAATGCCGGCGCGATCCTGATCCTGGGCACCCTTGCCGGTGCGGTGTATCCACGCGCCACCCTGCGTGCCCTGCCGCTGCTGTGGCTCGGCTCGGGCCTGGGCGCGTGGCTGCTGGGCGAAGCCGGCAGTCGCCACCTGGGCGCCAGCGGACTGACCCACGGCCTGATGTTCATGATCGCGGTGCTGGGCCTGCGCCGCCGCGACCGTGCCTCGATCGCGGCCGGCATGATCGGCTTCCTGTTCTACGGCGGCATGCTGTTGACCGTGCTGCCGCACGAGCCCGGGATTTCCTGGCAGTCGCACCTCGGTGGCGGGCTGGCCGGCGTGCTTGCCGGCCTGCTGTGGTGGCGTGCCGATCCGCTGCCGCCGCGCCAGCGCTACAGCTGGGAGGACGAGGAGGAGGAAGCCATGACCCTGGCGGCGCGCGATGCCGGCGAGCTGGAACCGGTCGCCCCGCGCGAGGTGCCGGTGCTGTGGCAGCGCCCGCAGCCGCCCAGCCGCGGGGTGGTACTGCGCTTCACCCCGCGGCCGCGCCCAGGCCCGCCGGAGGAATAGGCGGACCGACGCTTCGTTGCTGGCGCATGGCGCGCGGATAATGGCGGCAGCTCCCGTGTCCGCAGGACCCCCTCATGCACCGCACCGCGCTGGCGCCTCGCCGCCCCGTCCTTGTCCTCGTCCTGCTGGCCACGGCACTGGCCGGCTGCAGCTCGCGCCCCACCCCTCCGGCGCCCGGCCTTGCCGCCGACGGCGTGCCCGAAAGCCGCCCCGGCCGCGCGATCGGTTACCTGGCCAACGATGCCATCCCCGACAGCGCCGCCCTGCTGCCGCCGCCGCCCGCAGGCGATGCCGCGGGCCTGGACCAGGCGCGGATGCGCGCCGCCCTGGCGCTGCGCGATACCCCACGCTTCGCCCAGGCCACCGTCGATGCCGGACTCGACTTCCCGCAGGCCGCCCCCCTGTTCGCCTGCGCGCTGGGCGTGGAGATCGACCTGGAACACACCCCGGCGACCTGGCGCCTGCTGCGTCGCACCCTGGCCGATGCCGCGCGCTCGACCCGCAGCGCCAAGGACCTCTACAGGCGCCCGCGCCCGTTCCTGGCCAACGGCGCGCCCACCTGCACCCCCGGGGACGAGCCGCAACTGGCCCACAGCGGGTCCTATCCGTCCGGGCATACCGCGATCGGCACGCTGTGGTCGCTGGTGCTGGCCTCGGCCGCGCCCGAACGCAGCCAGGCGCTGCTGGCGCGCGGCCGCGCCTTCGGCGAAAGCCGGGTGGTGTGCAATGTCCATTGGACCAGCGACGTGGCCGAAGGCCAGTTCATGGGCATGGCGACCTTCGCCCGCCTGCAGTCCGACCCGGCCTCCCTCGCCGACCGGGAGGCCGCCCGCCGGGAGCTGGCCGCGGCGCGCGCCGCGGGCCGCGCGCCTGCGCGCGACTGCGACGCAGAGGCTGCCGCCCTGGCCTGGCCCGCCCCCGCCAGCTGAACAGGGCGCGCTACCGCCGGGCGCACCAACCTCCGGCACCCCCGCGGCGTGCCGATACGCCCCTAGACTCGGCCTGCCGATTCCCCCCGGAGGCCGCCATGACCCAGTGGTACCTGCACGACCCCGCCAGCAACGTCCGCCTCGGCCCGCTCGATACCGATACCGCCCGCCTGGAGGCCGCGCGCAATCCCGACCTCCTCGCCTGGCGCGAGGGCATGGGCGACTGGTTGCCGGTACGCAACATCGCCGAGCTGTTCGATGGTGCCGTCGCCGGCGGACCGGCCGCGGTGCCCCCGCCGGTTCCGCGCCAGGCGCGCGGCAGCGCCGACGACATCGATTTCCGCATCCACGGCCAGGAGATGCAGTTCGTCGAGATCGAACTGGACCCGGGCGAGAGCGCGATCGCCGAGGCCGGCGCGCTGATGTTCAAGGACGCGTCGGTGCAGATGGACACCATCTTCGGCGACGGCTCGCACCAGGGACAGGGCGGCTTCATGGACAAGCTGCTGTCGGCCGGCAAGCGCGTGATCACCGGCGAGAGCCTGTTCACCACCATGTTCACCCATACCGGCGCGGGCAAGGCCAGGGTCGCCTTCGCCGCGCCCTATCCGGGCACGGTGCTGGCGATGAAGCTGGACGAGCACGGCGGCCGCATCATCTGCCAGAAGGACAGTTTCCTGGCCGGCGCGCGCGGCGTGCAGATCGGGGTGCACTTCCAGCGCCGCATCCTCACCGGCCTGTTCGGCGGCGAGGGCTTCATCATGCAGAAGCTCGAAGGCGACGGCTGGGTGTTCATCCACGCTGGCGGCTGCGTGGTCGAGCGCGAACTGGCCGCGGGCGAGCGCATTGACGTGGATACCGGCTGCGTGGTCGGCTACCACGCCAGCGTGAGCATGGACGTGCGTCCGGTCGGCGGCATCAAGAGCATGCTGTTCGGCGGCGAGGGCGTGTTCCTGGCCACCCTGACCGGGCCGGGCAAGGTGTGGCTGCAGTCGCTGCCGTTCTCGCGCCTGGCCGGGCGCATGCTCGCGGCCGCGCCACAGGCCGGCGGCCAGAACCGCGGCGAAGGCTCGGTGCTGGGCGGGCTCGGCCGCCTGCTCGATGGCGACAACCGGTTCTGACCGGCCTTGCGGCGACGCGGAGGTTCCGCGTCGCCGCCTCTCCGGCCGTGGATCAGGCCTGCCTGCGGTCGGAAGGATGGTTCACGCCGTCGCTGGTCGGCACCTCGCCCAGGTCGAAGGGATTGATCCCTTCCAGGCAGGCGACATTGAGGCCGTATTCGTTTGGATCCGAGCGCCGCTGGTGGTGGGTGTGGATGCCGCAGGTACCGCAGAACCAGTGGCGCGCGGTCATGGTGTTGAACTGGTAAAGGCGCAGCTGGTCCTGGCCCGCGACCACGCGCAGCCGGCCAAGCGGCACCGAGGCGACGATCGTGCCCTTGCGCCGGCATAGCGAGCAGTCGCAGCGGCGCGGATCGACCACGCCGTCAGGCAGCTCCACTTCCAGCCGCACCGCGCCACAGTGGCAGCTGGCGCGATGCACCGGCTGGATGGGTACGCCTCCGATGGTCTTGAACATCAGGCCTCCTTCCTCGCGGCCTGCACGCCGCCGTTTGCGAAAGATGCGGCCGGCTTGGATGCTGGCCGGTGCGCGGCGCCAGTCCCGGATACACGCGGATGTCCCGCCGGGCGGTGCCACGCACCCAGGGGGCCTGCCTTCGCACGCCCGGCAATGCCGGTGGCCGGCGGCCGCTCCGTCTCCATGGTGTCCGCGGGTGCGGTGCACGCGCGCAACGGAACCAGTCGCGCCGTGGGCGTGGGTCAGGCCGGGCCATCGACGAACACGGTTTCCGCCGCCTGCCGCTCGAAGGTCAGGTTGACGGTGCGGCCCACTGCGCGGGTGCGGTGCACGGTGCCGGCGGGCACGACCGCGCATTGCGAGGGATGCAGGACCGGTTCGGCGCCGTCGTCGAATTCGATGTGCAGTTGCCCTGCCACCACCAGGAACAGTTCGTCGGTGGCGGGGTGGTGGTGCCAGCGGTACTGCCCTTCGAACACCGCCATGCGCAGGCAGGCGTCGTTGCAGTCGAGCACGACCTCGTTGCGGTACGCCTCCGTGGCCTCGCGCTGCAGCGCCTGCAGGTCCACCACCTGGCGCGCGGGAAAGCGGGCGCGTTCGGCCGCGTACGCCTGCGCCGTGGGAAACGCCTTGTCCATCGCGGCCTGCCTGCGGGAGCTGATGCGGTGGTTTTACGCCTCCGCTGCGGCCGCGTGCAAACCGGGACAGGGCTGGACTGGTACGCGGGCTTCCTTCGACACACCAGACCGGGAATACGGTAGCCCAGGCCCGGAACGCCGCTCAGCCCCCGGGCAACGGCAGCCCGGCATGGGCCTTGACCGTTCGCAGGACGAAGCTGGAGTTGACGTCGGCCACGCCGGAATCGTTGAGCAGGCGGTCGAGCAGGAAACGGGAAAAGTGCTCCAGGTCCTCGACGTAGACGTGGAGCAGGTAATCCATGTCGCCGGTCAGGGCGTGGCACGCCACCACCTCGTCCCAGCCCTGCACGCGCTCGACGAAGCGCTCGATCACGGCGCCGCCGTGCTTTTCCAGCTGTACGCGCACGAAGGCCTGCAGTCCCAGGCCCAGCGCCTGCGGCTGCAGGCGCGCGCCGTAGCCGGCAATCACGCCGGTGGCCTCCAGCCGCTGGATGCGGCGCAGGCAGGCCGACGGACTGAGGTTCACCCGTGCGGCGAGCTCGGCATTGGGCGCGCGGCCCTCCCGCTGGAGCAGGGCGAGCAGGCGCAGGTCGGTGCGGTCGAGCTGGACGGAGGCGGCCATCGTTGCGGTGCACCATGGTTTCGACGCAACAACATTGCGCCATAAGCCGGGCGGCCGGCAACTTCGCAACCCGGTTGCGTGGCATCGGCCCTAGTCTGGCCATTGCCCTGCCAGCCTGGAGACCCGCCATGGCCACGCCCCGCCGAGTCGAATCCGAACGCCTGCAGACCGACAAGGGCTACGTGCCGGTCTACACCACCGCGATCGTCGAGCAGCCGTGGGACGACTACAGCGCCGACGACCACGCCACCTGGGGCACGCTCTACGAGCGCCAGCGCAGGCTGCTGGTGGGCCGCGCCTGCGACGAGTTCCTGCAGGCGCAGGACGCGATGGGCATGGACGCGCGCGCGATCCCGCGCTTCGACCAGCTCAACGAAGTGCTGGGCGCGGCCACCGGCTGGACCCTGGTCGGCGTGGAAGGCCTGCTGCCGGAACTGGACTTCTTCGAGCACCTGGCCAATCGCCGCTTCCCGGTGACCTGGTGGATCCGGCGCCCGGAGCAGATCGACTACATCGCCGAACCGGACCTGTTCCACGACCTGTTCGGACACGTCCCGCTGCTGATGAACCCGTTGTTCGCCGACTACATGGAGGCCTACGGACGCGGCGGGGTGAAGGCGCATGGCATCGGCCCGGAAGCGCTGCAGAACCTGACCCGGCTGTACTGGTACACGGTCGAATTCGGCCTGATCCGCCAGGCCGACGGCCTGCGCATCTACGGCGCCGGCATCGTGTCCTCGGCCGGCGAGTCGAAGTATTCGCTGGAGTCGGACGCGCCCAACCGGATCGGCTTCGACCTGGAGCGGATCATGCGTACCCGCTACCGGATCGACACCTTCCAGAAGACCTACTTCGTGATCGACAGCTTCCAGCAGCTGATGGAAGCCACCGCCCCGGACTTCACCCCGATCTACGCGCGCCTGGCCGGGCTGCCGGCGCTGCCGGCCGGCGAGGTGCGCGACGGCGACCGGGTCCTGCACCGCGGCAGTGGCGAAGGCTGGGCGGCGGAGGACGGCGACGTCTGAGCGCGTGCGGCGCCTCAGTGCGCCGCACGCATCGTCCGCGCGGTCCGTGGCAGGCCACCTTCGCGCGCTACCCGCGCCGAATGCGAAGGCGCCCGCAGCAACTGCTGGGCCAGGTCGCGCGCCGCCACCCGCAGTTCCGGCACCGCGGTGATCTCCCACAGCCGCCCGCGCAGCAGCGGACCGATGCAGTAGAGCCCGCGCACCGCCGCGCCCTTGCGGTCCAGCACCTCGAACTGGGCGGTGGTACGCAGGCCCAGCCCGAACGGATCGGCGCTGATGATGCCGGCATCGCGCAGCTGCCCGACCAGTGGATGGCTGGTGCGCTCGGCGTCGGTGTCCAGGCCGGTGGCGCGCACCAGCACGTCGTACTGCTCGGCCAGGGCATGGCTCTGGCCGCGTTCGCGGATCACCACCTCCACCGCCTCGTGGCCGCGGCTGGCACGCAGCAGGCGGCCGGCGCGGATGGCCAGCCTCCCTTCGCTGCGCAGCTGTTCCAGCTCCTCGTGCAGGCTCGGCGCCAGGCGATGCCGCACCACCTCCCAGTACGCACGCAGGTGGCGCAGGAAGCGGCCACGCTGCACCTGCGACAGGCTCTGCCAGTAGCCCTGCAGGAACGGCCGCAGCGCATCCACCAGGCTGCGCCAGTCCGGGACGATCGGCGCCAGGCTGCGCAGCGCGCGCAGCAGCAGGCGCACGTCGCCGCTGTTGAGCGCGTGCAGCACGGTCGGCGGCAGAGCGATCGCGGGACTGGGCTCGGCCAGGTGCGGGCGGGGCAACAGGCCGTGGCGCGAGATCGCGGTGATCGGGCCCTGGTGGCCGCGACGCACCAGGGTCACCACGGTATCGGCCATGGTCAGCCCGGTGCCGACGATCAGCACCCGTGCCTGCGTCGGCACCCGCGCCAGCGCATCCTCGCCACGCAGGTTCTTCTGCCACGGCCAGGCGATGTAGGCCGGATCCACCAGCAGCCGCGGGCCCACGCCCTGCAGCCGCTGCGGCGGCAGGGTACCCACCGCCAGGACCACGCGGTCGGTGAGGAAGTCGGTGCCGTCGGCCAGCAGCACGCGGAAGGCGTCGCCCTCGCGCTCGACCGCCACCGCCTCCTGCTGCACCTGGCTGAAGCCGGCCAGCGAGACCTGGGCGGCCGACTGCAGGCGCGAATAGAGGTACTCGCCATAGACCAGCCGCGGCAGGAAGCTGTCCTCGGCGCGCCGGGTGAGGTTGAGCCAGCGCGCGAACTCCGCCGGCTGGTCCACGGTCGCGCCCATCTCCCGGGCACGCACGTTGAGGAGGTGCTCGGGCCGGGCTTCGCCGTAGGCCACGCCGCGGCCGAAGCCATCGGCATTGCCGACCAGGCACAGGTCCACGCCGGTGGGGGCGACGCGGGCCAGTTCGGTGGCCAGGACGCTGCCGGTGAAGCCGGCCCCGATGATGGTGATGCGCATGGCGTTGCCTCCCGTGGATCGTCCGCCGTCGAGTAGAACGGCCACTGGCCGCACGAGGGTAAAGATGCGGTTATCCCGGCATCACCGGCTCGCTACGGTTCGGCACAAGCACATGGCGCATCGGCATGAGCGGCCCATGGCGGACGCCTAACGCGCCTGCGCCTAGACTTGCGCCACCCGCCTTCCCCCACGCGACTGGCTCGATGAAATCCGCCTCCCTGTTCCTGGCCGGTGCCACCGGCGCGATCGTCCCCGCCACCGTCCTCGCCGCGCCGGAACCGGCGGGCGCGGCCGTGGAACTGCCGGGCGTGGTCGTCACCGCGCGGGTGGAATCGGCGCCGGCTTTCGACCTGCCCGCCTCGCTGGACGTGGTCGACCTGCAGGCAGATTCGGCGCGTGCGCGCACCGATGTGTCGGACGTGCTTGCCGGCATCCCCGGGCTGCTGGCGCGCGACCGCCAGAACCGCGCGCAGGACACCCAGCTTTCGATCCGCGGTTTCGGCGCGCGTTCGACCTTCGGCGTGCGCGGCGTACGCCTGTACGCCGACGGGATTCCGGCGACCATGCCCGACGGTCAGGGCCAGGTCTCGCATTTCGCCCTGGCCGCCGGCGACCGCATCGAGGTGATGCGCGGGCCGTTCTCGGCGCTTTACGGCAATTCCTCCGGCGGCGTGGTCCAGCTGTGGAGCGCCGACGGCACGCCCGCGCCAAGCCTGGACCTGCGTGCCACCGCGGGCCGCTACGGCCATCTGGCCGGCAGCGCGCGCCTGCGCGGCACCGCCGGCGGCAACGGCTACAACGTCTCGGCACAGGTGCTCGACAGCGATGGCTACCGCGAGCACAGCGATGCCCGGCGTACCTCGCTCAACGCGCGGGTGCATCGCGAGCTGGAGGGCGGCGGCCGGATCGAGCTGGTCGGCAACCACTTCGACGCGCCTGACGCGCAGGATCCGCTGGGCCTGACCCGCGCGCAGATGGACGCCGATCCGCGCCAGGCGACGGCGGTCGCGCATACCTACGACACCCGCAAGTCGGTGCGCCAGGACCAGCTGGGCCTGCACTGGCGCCAGCCTCTGGGCGGCGGCTGGAACCTGCGGGCCAGCGGCTGGGCCGGACAGCGCGAGGTGGTGCAGTACCTGGCGGTGCCGGCGGCGGCGCAGGCCAATCCGCTCCATTCCGGTGGCGTGATCGACCTCGATGGCGCCTACGGCGGCGTCGACGCGCGCGTGGCCTGGCAGGACGCTGAAGGCCGGCTCGAAGTCACCGCCGGCGCCAGCGTCGAACGCCAGCGCCAGGACCGCCTCGGCTACGAGAACTTCCTGCCCGGCGACGGCGGCCCGCGCCTGGGCGTGCGCGGTGCCCTGCGCCGCAATGAGCTCAACACCACCCGCAGCCTCGACCAGTACCTGCAGGCCTGGTGGAAGCTGGCGCCGCGGTGGGCACTGCAGGCCGGCGCCCGCCACAGCCAGGTGCGCTTCGAGGCCGACGACCGCTACATCACCGCCACCAACCCCGACGACAGCGGTTCGGTGCGCTATTCGGCCTTCACCCCGGTGGCGGGCGTGGTGTTCAGCCCGGCCGAGGACCTGCGGATCTACCTGTCGGCCGGGCGCGGCTTCGAGACGCCGACCTTCAACGAGCTGTCCTACCGCGCCGATGGCGGGCCCGGCCCGGCCTTCGACCTGCGTCCGGCGCGCAGCGACACCCTGGAGCTGGGCCTGAAGTGGCGCGCCGATGGCGGCGCCGCGCTCGAGGCGGCGCTGTTCCGGGTCGATACCGACGACGAGCTGGCGGTGGCCAGCAACAGCGGCGGCCGCCCCCGCTTCCGCAACGTGGGCGGGGCGCGGCGCGAGGGTGCCGAAATTTCGGCGCGGCCGCCGCTGTCGGCGGCCTGGTCGCTGCAGGTCGCCGCGACCTGGCTGGATGCGCACTTCACCGACGGCTTCGGCCAGGTGGCGGCCGGTGCGGCGATCCCGGGCGTGGCCCGGCGCCAGGGCTGGGCGCGGCTGCAGTGGCGGGGCCAGGCATGGGAGGCGGCGCTGGAAGGCCTGGCCCTGGGTGGGGTCCCCGTCAACGACGCCGGCACCGAATCGGCCCCGGGCCATGGCCTGCTGCACCTGGAGACCGCGCGCACCTGGGCCGCCGGCGGCGACACCCGGCTGCGCGCGTTCGCCCGGGTCGACAACCTGCTCGACCGCCAGTACGCAGGCTCGGTGATCGTCAACGAATCCAACGGGCGCTACTACGAACCGGGCCCCGGCCGGGGGGTGCTGCTGGGACTGGAGCTGCGGCGCTAGGAAGCCGGACCGTCTCCGCGGAAACGGTCGAGCCGCCGCCGGCACCCTGCTACGATTGGGCGGTTTTTGCGGGCGCCGTGCCGCGCGCGCCGCAAACCGTCTCCCTCCATCGCAGAGCCAAGCCGTGTCCTTCTTCTCGAACGTCGAACTGGTCCCCGGCGACCCGATCCTGGGCCTGACCGAGGCGTACAACGCCGATACCCGTGCCACCAAGGTCAACCTGGGCGTCGGCATCTACTACGACGAACAGGGACGGATTCCGCTGCTCAAGGCGGTGCAGCAGGTCGAGCAGACCCTGGCCGCCGCGGCGCGGCCGCGCGGCTACCTGCCGATCGACGGCCTGCCGGCCTACACCCAGGCCACCCGCGAGCTGCTGTTCGGCAAGGACTCGCCGCTGCTGGCCGCCGGCCGGGTCGCCACCACCCAGACCGTGGGCGGTTCCGGCGCGCTGCGCGTGGGCGCCGAACTGCTGCGCAAGGTGCTGCCGCACGCCACCGTGGCGCTGAGCAACCCGAGCTGGGAGAACCACCGCGCGGTGTTCTCCGCCGCCGGCTTCGAGGTCAAGGACTACACCTACTTCGACGCGGCGACGCACGGCGTGGACTTCGCCGGCATGCTGGCCGACCTGCAGCAGCTGCAGCCGGGTACCACCGTGCTGCTGCACGCCTGCTGCCACAATCCCACCGGCGCCGACCTGACCGTCGAGCAGTGGAAGCAGGTGGCACAGGTGCTCAAGGAGCGCCAGCTGTTCCCGTTCGTGGACATGGCCTACCAGGGCTTCGACAAGGGCATCGCCGAGGACGCGGCCGCGATCGGCGTGCTGGTCGATGCCGGCATCGACAGCTTCGTCGTCGCCAGTTCCTACTCCAAGTCGTTCTCGCTGTACGGCGAGCGCGTCGGTGCCCTGTCGGTGGTCGCCGCCACCGCCGAGCAGGCCAGGGCGGTGCAGTCGCAGATCAAGCGCATCATCCGCACCATCTACTCCAGCCCCTCGGCGCACGGCGCCTCGCTGGTGGCCGGCGTGCTCACCAGCCCCGAGCTGCGCGGCCTGTGGGAAGAGGAGCTGCGGCAGATGCGCGAGCGCATCCACGCCCTGCGTGCCGGCCTGGTGTCCAAGCTGGCCGAGCTGGGCCGGCCGGAGTTCGGCTTCATCTCCCAGCAGGCGGGCATGTTCTCGTACTCGGGCCTGAGCAAGGCCCAGGTCGACCGCCTGCGCGACGAGTACGGCATCTATGCGGTGGGCACCGGCCGCATCTGCGTGGCCGCGCTCAACCAGGGCAACCTGGAATACGTCGCCAGGGCGGTGGCGGCGGTCAGCGCCTGACCCAGCCCCTGCCGGGAGTGCACGAAGGCCCCGCGATGCGGGGCCTTCTGCGTTGCGGCCCGGGCGCCGCGGGTGGTTATTCGGGCACCTTGGCCGGCACGAACGGCGATACCGGGTCGCTGGCCGGGAAGGTCTCCTCCAGCGCCTCGTCCTGGTTCTGGTCCTCGTGCCGCTTGCGCTTCTGCTCCTCGGCGGGCGTGGGCGGCTGCCGCTCCTTGCCGGGCGGCGGCGGGTCCTTGCGGTCTCGGTTGGACATGCTCTGCCTCGTGGGTCTGTCCGGCGGGAACGCCCATGCTTGCGCCACGCCGCTAAAGGGCGCGTGAGGAGCCGCGCGCGCCTGCTTTGCGCATTGCTCACGATCGCGCCACGGGCGGCGTGCTAACGGTTCATTCCCCGTCGCCCGAGGCTCCGCCATGGCCCGCCCGATCTGGACCGGCACCCTTTCCTTCGGCCTGCTCAACGTGCCGGTCTCGCTGATGTCCGGCGAGCGCCGCACCGACCTGCACTTCCGCATGCTCGACTCGCGCGACCACAAGCCGGTGCGCTACGAGCGGGTCAACGCCGACACCGGCGAGGAAGTGCCGTGGAAGGAGGTGGTCAAGGCGTTCGAGTACGACAAGGGCAGCTACGTGGTTCTGGAGGAATCGGACATCAAGGCCGCCGCCCCGGAAAGCCACGAGACGGTGGAGGTGGAGACCTTCATCGATGCGGCCGAGATCGATCCGCGCTACTACGAGAAGCCGTACATCCTGGTGCCCGGCAAGAAGGCGGAAAAAGGTTACGTGCTGCTGCGCGAGACCCTGCGCAACAGCGGTCGCGCCGGCATCGCCCGGGTGGTGATCCGCACCCGCGAATACCTGGCCGCGGTGCTCCCGCACGGCGATGCGCTGATCCTGATGCTGCTGCGCTATCCGCAGGAACTGGTGGATCCAGCCGAGCACAAGCTGCCGGAGGGTTCGGCCTCCGACTACCGGATCAGCGCCAAGGAACTGCAGATGGCCGAGCAGCTGATCGACTCGATGAGCGGCAAGTGGACCCCGGACGACTACCGCGACGAGTTCCGCGAGCGGCTGCAGGCCATCATCCGCAAGCGGATCAAGAGCGCCGGCGGCACCACCCAGGTGGACGACGAGCCCGATGCGCCGGAGGAGACCACCACCAACGTGGTCGACTTCATGTCCCTGCTGGAGCAGAGCCTGAAGGCAAAGAAGCGCACCCCGGCGAAGAAGGCTTCGCCGGCCAAGAAGGCGCCGGCGAAGAAGGCTGCGCGCAAGTCCACCGCCAAGAAGGCGGCGAAGAAGGCCCCGGCGCGGCGCAAGGCCGGCTGAGCCGCCCCCACCTGCCGGAAGTCACTTCCTGCGCCGGGACCATTGCCTCGGCGCCGGGCAGGACCGAGCATGCGCCCATGCGCGCATGCTCGAACCCCTGCTGCGCCCGCTGCCGTTGGCCGGGTTGCTGACCATCCTCACCGTGGGCTACGCGCTGCGCTTCGCCACGCCGGAGCAACAGCCGCTGGCGCTGGCGCTGCTGGGCGCGTTCCTGCTGCTGTTCCTCGCCCTGCAGCTGCTGCCCGAGCACTGGCGCCGCAGCCGCGACCTGGTGCTGGTGGCGATGGCGCCGGTGATCCTGGCGCTGGGCGGGCTCAGCTACCGGGTCAATGCCTCGCAGGTACTGCTGGTGATCTGGGTGGCGTGCATGTTTTCGGCCTGGCCGGCTCGCACCTGCCTGGCCGCGGCGGCGGTGGCCAACATCGCCTTCTGCATCGCCCTGCGCCGCGCCGGCTTCCAGGAGCCGGAGCCGATGGTCCTGATCAACATGGGGTTCCAGGCCCTGGCCGCGATCTGCGTGCACTACGCCACCTCGGCCGAGCGCTCGCGCGACGCCCTGGCCCGGGTCAATGCCGACCTGCTGGCCACCCGCGCCCTGCTGGCAGACAGCGCGCGCGACGCCGAGCGCCTGCGCATGGCCCGCGAGCTGCACGACGTGGCCGGCCACAAGCTGACCGCGATGCGCCTCAACCTGCGCTCGCTGCTGGCCGATCCGCAGCTGGCCGGCCGCCACGAGCTGGCGGTGGCCGAGCGGCTGTCGGGGGAGCTGATGGCCGACATCCGCCAGGTGGTGCAGTCGCTGCGCGACGACCGTGGCCTGGACCTGGCCACCGCGCTGCGCGCGCTTGCCGCGCCGTTCCCGCGCCCGCGGCTGGAGCTGGAGATCGACCCGGGCGTGCGGGTGGCCGATCCGGCCGTGGCCGAGACCCTGCTGCGCGTGGTGCAGGAGGCGCTGACCAATGCCGCCCGCCATTCCGGCGCCGGCACGGTGCGGGTCCGGCTGCAGCGCGAGGACGGCGGGCTGGCCATCGACATCCACGACGACGGCCAGTGCCGCGGCCCGGTGCGCGAGGGCAACGGCCTGTCCGGCATGCGCGAACGCCTGGCCGCGCTGGGCGGGCGGCTGGACGTCGGCCTGACCCCGGGCGGCAGCCTGCGCCTGCAGGCGAGGCTGCCGGCATGAGCGGATCCGCGCTGCGCCTGGCCCTGGCCGACGACCAGGCCCTGGTCCGCGCCGGCCTGCGCGCCCTGCTGGAGCGGCTGGACCTGGTCGTGGCGCTGGAGGCCGAGGACGGCCATGCCCTGCTCGAGGCGGTGGCCGCGCAGCCGGTGGACGTGATCCTCAGCGACGTGCGCATGCCCGGCCTGGACGGCATCGCCATGGTCCACGCCCTGCGCGGGCGCGGCGACCCCACCCCGGTGCTGCTGCTGACCACCTTCGACGAGGCCGACCTGCTGCTGCACGCGCGCGAGGCCGGGGCCCAGGGTTTCCTGCTCAAGGACGCCGCGCCGGAGCAACTGCACGAGGCGATCCGGCATGTGGCCGCCGGCGGCACCCTGCTGGCGCCGGTCTCCACCGAGCCGGTGCGCGCGCGCTTCCGCTTCCGCGACGACACCCCTCCTGAGGAGGGCTTCAGCCCGCGCGAGGTGGCGATCCTGCGGCTGCTGGCCGGCGGCTATTCCAACAAGGAAATCGCGCGCAGCCTGTTCCTGGCCGAGGGCACGGTGAAGAACTACGTCTCCGCCATCCTCGACAAGCTCGGCACCCGCGACCGCACCCGCGCGGTGCTGAAGGCCATCACCCTGCGCATCATCTGAAGCCGGGCCCAGCAGGTCCGGCCCGCCCTGCGGTACCCGGAAGGGCCCGGCCCACGCCCGCGCCGGCGCCGCTCAGCGCCTGACGTCGTAGCGGCCTTCGCCGACCAGGGCCTCGACCTCGGCCTCCGACACCAGGTTGAAGTCGCCCGGGATCGAATGCTTGAGGCAGCCGGCGGCCAGGCCGAAGCGGATCGTGCGCTGCGGCTCCCAGCCGCGCAGCAGGCCGTGCAGCACCCCGGCGGCGAAGGCGTCGCCGCCACCGATGCGGTCCACGATCGGCCCCACTTCCTCCTGCGGCGCCAGCGCGGTGCCGGACTGGCGGCCGACCAGCACGCCGGCCAGGGCGTGGTGGTCGACGTTGCGCGGGGTGCGCAGGGTGCAGGCCAGCCATTGCAGGTGCGGGAAGGCGGCAAAGGCGTCGGCCGCGGCCGCCTGCACCCGCTGCAGCGGTTCGGCCTGCGCGTACTGCCCGCCCAGCACCACGCCCATGTCGCGGTGGTCGGCAAACAGCACGTCGGCCTCGGCCATCAGCTCGCGCAGGATCGACGGTGCATCGCCCTGCCAGGCCTCCCACAGCTTCGGCCGGAAGTTGCCATCGAAGGACACCCTGGCCCCCGCGGCACGCGCGGCACGCGCGGCGGCCAGCGCCGCGGCGGCGGTATTGGCGCCCAGCGCCGGGGTCACGCCCGACAGGTGCAGCCAGTCGGCGCCGGCCAGCAGCGCCGGCCAGTCGTAGGCATCGGCCGGGGCCAGGGCGAAGGCCGAGCCGGCGCGGTCGTACAGGACCTCGGCCGGCCGGTGGATGGCGCCGGGGGCCAGGAAGTACAGGCCCATGCGCCCGGGCACGTGGCGCACGGCGGAGGTGCCGACCCCATGGCGCCGCAGCTCGCCGGCGACGGCCTCGCCCAGGGCGTTGTCGGCCACGGTGCTGACCATGTCGACGCGGTGGCCGAACCGGGCCAGCGACACCCCGACGTTGGCCTCCGCGCCGCCTACCCGGACTTCCAGCTGCGGGCTCTGCAGCAGCTTCTCGCGGCCAGGCGCGCTCAGGCGCAGCAACAGTTCACCGAAACACACGACACGCGCGGACATCGCGACTCCTTGGCTCTGGCTGGGGGACCGCCCGGCGGGCGGGGGGATGGATGGTGGCATGGGCGGCGGCGCAGGCGCGGCCGTTGGCCGGAAATAGTGGCTATCGGTGTCATTGTAATGCTGGCGCGGGTTTCGGCGTATCCGCGGATGTGACCGCTACCAAGGTTGATCGTGCTGCGGCGCAAGATGCCCCATGCCCGGACGCGGTGTTAGCGTCCCGTTTGACCAGCGGTGTCATGCCGCTTGGCCCCTTAGTCCAACGCACAACGCATTCCGAGATAGTCAGCCCTGGGAGGGGATATGCACACTCGTAGCAACCGCCGTAAGACACCGGTTACCTTGCTGGCCGCATCCATCGGCCTCGCGCTGCATGCACCTGTGTTCGCGCAAGAGACCGGGCAGGCGGTGGAACTGGACACCATCGTGGTGACCGGCTATCGCGCCAGCCTCGAGCGCGCCATCGACATCAAGCGTGGCGAGGCCGGCGTGGTCGACGCCATCGTCGCCGAGGACGTGGGCAAGTTCCCCGACCTCAACCTGGCCGAATCGCTGCAGCGCATTCCCGGCGTGGTCATCACCCGTGACGCCGGCGAGGGCCGCAACATCTCCGTCCGCGGCCTGGGCCCGGACTTCACCCGCGTGCGCATCAACGGCATGGAGGCGCTGACCACGGTCGGCTCCACCGACCAGAACGGCGGCACCAACCGCACCCGCGGCTTCGACTTCAACGTCTTCGCCTCGGACCTGTTCTCGCAGATGATCGTGCGCAAGACCGCGCAGGCCGACGTCGAGGAGGGCTCGCTGGGCGCCACGGTCGACCTGGTCACCGCGCGTCCGTTCGACTACAGCGGCTTCACCGTCGCCGCCAGCGCGCAGGCCTCCTACAACGACATGTCCGGCGACGCCACCCCGCGCGTGGCCGGCCTGATCGCCAACACCTGGGCCGACGGCAGGTTCGGCGCCCTGCTGTCGGTGGCCCACACCAAGCGCAAGGCGCTGGAGCAGGGCACCGGCACCGGCCGCTGGGCCAACGGCACCAGCAACGGCGGCTTCAATCCGGCCTCGACCTTCACCGATGCCATGTCCGCCGACGTGTTCCACCCGCGCTTCCCGCGCTACACCTGGATGGAGCACGACCAGGACCGCACCGGCGTGACCGCCTCGCTGCAGTTCAAGCCCGGCGACAACACCCAGTTCTCGCTGGACGGCCTGTACTCGAAGATCGACGCGACCCGCCGCGAGCACTACATCGAGGCGATCTCCTTCAGCCGCTCGGCCTCGCAGGGCGGCAAGCCCGAGACCATCGTCCGCGACGGCTACATCGACCCGGCCACGGGTGCGCTGCTGTACGGC
The DNA here is from genome assembly GCF_010093235.1 of Pseudoxanthomonas suwonensis. Taxonomy (GTDB): domain Bacteria; phylum Pseudomonadota; class Gammaproteobacteria; order Xanthomonadales; family Xanthomonadaceae; genus Pseudoxanthomonas; species Pseudoxanthomonas suwonensis. Next base: position 95,219 of record NZ_PDWP01000008.1, on the reverse strand, counting down.
CGCTTCGACGACGTCGACGTGCGCGCCGAGCACCGCTACGACGAGTGGGATACGGTCTTCAAGCAGGTCAGCCTGTCCGGCGAGCACGAGTTCAGCGACAGCTTCAAGCTGACCGGCAAGCTCGGCACCTCCTCGTCCCGGCACGACAATCCCGTGCAGGCGACGATCATGATGGACAAGCTCAACGTCGACGGCTACAGCTACGACTACCGCGGCGACAAGTGGGCGCCGGTAATCGACTACGGCATCGACCCGACCGATCCGGAAGGCTGGACCCTGTCCACCATCCGCATGCGCGCCAACAAGGTCGAGAACGACTTCGACGTCGGCCAGCTCGACTTCAACTGGAGCATCAGCCCCGGCTTCCGCCTCAAGGGCGGCGTGCTGGCCAAGGACTACGGCTTCAAGTCGATGGAGTGGCGCCGCACCGCCACCGAGACCATCGTGCCGGCGTTCTCGGACGGCACCCGGATCGTGCCGGTGGACATGGTGCAGATGGCGCGCCTGAGCGGCATGTCCGGTTCGCCGGGCCAGTGGGTGGTGCCGGACTTCGACGCCATCGCCGACCACTTCGACATCTTCAGCGGCGACGGCACCTTCGCCCTGTCGCCGTACGCGGCCAGCAACCGCAGCGTCGAGGAGAAGGACCGCGGCGCCTACCTGATGGGCGAGTTCTCCACCGACCTGGGCAACATCCCGTTCTCGGGCAACTTCGGCGTGCGCTACGTCAAGACCAAGCAGGCCTCGACCGGCATCGCCACCATCGCCGGCACGCCCACCCCGTTGACCGTCTCGCGCGAGTACAGCGACACCCTGCCGTCGCTGAACCTGGTCGCCGAGGTCGCGCCCGACCTGCTGGTCCGCTTCGGCGCGGCCAAGGTCATGAGCCGCCCGGGACTGGGCAGCCTGACCCCGGGCGTGACCGTCAGCGTCAGCGGCGGCTCGCGCAACGTCACCGGCGGCAACCCGGGCCTCGACCCGATCCGCGCCGAGACCTACGACCTGTCGGCCGAGTGGTACTTCCAGGACAGCGCGATGCTGAGCCTGGGGCTGTTCTACAAGGACATCGAGAGCTTCGTGCAGACCACCCGCGAGGTGCGGCCGTTCTACACCAGCGGCCTGCCGGCCAGCGTCGCCGAGGGCTTCGGCGTCAGCGCGAACGACGACTTCGTGTTCTCGGTGCCGGTCAACACCCCGGGCGGCCCGCTCAAGGGCGTGGAGGCGAACTTCATCCAGCCGTTCACCTTCCTGCCGGGCAACTGGGCCAACCTGGGCGTGCAGCTGAACTACACCTTCGTCGATTCGAAGATCCAGTACCTGACCAGCTCCGGCGCCGCTTCGCTGCGCACCGACCTGACCGGCCTGTCGCGGCACTCGTGGAACGCCACCCTGTTCTACGAAGGCCAGACCTTCTCCGGCCGCGTCTCGGCGACCAACCGCGACAACTACCTGATCCAGGTCCCGGGCACCGAGCAGGGCTTCACCAGCGACGTGCATGGCCAGAACGGCATCACCTACGTCGACGCCTCGCTGCGCTACAAGGTCAGCGAGCAGATCGAGCTGAGCCTGGAAGGCATCAACCTCACCAACGAGCCGTCGCTGCAGTCCTGGGTCGGCGCCGCCTCGCAGCTGCCGCTGGATTACAGCCTGACCGGACGCCAGTACCTGATGGGCATCCGCTACAAGTTCTGAGCATCCACGCCTGGACCCTGGAACCGGGGCGGCCCTGCCGCCCCGGTTTTCTTTTGCGTGCGGCCGACGCTTCCGCGGCACGCCTCCGCCGGTGCGCTCGACGGCGTCCACGGGAGACCCAGGCACCGCGTGCATCCAGGCCCCGCCTGCCTGCATGCGCTGTTGCGGCGCACGATGCGGGGCCGTGCAGGGGCTGCTACCTTCGGTTTGACTATCGGTGTCATCCGCATCGCCATGCGGTTCCCGACGACGGCGCCGACGGTTCCAAGCCACCACTGCATATGTCTTGGGAGGGACCCATGTCGCCGTACGTCCGTTTCGGAAAGACACCGGTTACCATGCTTGCCGCGGCCATCGGCCTTGCCCTGTCCGCGCCGCTCGCCGCACAGCAGGCTTCGCCCGATCCGACCGAGCTCGACGCGGTCACCGTCACCGGCTATCGCCAGAGCCTGCAGAAGTCGCTGGACGAGAAGCGCTACTCGACCGAGCAGGTCGACGCGATCTACGCCGAGGACATCGGCAAGTTCCCCGACCAGAACCTGGCCGAATCGATGCAGCGCATCGCCGGCGTGTCGATCGACCGCGAAGGCGGCGAGGGCCAGCGCATCTCCATCCGCGGCCTGGGTTCGGACTTCACCCGGGTCCGCCTCAACGGCCTGGAGGCGCTGGCCACCGCCGGCACCGGCACCGGCGGCGTGAACCGCAGCCGCGGCTTCGACTTCAACACCTTCGCCTCCGAGCTCTTCAGCCAGGTCAAGGTCAACAAGACCCAGTCGGCGCAGATGGACGAGGGTTCGCTGGGCTCGACCGTGGACCTGCGCGGTTCGCGCCCGTTCGACTTCGACGGCTTCCGCGCCTCGGCCAGCGCCCAGGCCGGTTACGGCGAGCTGGCGCGCGAGGTCGACCCGCGCGTCTCCGGCCTGGTGTCCAACACCTGGAACGACGGCCGCTTCGGCGCCCTGCTGTCGGCCTCCTACAGCCGCCGCAACGTGTACGAGGAAGGCTACAACCCGGTGCGCTGGGAACACGGCAACCACCGCAACTCCAACCAGTCCAACGCCAACAACAACGGTACCTACGGCTTCTGCTCGCCGGTCGGCTACGACCCGCAGACCCCGCGCAACCCGCTGCCCAACGAGACCCCGGCCGGCACCGGCTCGCAGGCCAACCAGGACCGCAACAGCGGCTGGGGCAGCTACGGCATCGACGCGGAGAACTGCGGCACCGGGCTGCCGCGCCCGGCGGCCACCCCGGAGAACATCGCCGCCTACGAGACCGCGACCAACGCCTGGATCCCGCGTTACCCGCGCTATATCCGCACCGCCAGCGAGATCGAGCGGCTGGGCCTGACCGGCGCCCTGCAGTGGCGCGCCAGCGACGACACCATCGTCAGCTTCGACGCCATGTACTCGGAACTGTCCAAGGACCAGCGCGAGGACTCGCTCGGCGCCAACCTGCACCGCGCCGCCAACCTCGGCGGCAAGACCCAGATCGTGGTGCGCGAGGCCGAGGTCGACGACCGCAACCGCCTGACCTATGGCGTGTTCGACAACGTCGACTTCCGCACCGAGGCCACCAGCATCGAGGAGACGACCAGGTTCCAGCAGTACAGCCTGTCGCTGGAGCACCACTTCAACGATGCGGTGCGGCTGGACGCGCAGCTGGGCCACTCCAGCTCCGACTACGAGCGTCCGGTGTTCTCGCTGGTCAGCTTCGACAATTCCAACCTCGACGGCTTCGTCCTGGACCTGCGCGGCAACCCGGACATGCCGCGCATGGGCTTCCCGTTCGCGCTCAACGATCCGGCGGCCTGGTCCTGGCGCGGATACGGTGTGGTACCGGTCAACAGCAACGGGACCGCGCGCGGGGCCAACATCAGCGAGGTCCGCCTCAACCCGCAGTCAGTCGAGAACACGTTCGACACCGCCAAGGTCGACCTGCAGTTCATCCTCAACCCGACGTTCTCCCTGCGCGCCGGCCTGGCGTACAAGGACTACGACATGCGCTCGGAGGAATACCGGCACATCAGCTACGGCCGCCTGGCCCAGGCCCTGCCGGACGGGGTGGGCGTCGGCGACCTCAGCACCACCCTGGACGGCTTCGGCCGCAACCTGTCCGGCGCGCCTTCGAGCTGGCTGACGCCGGACTTCGGCAAGGTCGCCGAGCTGCTGGACATCTACTGCAACTGCGACAACGGCCTGCAGGGCGGCGATTACCGCCTGGCGGGGGTCGGCCACTTCGGCTCCTCGAACAACAACTTCGAGGTCAACGAGCGCAGCATGGCCGGCTACCTGCAGCTGGATTTCAATACCGACCTGCTGGACCGCCCGCTGCGCGGCAACATCGGCGCGCGCCTGGTGGAAACGAAGATCACCGCCTCCGGCTGGGCGCCGTGCGCGGCTTCGGACCCGGCGCTCAACGCGTCCAACTGCGAGGCCTTCTTCGGCGTGGCCAACGCCACCTCGGCGCCGGGCGAGCGCTACCTGGTGCGCAGCGTCGTGAACCACAGCTACCAGGACGTGCTGCCCTCGCTGAACGTCGCCTGGGACCTCACCGACGAGCTGGTCCTGCGCTTCGGCGCGGCCAAGACCATGGCCCGCCCGACGCTGACCTACCTATCGCCCAGCGTCAGCGGCGGCCCGACCCAGTACTTCGATGACGGCCGGGTGTTCTCGATCAACCTCGGCAACCCGAAGCTGGACCCGTACCGCTCCACCAACTACGACCTCGGCCTGGAGTGGTACTTCGCCGAGGGCGCGCTGCTGTCCGGCGCGCTGTTCTACAAGGACATCGACAGCTACATCCAGCGCACCCGCCTGATCTCCACCTGGGGCGGCACGGGCTACTCGCTGGACCTGCTGCCGGCCGGTTTCGGCCCGGACACGCTGTTCAACGTGCAGAGCTACTACAACACCCCGGGCGGGCCGCTGAAGGGCTACGAGCTGACCTACCAGCAGCCCTTCACCTTCCTGCCCGGCATCTGGAGCAAGTTCGGCGTGCAGCTGAACTACACCCACGTGGAGTCCAGCATCAAGTACTGGTTCAGCACCTCGTCCAACGGCAACGCCACCGTGGTCACCACGGTCACCGAGAACGACCTGCTCAACCTGTCGCCGAATTCGTACAACGCCACCCTGTACTACGACGACGGCCGCTTCAGCGCGCGCGTTTCAACCAGCTACCGCGACGGCTACATCAGCGAGATCCTCAGCCGCGAGAACGTGTGGGACCTGGACGGCAACCAGCTGGCCACCGCCGACGTCACCGGCAAGCACTCGGTGGAGAACGTGGACTTCAACATGTCCTACCGCATCAACCCGCGCCTGACCGCGACCTTCGAGGCGATCAACCTGCTCGATACCCCCGACAGCCGCTACGTCGACTCCTCGCTCGAGCTGCCGGACCGCTACACCGTCAACGGCCGCCAGTACTACGTCGGCCTGCGCTACAGGTTTTGAGCCGTGCCACTCCGGTCGCCCTGCCCCTCCCGACTGAACGCGTGCGACCGGAACTTCCGGCCGCGCCCGGCCGCCATGGTTCCGCATGGCGACCGGGCGCCGGCCGGCTTTCGGCGACGGATGGCCCGCTGCCTGCGCGTGGCGGCGCTCGCCCTGGGGCTGGCGACCGCGCTGCCGGCCGGAGCGGCCACGGCCACCGTGCGCAGCGATCCGGTCGCGGAGAACATGCTGCGGCTGCAGACCGCCTCCGGAGGCTGGTCCAAGCATTACCGCGGGCGCGCGGTCGACTACCGCCAGCCGCTCGACGAAGCGGCGCTGCGCCAGCTGCGCGATCCGGCGCGGGTGGACGACGCCACCATCGACAACAACGCCACCACCAGCGAGATCGCCTACCTGGCCCGGGCGTACCGCGACACCGGCAACCCGGCCTACCTGGAGGCGGCGCGGCGCGGCGTCGATTACCTGCTCGCCGCGCAGTACCCGGGTGGCGGCTGGCCGCAGTTCCATCCGGACCACAGCGGCTACCGCAGCCAGGTCACGCTCAACGACGACGCCATGGTGCACGTGGTCGGCCTGCTGCAGGACGTGGCCGAAGGCCGCGATGGGCTTGATGCGCTGGGCCCGGACCATGCCCGCCGCGCGGCGCAGGCCGCCACCCGCGGCCTGGACTGCCTGTTGCGGCTGCAGGTCGTGCTGGATGGCCGCCCGACGATATGGGCCGCGCAGTACGACCGCGACACCCTGCAGCCGGCGCGTGCGCGCAGCTACGAGCTGCCGTCGCTGGCCTCGGCCGAGTCGGTCGGCGTGCTGCGCCTGCTGATGCGCCAGCCACGGCCGGATGCGCGCATCGTCGCCGCGGTCGAGGCCGGCGCGGCCTGGCTGCAGGCGCACCGCATCGACGGCCTGGCGCTGGAGCGCTTCGACGGTCCGGACGGACGCGACGCGCGCCTGGTGCCACGGCCGGGGGCCGGCCTGTGGGCGCGGTTCTACGACCTGCAGCGGCAGCAGCCCCTGGTGGTGGAACGCGACGGCAGCATCGTGCCGTTCGAGCAGCTGTCCCGTGAACGCCGCGCCGGTTATGCCTGGTATGGCACATGGCCGCAGCGCCTGCTGGAATCCGAGCTGCCGCAGTGGCGTCGTCGCCACGGGCTGCCCGCGCCCGGCCGTTGACCCGTGCGGCCTCCGGGCCCGGCAACGGGGATACTTCGATCCATCGTGGAAACGCACAACGCATGAACAAACCCAGCCGTCCGCTCCTGCTCGCCACCGCCGTCGCCCTGGCCCTCGCCCTGCCGCCGGCCCTCGCCCATGCACAGGAAGCACGACTGCTGTTCCGGGTCGCCGCCGACGAAGGCTTCGTCGCCGACCAGGCCGCCGGCGACCCGGTGCCCAACTTCCAGGACCGGGTGGAAATCGTGCCCGACGGCGTGCACGGCGGCGCGATCGAATGGGCCGACGACGGCGTGCTGTCATGGAATGCGCCGGGCAACATCCAGGCCCAGCGCGGCACCCTGTCGTTCTTCTGGCGCCCGCGCTACGCGGTGGGCGAGGCGCCGTTCGTGATCTTCCGCGTCGGCTACGCCGACCACAGCAGCTGGGACATGGCCTGGCTGCGCATCGACTGGAACGGCCACGGCTTCGATGCCTTCGTCACCGATGCCAACCTGGCGCGCACGCGGGTGTCGTTCCGCCTGGACGCGTTGCCGGACGCGGCCTCGTGGACGCACCTGGCCTTCGCCTGGGACGAGACCGCCGGCGTGCGCCTGTTCGTCGACGGCCGTGAAGTGGCTCGCCAGGACGCCACGGCCGACTACGACGCCGCACTGGACCAGTTGGGCCTGGCCGGCCGGGTGCTGGCGCCCTACCAGGGGCAGAGCCGCTACAACTTCCTGCGCGGCAGCGACTTCGACGAGATCCGCGTGTACGACCGCATGCTGCGCCCGGCCGCGGTGGCGGCGCTGGCGCGCGGCCAGGACCCGCCGCGCGCCGGCGGCGAGGCCCTGCCGGCGGCGCGTCGCCGCGCCGCCTGGCTGCACCGCCACGGCTGGGACCACGCCGCCCCGCCGGCGCTGGAGGCGCCGGTGACCACCATCCGCAAGCTCGAGTTCGCCGACGTGCGCGACAAGAAGCAGTGGATGTGGAAGGGCACCGACGGCATCCCCGAGACCACCTGGCCGGGCGTGTACAACCGCTCGCGCCTGCCGGGGCGCAACGACTACTTCCAGCTGCCGGACTGGAACACCTATGCCGAGGGCGGCTGGAACCTGGACCTGGCCCTGCCCGACGAGCCCTGGAACCGCGTCGAGATCCGCGGCGCCGCCTGGGGCCAGGCCAGCGCCGGCCCCTCGGCCGGGGCGCTGGAGCCGCTGTTCACCCGGCCGCAGGGCGTGGTGCGCAGCGTGCACACCTTCGGCGAGCGCCACGGCGGCCACCTGCGCTTCTCCAACGCCGAGCAGGAGACGCCGATCCAGGAGATCTGGGCCTACCACGTCAGCGACGCGCCCGAGCCGGAGGGCACGGTCAAGCAGCGCTACCTGGTGGACAGCCGGGTGCTGCCGGACTACGGCAACGTGCAGGGGCTGCTGGACTACATCCGCGGCCGCTACCCGGAAGGCGAGCGCAGCACGGTGATGGCCCTGCCGCGCGGCGCCGGGTCGCGCCGGCGCGACCCGGCCAGCCTGCCGGCCGATCCGGACCCCATCGTGCACATCCTAGTCCCGTCCGGCGTGGGCGACGCGCCGCCGGCGCAGCCGCTGATCCGCAGCTGGGCCTACAGCTGGGAGAACATGCACGACGGCCTGGACGGCATCGCCCTGGACATCCCCGCGCTGGACCTGCCGGCCACCCACGACGGGCTGATCCCGCTCAACATCCGGGTCAAGGACCCGATCTGGCCGGCGCGCGACATGATCGACGTGTCGGTGTCGGTGCGCCCGGGCCAGGCCCGCACGGTGTACCTGGACCTGCGCGACCGCATCCTCACCGCCGACAGCCTGTGGATCAGCGTGGCCAGCGCCGCGCCCGGCTTCAACGCCGCCTCGCTGGACGGCGCCGAGGTGCGCCTGGTGTTCAAGGCGCGCGAGGAGGCGAAGCGGGAGCACCTGGCCGACCGCTTCAACCAGGTGCGCGACAACTGGGGCTTCCTGGTCGAGGAGCACACCACCTCCAAGCGCCAGCGCCTGTACGCGCGGGTGTACGCCGACATCTCCGACCTGCTGCGGGTGGACCCGGACCACGAGCTGGGCCGCCTGTACTGGACCTACATCAGCTACGCCAGCCAGGGCCGGCCCCCGTTCAAGCAGCCCGAGCCGCCCAAGGGCGTGCCGCTGTGGGCCTTCCGCCAGCTGGAGGACCTGAAGTACGTGCGCCGCTTCGTGCAGTGGTGGATCGAGCAGCGCCAGGTCGAGTACGGCGACTTCGGCGGCGGCATCTCCGACGACAGCGACCTGGTGCAGCAGTGGCCGGGCCTGGCACTGATGGGCGTGATGCCGGACCGGATCAACGCCTCGCTGACCGCGCTGGCCGAGGCGGTGTACCGCAACGGCATGTTCACCGATGGCCTGAGCACCATCGAGACCGACGAGCTGCACGCCTACGAGGAGGGCATCAACTCCAACAGCGCGATGCTCTACCTCAACTGGGGCGATCCGCTGACCGTCGAACGGCTGATGGAGACGGTAAAGGCCTTCGACGAGCGCATCATCCTGCCCAACCCGCAGGGCCACCTGCTGTTCTCCAGCAACTGGTTCGGCGGCAACAAGGTCTACCGCGACCCCAACTGGCAGTGGCAGAAGCCGTATTCCTTCCCGGCGCTGCACCCGGCCTTCCTGGTGGGCCAGTGGAACGCCGATCCGACCAGCCGCAAGCTGATCACCGGCTTGGCGGACGGCTACCTCGCACACGCCTATTCCGCCGCGGACGGGCAATGGGTGCTGCCCAACGAGATCCACTGGGCCACCGGCCGGACGCGTGGCGGCGAGCTCAACAAGGGCTCCGGCGCCGGCGACGTGATGCACCTGTTCTGGGCGGCGTGGCGCTGGACCGGCGACGAGCGCTACCTGCGGGCGCTGAACTACCGGGTCGCCCGCGGCGGCCCGGCCGCGCTGTCCAACCTGGGCGAGAACTTCGTCCAGGTGCTGGGCCGCGAGCAGGACTGGGGCAAGGCCCTGGTCGAGGCCGCCGACCGCGGCAGCACCGGCTTTCCCGGGGTCACCGCCTGGCAGTTGACCGGCGACCGCCGTTACCTCGAGGAACTGCACGCCGAAGGGATCCGCGCCAAGGCCCAGCGCGAGTACATGAACACCGAGGGCCACTGGTGGTCCGACCGGGTCGAGGCGCCCTCGGAATTCCTGCAGCGCGCGCGCCTGGGCGGCATCGCGCTCAAGCGCAACCAGAGCTGGCCGGGGCATACCGTCAGCTGGCGCTTCGAGCGCGACGAGGCGGCGGAGGAAGTCGCGCTGCTGGTCGACGCGCCCTCGCGCGAGCGCTTCACCGTCACCGCGTTCAACACCGGCAAGCGTCCGGCGTCCGCGGAAATGACCACCTGGAACGTGGCGCCCGGCCTGTGGCGGGTGCGCAGCGGCGTGGACCGCGACGGCGACGGCAAGATCGACGGCAGGCGGAGCGAGCGCCAGGTAAGGCTGGAGAAGAGCCGCTCCACCGGACTGGTGTTCACCCCGGGCCGGCACCAGGTGTTCGAGTTCGAGCTGGTGGAGGCCGGCACCCCGGTTGAGACCCGTCCGGACCTGGGCATCGGCCGCGGCGACGTGCGCGTGCAGGGCGACCTGGTCGAACTGACCGTGCACAGCCTGGGCCATGTCGCCACGCCGGCCGGTTACGCGGTGCTGGAAGACGCGCGCGGACGCGAGCTGGCACGCGTCGCGCTACCGGCCCTGGCTGCGCCGCTGGATCTGGAACCGAAGACGGCGCAGGTACGGCTGCCGCTGGGAGGCCGCGATCCGCACGGCCTGAGGGTGCGGGTGGCCCTTGATGGCGAAGCCGCGGAAGTGACCCTGCTCAACAACCTGAGGCCGCTGCACTGAGCAGCAGCCGGCCGCCCCGCACGGGGCGGCGGCCGGCCTGCATGTCGCCGGGGACGCGACGCCAACGCGCCGCCATGGCGCCCGCGCATGCAGGCGGTTCCCCTGGTCGCACGGGAGGTGTAGCTGGCCCGTGCAGACCAGGGAGCGGCCTCTGCGCAGTGGCCCGACCTCGTCGGGGACCGGGCCTGTTGCCTCAGGGAATCAGGTTGCGGCGCAGTTCCGGCACGGCGCGGGCCAGCTCGTCGGCCACGATCGCGGCGAAGAACCCGGCACCCTCCGTGCCGAGATGGGTGTAGTCGAAGGCTTCCTTGGGCGTGCCCATGGGTTCGGCCGCGGCGTTGGCCTGCACGGTGGCGGCCGCTGGCGTGGCCGCTGGCGTCACCGGCGCCATGCCGATGGTGCTTCCGGCCTGGGCCGCGACCACCTGCTGCGGCGCCGGTCGCGCCTGGGCGAACCGCATCGCCTGCACCGGGCCCATCCCCTGCACCGCCGCGGTGCTGCGCGCGTGCAGGTCCACCAGCGGCACCTGCAGCTCGGCGGCAACCCGGCGGGTGGCCTCGGCCCAGGGCGCCAGGTCGTCGACCAGGCGGCCGTCGCTGAACTGGCGGCGGGTCAGCGGCGTCAGCAACACCGGCCTGGCGCCCGCGGCACGGATCTCGCGCACGTAGGCACGCAGGTTGCCGGGGAACTCGCGTTGCAGGTCGGTGGAACGCCCGGGCTTGCCCGGCTGGTCGTTGTGGCCGAACTGCACCAGCACGTACACGTCCTGGTAGGGCCCCGGCCGCATCTCGTGCAGGGCGATGTCCCAGGAGCCCTCGGCGCGGTAGTTGTAGGTGCTGCGTCCGCCGCGGGCGAGGTTCACGCAGGCCAGGAAGGAGCTGACGTGGCGCGCGCAGAACGCCGGGCCCCAGCCACCCTGCACCGCGGTGGTGGAATCGCCGACCAGCACGATCTTGCTCGCGCGTATCGGGCTGACGGGCGGACGCTTGCTGATCGAAGGATCCGGCGCCGCCAGGGCCGGCAGCGACAGGCCCAGCAGAAGCAGCAGGGTTCCGGACCTGGAAAACTCTCCCTTGCGCATCAGTCACCTGTAGGTCGAGGGTGGGCCGGAAGCGGCGTCGCGCGGCTGACTGTCGGTGTCATTCTGTGACGTCCCGGACCGCCTCCGGAGGCGTCCAATGTAGCCGCGGATGCCGCGCAAACCTTGCTGCAACGCAGGATGCCCCACCGGCGAATGCTCTGGTACGGTCCGTTTGACCATCGGTGTCATCCGAATTGCGGTCCACCCTGTTTCCCGAAAGGAGCACCATGCCGACGTCCTTCCTCCCGAGATTCCCCGTGCTCGCCGCCCTGCTGCTGGCCGGCGCCGTCTCCACGGCTGCCGCGGCCGGACCGGCCAGCCCGTGGAAGCGCGGCATCGAGAACCAGCGCCAGGCGGACCTGGGCGATGGCACCTTCCTCAACCCGGTCTTCCCGGGTGACCGCCCCGACCCCTCCGTGCTCAAGGACGGCGACGACTACTACCTGACCCTGTCCTCGTTCGACGCCTATCCCGGCCTGCCGATCTGGCATTCGCGCGACCTGGTCAACTGGGTGCCGCTGGGCCATGCGATCACCAGGAACGTCGGTTCGATCTGGGCGCCGGACATCGTCAGGCACGAGGGCCGCTACTACATCTACTTCCCGGCACGCACCGGCGGCACCGAGGGCAGCGTGCGCAGCAACTGGGTGGTGTGGGCCGACGACATCCGCGGCCCGTGGAGCGAGCCGGTGGAGCTGGGCCTGGGCAAGTACATCGACCCGGGCCACGCGGTCGGCGAGGACGGGAAGCGCTACCTGTTCCTCAGCGGGGGCGACTACGTGCAGCTGTCCGACGACGGGCTGCGCGTGGTCGGCGAACCGAAGCACGTCTACGACGGCTGGAAGTACCCCGAGAGCTGGGACGTCGAGGGCTACGCCCAGGAAGGCCCGAAGATCCACAAGCGCGGGCAGTGGTACTACATGACCACCGCGGTGGGCGGCACCGCCGGCCCGCCGACCGGACACATGGTGATCACCGCGCGCTCCAAGTCGATCCACGGGCCGTGGGAGAACTCGCCGCACAATCCGATCACCCGCACCCGGAGCCGCGACGAACCGTGGTGGTCGCGCGGCCACGCCACCGTGGTCGAAGGTACCGACGGCCGCTGGTGGATGATCTACCACGGCTACGAGAACGGATACTGGACCCTTGGCCGGCAGGCGCTGCTGGAGCCGATCGAGTGGACCGACGACGGCTGGTTCCTGGCCCGCGGCGGCGACCTCGGCAAGCCGCTGCGCAAGCCCAGCGGCGAGGCCATCGGTGCGCATGGCATGGCGCTGTCCGACACCTTCGACGGCACGTCCCTCGGGCACCAGTGGTCGTTTTACGACCCTGGCCGGGACGAGTACGACCGCCTGTCCTTCGGCAACGGCGCGATGGGCGTGCAGGGCAAGGGCCGCACCCCGGCCGACAGCTCGCCGCTGACCGTGATCGCCGGCGACAAGGCCTACCAGTTCGAAGTGGAACTGGAGATCGAGCCGGGCGCGGTCGGCGGCGCGCTGCTGTTCTACAGCGACCGCCTCTACGTCGGCGTGGGCAGCAACGGCGAGCGCTTCATCATGCACCGCTACGGCCAGGAGCGTCCGGTGGAAGGCCTGCCGCCGGGCAAGGGCGGCAAGCTGTGGCTGCGGGTGACCAACAACCAGCACATCGTCACCTTCCACACCAGCCGCGACGGCAAGCGCTGGGAAAAGTACCCCGTGCAGATGGAGGTGTCCGGCTACCACCACAACGTGGCCGGGCAGTTCCTGGCGCTGAAGCCGGCGATCTATGCCGCGGGTAGCGGCAAGGTGCACTTCCGCGACTTCCGCTACCGCGCGCTCGATTACTGAGCGCGGCCGGCGGAATGCGACGCACGCGTGCATGCCTGGCGCTGGTGCTGGCCACGGCCAGCGCCATCGCCGCGGCCACCGATCCGGCGACGCCGGCATCGCCTCCCTACGCGTTGGCCACCGGCCTGTTCGATGCGCAGGCCCCTGACCTGGGGCTGCGCCCGGCGGCCGGCACCACCAGCGCCACCGTGTTCCGGGCGGATCCGGCGAGCGGCATGTTCAACAACGGCGCGGTGCCGGTGGTATTCGGGGGCCGGCTCTACGTGCAGTGGCAGAACTCCGCGCGCGACGAGGACTCGCCCGACACCCGCGTGCTCTACAGCCGCAGCGACGACGGCGTGCACTGGAGCCGGCCCGAGGTGCTGATGGAGGCAGGCAGTGGCGGCGCCATGCATTCCGGTGGCGGCTGGTGGAGCGATGGCCGGACCCTGGTCGCGTACATCAACGTCTGGCCGTCCGGCTTCCAGTCCGGCGCAGGTGGCTGGACCGGCTACCGGCTCAGCACCGACGGCGTGCAGTGGACGCCGCTGCGGCCCGTGCTTGGGACCGGTGGCGCCCCCGTGCCGGGCGTGATCGAACAGGACCCCCACGCGCTTTCCGACGGCCGCATCCTCGCCGCCTTCCACCTCCGGCCGGGGATCCTCGCCGCGCCGTTCTTCAGCGACGATCCGCTGGGCCTGGCCGGCTGGCAGCGCGGCGCGATGCGCAACCTGCCGCATGCAGGCCCCGCCAGCCGCGAGCTGGAACCGAGCCTGTTCCTGCGCCGCGCCAAAGACGGCGGGGAGTGCGCGGTGATGGTGTTCCGCGACCAGGGCGACAGCTACCGCCAGCTGGCCAGCGAGAGCTGCGATCGCGGCGGCACCTGGACCGTGCCGGCGCTCACCCCGATGCCGGATTCGCGCGCCAAGCAGAGCGCCGGCAACCTGCCCGACGGCAGCGCCTTCCTGGTCAACGCACCCAGCGGGCAGCGCGAGCGCATGCCGCTGGCCGTGACGCTGTCGGCCGACGGCCGCTGCTTCGACCGTTCCTTCCTGCCGCGCGGCCGCGACGCGCTGCCGCCGTTGCGCGCCGGGGGCCGCTACAAGCGCCCCGGCTACCACTATCCCAAGAGCGTGCTGTGGGACGATCGCCTGGTCGTGGCCTACGCGGTGAACAAGGAGGACGTGGCCGTGACCTGGGTGCCGCTGCGATCGCTGGCTGCCGGCGCTGCCGGTACGGATCGCTGCCCGGCACCGTCCTGAGCACGGCGCCGGCCGGGCTACATCGTCCCGCGCTGCACGAACGGCGCCTGCTGCCAGAACGCGCGTTCGCCGCCGCGGGGATCGTCGGCCAGCGATGGCGGCACGTCGAACAGCAGGGTCTGCCGCCGCGGCAAGGTATAGGGCTCCCAGTGCGGGAGGCCGGGATGGTTGGGATCGCCATGCCGGGCCAGCGCCAGCAGCGCGCCGGACATGGCCTCGGCCACCTGCTGCGCGGCCGCGCCCTCGCCGGTGCGCGAGCCGGGCTGGCGGATGTTGTCGAACACCAGCGGGATGTCCAGGGTGTGGAAGGCGCGGAATTTCCCGCCGTCCAGCGGAGAACCCCAGTCCAGCTGGTAGGCCCAGGTCGGCGCCGCGCCACGCGCCTGGCGCGCGCGCGCTTCCAGCTCCTCCACCGCGCCGCGCCAGGACCGCCCGGCGGTGGTGGCGGCGAAGAACACCTCCGACGGCGTGTAGTGCGGGTACAGCGCGCGGTAATGCGCGACCACCAGGTCGGCGCGGATGTCCACGTACTGCTGCTTCTCCAGCCGCGCCGGCAGTTCTTCCCAGCCCAGCTCGAAGTTCGCCGGATCGCCGCCGAGGAAGGCGCGGGTCTCGTCGCGGGTATTGCCGACCACCATCGGGATCGCGGCCGACTGCGCCGGCGCGTCGGGCCAGAACGGATGCCGCGGCAGAACCTCCCCGTCCATCACCGGGCCGAAGTAGAGGCGCGTGTCCTCGACCCGGGAGAAGTCGCGCGCGGTCGTGCCCTCCACGATGCGTTGCGCCGGCAACGCCTGCAGGCGGGCCAGGGCGTCGCCGGCGTCCGGATCGATGCCCACGGTGCGCAGGAACAGTTGCGCACGCTGGGTCGCCGCGCGCGGGCCGGCGGCGGTGACCTGCTGCCCGCTCATGGTCCAGGCCTTGTGGAACAGGCCGCGCGCGGCGGGCATGGCCATCAGGGTCGCGATCTTGGCGCCGCCACCGGACTGGCCGAACACGGTGACGTTTCCCGGGTCGCCGCCGAAGCGGGCGATGTTGTCGCGCACCCACTGCAGCGCCAGCACCAGGTCCAGCTGCCCGGCGTTGCCGGAGCTGCCGTAGCCCGCGGCGAGCAGGCCGAGGTAGAGGTAGCCGAATGCGTTGAGGCGATGGTTCACGGTCACCACCACCACGTCGCCGCGCGTGCACAGGCGCGTGCCGTCGTACAGCGGGTCGCTGCCGTTGCCGGCGTCATAGCCGCCACCGTGGATGTAGAACAGCACCGGCCGCCTGGCCCTCGGGTCGGTGTCGGGCGTCCAGACATTGAGGAACAGGCAGTCCTCGCTGCCCATGCCCTCGCGCGAGCGCTGTGGCGCCTGGGCGCCATACGCGGTGGCGTCCTGTACGCCGCGCCAGGGCGCGGGCGGCAACGGTGCGCGGAACCGCACCGGCGCGGTATCGGCGCCGTAGCGGATGCCGCGGAAAACCTGCACTCCGTGCTCGCGCAGGCCACGCACGCGGCCATGGACGGTGGCCACGACCGGCGCGGGCGGCGCCGCGAACGCCGGCAGGGAGGTGCCGGCTGCAAGCGCCAGCGTCGACGCGGCGGCGCCGGCCCGGAGCAGGCGTCGGCGACCGGCATCGACCTGTGGCTCGGTCGGGCGGGATGGCGGTTGCTGGGTCATGCGGCCTCCACTGTCGGGATCGGGGTTCACCTGCCGGCGCCGGCATCGCGCGGCGGCGCCTGGACATCGATCCAGGCGCGCACCATCGCCGGCCACAAGGCCAGGCTGCCGTGCGCCTGGCGCACGCCGAAGCCGTGGCCGCCGTGCGCGTAGAGGTGGGTTTCGTGGTCGATGCCGGCGGTACGCAACGCCGCGTCCAGCAGCAGCGTGTTCTCCACGGGCACCGTTCCGTCATCCTGCGCGTGCAGCAGGAACACCGGCGGGGTCGTAGCGTCGACCCGGTTCTGCAGCGAGTACGCACGCACCGCCGCCGCGTCCGGCGAAAGGCCCAGCAGGCGCTCGCGCGACCCCGGGTGCGCGTGGGCACCCATGTCGATCACCGGATACACCAGGACCGCGTAGGCCGGCCGCGCCGGCTGGCGGTCGGCCTCGTCCACCGCCGGGTACACGCGCTCTGCATGGCGGGTGGCCAGGCTGGCGGCGACGTGGCCCCCGGCGGAAAAGCCCATCACGCCGACGCTGTCCGCGTCGATGCCCCACTCGGCGGCGCGCTGGCGCACCAGGCGGATGGCGCGCTGGGCATCGGCCAGCGGCACGTCGCGTGGCTCCCGGTGGCCCTCCCCCGGCAGCCGGTAGTGCAGGACGAACAGGGTCAGCCCGTCCTCGCCGGCGAAGTGCGGGACCAGGGCCGTGCCCTCCTTGTCGACCACCACCCGCTGGTAGCCGCCGCCCGGCACCACCAGCAGGCCGCGGCCGTCGGGGCGGGCAGGCCGGTACACGCTGAGGAACGGCTGGCCGATGTTGTCGACGTAGCGGTCCGGTAGCCGCGGATCGCTGCTGCGCTCCACCACGCGTTGCTCCAGGGCCAGGCCTTCGGAGCCGGGCGGCGTGCCCGGCCACAGGGGAATGTGCGGCGGCGCCCCGGCCGCCGCCGCGGGAGCGGCCGCGCCGGCGATCGCCAGCGGCAGCAGCAATCGCGCCAGGAAGGGTGGAACCATGCTCTCCTCCGATGCCCGCAACAGGTGCCTGCGCGTACAGTCCGGCGGTTTTGCCGCACTGCACATTGCTACATGACACCGGTTTACCATATACCGCTTCTCGAGCGCCGTCGTCTGGCGGCGCAGCATGCATTCGCATTGGACATCGGAGGCGCCTTGAGCACCGAGCACGGCAATGGAACCGGCGGACTGCCACCGGAACTGGCGGCGATCGCCGAACGCTTCACCACCGCCCGCAGCCGCGGCGCCTCGCTGCCGGCATTCCCCGGGGACATCCCCGCGGACCTGATGACCGCCTACCGGGTCCAGGACGCGGCCATCGCCCGCTGGCCCGACCGGGTGGTCGGCTGGAAGGTCGGCTACATCGCGCCCGAACGCCGCGACGGCTCCGGCGACGAGCGCCTGCTGGGCCCGATCTTCGCCCGCCACCTCTGGATTGCTACCGGTGGTACGGAGCAGGTCCCGGTGTTCGCCGGCGGGTTCGCGGCGATCGAGGCCGAGTACGTGCTGCGCCTGGACGCCGACGCGCCCGCCGACAAGCTGGAATGGACCCCGGACGAGGCCGCGGCGCTGCCGTCCACCCTGTTCGCCGGCATCGAGATCGCCAGCAGCCCGCTGGCCACGATCAACGAGCTCGGCCCGCGCGTGGTCGTGTGCGACTTCGGCAACAACAACGGGCTGCTGCTGGGTCCGGAAATCCCGGACTGGACGACGCTGGACGAAGCCAGCCTGCTGGCCGACACCTCGATTGACGGGCAGGCCGTCGGCAGCGGCGGCGCCAGCCGCCTGCCGGGTGGCCTGCGCGCGGCCTTCGCCTTCGCCCTGGCCCGCTCCGCGCGGCGCGGCCGGCCGCTGCGGCGCGGCGAGCTGATCGCCACCGGCAACGCAACCGGCATCCACGACATCGGCGTCGGCCAGACCGGCACGGTGGTGTTCGACGGCCATGCCACGCTGCGCTGCGTCGCCGTGGCCTCGGCGGGCGAGGATCCGGCATGAAGGGGCTGACCCGGCGCCGCCTGCTGCTGGCCGGGGCTTGGGCCTGTGCCCTGCCGCTGGCCGCGCCGGGCCGGCTGCTGGCCGCCGCCAGCGGCGCCGGCGAGGGCGCGCGGGTGCTGACCGCCACCGACGTGCATGTGTCCGACTACCCGACCGTGGAAGCGGTGCGCGGGATCGGCCAGGCCCTGCGCGAACGGACCGGTGGCCGCCTCGACATCCGCCTGTACCACTCCGGCCAGCTGGGCCGCGAGAGCGAGGCGATCGACATGGCGCGCTTCGGCGCCATCGACATCACCCGCGTGTATTCCGGCGCGCTCAACAACGCGTTCCCGCTGACCCGCGCCCTGTGCCTGCCGTACGTGTTCGACTCGGTGCAGCACATGCGCCACGCGCTGGACAACGGCGTGGCCGACGAAGTGCTGCGCGGGTTCGAGAGCCGCGACCTGGTCGGCCTGGCGGTCTACGACAGCGGCGCCCGCTGCTTCTACAACACCAAGCACCCGATCGTGGTGCCACGGGACCTGCACGGCCTCAAGCTGCGCGTGGCCTCCTCGGACATCTTCATCCAGCTGGTGCGCCTGCTCGGCGCCAACCCGACGCCGATGTCGCTCGGCGACACGTTCTCCGGCATGGAGACGCACATGATCGACGGCGCCGAGAACAACATGCGCAGCTTCCACTCCAGCCGCCACTTCGAAGCCGCGCGCTTCTGGTCGGAGACCGGGCACTCGCACGCGCCCGACATCCTGCTGGTGTCGCGCAGGACCTTCGAGGCGCTGTCGCCGCCGGACCGCCGCCTGCTGCTGGAAACCGCGCGCGCCTCGGTCGACGTCATGCGCCGGCACTGGGACGCCTCCGAGGAGCGCGCGCGCCAGGCCGTGCTGGCCGCCGGCGTGCAGGCAAACGAGGTCGACATGGATGCGTTCCGCGCCGCCGCGCGCCCGCTGCTCGAGCAGTACCTGCGCGACCCGGCCATCGCCGGCCTGCACCAGCGCATCCGCGCGCTCGCCTGAACCCCTTCCTGGAACCCGCGATGTCCGAACCCGTGACCGTCCCGCCCACCGGCGCCCAGCGCGTCCTGGACCTGATCGCCACCGTCGCCATCGGCATCGCCGCCGCCGCCCTGCTCGGGCTGGTGGTGGTGCAGGGCTGGCAGGTGTTCGCCCGCTACGTGCTCAACGACTCGCCGAGCTGGACCGAGCCGGTGACCCTGCTGCTGCTGGCCACCGCCATGAGCCTGGGCGCGGCCACCGGCGTGCACACCAACCGCCACTTCGGCTTCTTCCTGCTGCACGACCACGTGCGCCCGGGCATGCGGACCGCGATCGACGTGGTGGTGCAGCTGGTGGTGGCCACGATCGGCGCGGTGCTGGCGTGGTGGGCCTCGGTGCTGCTGCTGGACGGCCTGCACATCAAGGCTGCCGGCGCGGCCCTGCCGCAAAGCATCAACTACCTCCCGCTGGCCGCCGGCGGCGCGCTGATGGTGCTGTTCGCGCTCAACCGGCTGGCGCTGGCATTGCTGCCGCACCAGGCCGCCGCCATGGAAGGAGACCGCTGATGGCCATCGCCCTGCTGTTCCTGGTGTTCGCCGTGCTGCTGGTGATCGGCGTGCCGGTGGCGTTCGCGCTGGCCGCGGCGGCGCTGGCGACCCTGCTGTACCTGGACCTGCCCTCGGTGGTGCTGGTCCAGCAGGTGTCGGCCGGCACCGGCTCGGCCTCGCTGATCGCGATCCCGCTGTTCATCTTCGCCGGCGAGATCATGATGCGCGGCGGCATTTCCGAACGCCTGATCGCGCTGGCCGCCTCCCTGGTGGGACGCATGCGTGGTGGCCTGGGCCAGGTCTCGATCCTGTCCTCGCTGTTCTTCGGCGGCGTGTCCGGCTCGGCCATCGCCGACGTGTCCGCGGTCGGCGGCACGATGATCCCGCAGATGGTCAAGCGCGGCTACGACCGGGACTTCGCGGTCAACGTCAGCATCACCGCGGCGCTGGTCGCGCTGCTGGTGCCGCCCTCGCACAACCTGATCCTGTTCTCGGCCGCGGCCGGCGGCGGCCTGTCGATCGCCGACCTGTTCGCCGCGGGCATCGTCCCGGCGCTGATGATGACCGCCACGCTGATGACCACCGGCTACCTGGTCGCGCGCCGCCGCGGCTACGGCGTGGAGCTGTTCCCGGGCTGGCGCGCGGTGTTGCTGCGGCTGGTCGCGGCGCTGCCGGGCCTGGGCCTGGTGACCCTGATCTTCGTCGGCATCCGCGCCGGCATCTTCACCGCGGTCGAGTCGGCGGCCATCGCCGTGGTCTACGCCCTGCTGGTGACCATCGTCCTGTACCGCCAGCTGCGGCTGAAGGAGTTCCTCGAGACCGTGGTGCACGCGGCGCGCAGCACCGGCGTGATCCTGTTCGTGATCGCCACCGCGGCCGTGTTCGGCTGGCTGCTGGCCTACCTGCAGGTACCGGCGGCGGCGGTGGAGTTCCTGCAGTCGATCGCGCACAGCAAGTACGCGGTGCTGCTGATGATCGTGGTCATGCTGCTGCTGCTGGGCACCTTCATGGACCTGGCGCCGATGATCCTGATCTGCACCCCGATCTTCCTGCCGGTGGCGCGCGCCTACGGGATCGCCCCGATCCACTTCGGCCTGGTCCTGGTGCTGACCGGCGGCCTGGGCCTGGTCACCCCGCCGGTGGGCTCGGTCCTGTTCATCGGCACGGCCATCGGCAAGATCAGCGTCGGCCAGGCCATGCGCTCGATCTGGCCGTTCTGGCTGGCCGGGCTGGGCGTGCTGCTGGTGGTGGCGTTCTTCCCGCAGCTGTCGCTGTGGCTGCCGGCCCTGCTGCGGGGCTGATCCGGGCGCCCGGGACGGCGGCAAGCCCGGCCGCCGCGGGCCGCCTGGCGTGCCCCGCCCCTCGCCGGGCCGCGGCTCCGGCTAGAATCCAACCGATATTCCCGTGAAGCCGAACATGCCCGCGCGCAAGAGCCCAGATACGGCCTCCCGGATTCCCTCCGGCAAGGCAGCCACCATCAACGACATCGCCCGCCTGGCGGGGGTGTCGAAGAAGACCGTTTCGCGGATCATCAACAACTCGCCCCTGGTCCGCAAGGACACCCGCGAGAAGGTCGAGGCGCTGATGCGGGAAGTCGGCTACACGCCCGACCCGCTGGCCCGCGGGCTGGCGTTCCGGCGCTCGTTCCTGATCGGCATGGTCTACGACAACCCGACCGCGCAGTACATCGTCGACATGCAGTACGGCGCGCTGGACGCGCTGCGCGATTCGGGCTTCGAGCTGGTGGTGCACCCCTGCGACAGCCGCACGCCGAATTACATCGACGGGGTGCGCCGCTTCGTCCAGCAGCAGAAGCTGCACGGGGTGATGCTGGTGCCGCGCGCCTCGGAGGACCAGAAGCTCGCGGACATGCTGGCCGAACTGGGCTGCCGCTACAGCCGCATCGTGCCGGTGGGCTTCGAGGACAACGACGGCCGCATGATCGTCACCCACGACCGCGAGGGTGCGGTCGAGGCGGCCGACTACCTGCTGACCCTCGGCCACCGCGACATCGCCCTGATCACCGGCCCGCTGACCTACCGCTCGGCCATCGAACGCACCAACGGCTTCCTCGACACCCTGGCCCAGCGCGGCGTGGAGGTGCCGAAGGCGCGCATCATCGAGGCCAGCTACACCTTCGAGTCCGGCGTGGCCGCGGCCGAGAAGCTGTTCGCGGCCAGGCAGCGCCCGACCGCGATCTTCTGCGGCAACGACGAGATGGCGGCCGGCGTGTACAAGGTCGCACTGCGCGCGGGCATCAGCATCCCGCGCGACCTGTCGGTGGTCGGCTACGACGACAGCCCGCTGGCCTCGCGCCTGTGGCCGTCGCTGACCTCGGTCCGCCGGCATACCCGCGACACCGGCCGGATCGCCGCCGGAACCCTGATCCGCACCGATACCGCCCCGCTGGCGGTTGCCAGCGTGCGCCCGCACCTGATCGTCCGCGACTCCTGCCAGCCACCGCCCTGAGGCGGCTTTCCCCCTGCCTTCCCGCGCCCCGCGCGGAATGGCGCAGCGCAGAATGACACCGGTTACCAGAAGGCCTAGAATCATCCGCGATGGAT
The DNA here is from genome assembly GCF_010093235.1 of Pseudoxanthomonas suwonensis. Taxonomy (GTDB): domain Bacteria; phylum Pseudomonadota; class Gammaproteobacteria; order Xanthomonadales; family Xanthomonadaceae; genus Pseudoxanthomonas; species Pseudoxanthomonas suwonensis. The sequence goes on along the minus strand of NZ_PDWP01000008.1, from coordinate 73,111 downwards.
AGGGACCGCCCCCGGTCCCCCGCTTGCCAGGAGCCGTACCGATGTACCAGAAGACCTATTACGCGACTCATCCCGGCGTGATGCAGGGCGCCAGCAACGACGAGCTGCGCGACCTGTACCTGATCGGCGAGCTGTTCGCCGCCGACGAGGTCCGCCTGAACTACACCCATTACGAGCGCTTCGTGATCGGCGGTGCCGCCCCGGTTGGCAAGACCGTGTCGCTGCCGCGCCAGGTCGAGCCGGCCTCGGCCGCGGGCAAGCCGTTCCTGGAGCGCCGCGAGCTGGGCGTGATCAACGTCGGCGCCGGCACCGGCACGGTGACCGTCGACGGCACCGAGTACGTGCTTGGCCCGAAGGACGGCCTGTACGTGGCCATGGGCAGCGAGGAGGTCAGCTTCTCCTCGGCCGACGCATCCAGCCCGGCCAAGTTCTACCTCGCCTCGACCCCGGCGCACGCCCGCTTCGAGACGAAGAAGCTGTCGATCAAGGACGCCGTGGCCCTGGACCGCGGCGCGCTGGAGACCAGCAACGAGCGCACCATCTACCAGTTCATCGTGCCGTCCACCTGCCAGTCCTCGCAGCTGCTGCTGGGCCTGACCGTGCTCAAGCCGGGCAGCGTGTGGAACACCATGCCGCCGCACCTGCACGACCGCCGCAGCGAGGTCTATTTCTACTTCGACCTGGGCGCGGACGACCGCGTCTACCACTTCATGGGCCAGCCGGACCAGCAGCGGCACATCGTCATGCGCAACGACGAGGCCGTGGTCTCGCCGCCGTGGTCGATCCACATGGGATCGGGAACCTCCAACTACGCCTTCATCTGGGCGATGGGCGGCGAGAACCTGGACTACACCGACATGCACGTGCTGGACATCTGCCAGCTCAAGTAATGCCCGCGCCGCCGCCCGCCGGCGGCGCCCCTCGCCGGTGGACCGCCGGCGCAGCTCCCGATGCGCCGGGACACCCCCCGGCTTCCCATGCATCCGGCGGCCATGACGCCGCCGGCCAGAACCGAGGACCGCTCATGGCAAACAACCCGTTCAGTCTGGAAGGCAAGGTCGCGCTGGTCACCGGCGCCAACACCGGCCTGGGCCAGGGCATCGCGCTGGCGCTGGCCGAAGCCGGCGCCGACATCGCCGCCGCCGGCATCGTCGCGGCCGAGGAAACCGGCGAGAAGGTGCGTGCGCTGGGCCGCCGCTTCCTCAACCTGGAAGCCAACCTGATCTCGATCGAGCCGGTCGCGCGCCTGGTCGAGGAAACCGTCGCCGGCCTCGGCGGCCTGGACATCCTGGTCAACAACGCCGGCCTGATCCGCCGCGCCGACGCGGTGGACTTCAGCGAGAAGGACTGGGACGACGTCATGAACGTCAACATCAAGTCCGCGTTCTTCATGTCGCAGGCCGCAGGCCGACGCTTCATCGCCCAGGGCAGCGGCAAGATCATCAACATCGCCTCGATGCTGTCGTTCCAGGGCGGCATCCGCGTGGCCTCGTACACCGCTTCCAAGAGCGGCATCGCCGGCATCACCCGGCTGCTGGCCAACGAGTGGGCGGGCAAGGGCATCAACATCAACGCCATCGCCCCGGGCTACATGGCCACCGACAACACCGCGCAGCTGCGCGCCGACGAGGAGCGCAGCAAGGCGATCCTCGACCGCATCCCGGCCGGCCGCTGGGGCGTGCCGGCGGACCTGGGCGGCACGGCGGTGTTCCTGGCCAGCCGCGCCTCGGACTACGTCAACGGCGCGGTGATCCCGGGCGACGGCGGCTGGCTGGCGCGCTGAAGCCGGTGCGGACGGCCGCCGCCGTCCGCCTTCGCCCTGGCTTTGGAAGGGACCTGGCCGCGGTCGTGTGGGCGCCGCCTGGCGAGAGGCGACGTCCACCCTCTCTCTCCGCGGCCGGGCCAGGTCCCGATGCCAGGCACCGACTGCCTGGCATCCCTGGGAGGCCCCATGAGCATCCTGCCCCGCATTGCCACCCTGCTCCTGCTGGCCGTGCCGCTGCTGGCGGGCGCGGCGCCCCCGCCGCGGCGGGTGTTCATCGCCGCCGGTTCCACCGCCGCCGGGTACGGCCCCGCGCGCGCGCCGCGCAACGGCTGGGGCCAGCACCTGCAGGGTTTCCTGGACCCGGGTGCGTTCGAGGTGCGCAACCACGCCATCGGCGGGCGCAGCTCGCGCAGCTTCATCGCCGAAGGCCGGCTGGATGCCATCGCCCGCGAGCTGCGCCGCGGCGACGTGCTGCTGGTGCAGTTCGGGCACAACGACGCCAAGCAGGAAGACCCCGGCCGCTACACCGAACCGCGCGAGGAATACCCGCGCTGGCTCATGCGCTACGTGGAGCTGGCGCGCACGCGCGGTGCCACGCCGGTACTGATCACCCCGGTGACCCGGCGGATCTGGAGCTTCGGCTCGCTGCTGGACACCCACGCCCGCTACACCGATGCCATGCGCGAGCTGGCCCGGCGCGAGCAGGTGGCGCTGGTCGACCTCAACGCCAGCAGCCGCGACTGGGTCCGCGCGCTCGGCGAGGAAGCCTCGCGCGCCTATTACGAGCACGTGCCGGAACGCGGCATCGCCGACGACACCCACTTTTCGGCGGCCGGCGCGACGATGGTCGCGTGCCTGGTGGTGCGCGACTGGAAGACGCTGGATCCGGCGCTGGAACGGCACGTGGTGCGCGACACTGACTGCGGCGCCCCGGCCACCGCGCGGCAGGATGCAGCCGCCCAGCCGCGTCCTTCGCAGGTGGTGAACGAGGCGGCGCTGGCCCGCGCCCAGCCCGGTCCGCACGGCGGCGCCGGCAGCACCACCGCCTATCCGCTGTTCGCCGATGCCGACGGCCTCTCCTTCGTGATGCGCAAGCGCGTGCTGCACAAGGGCGCCGGCATCGGCCTGCACCAGCACCACAAGGACGAGATCTACTACGTGCTCGCCGGCCGTGGCCGCTACGTGCTGGACGGCAAGGTGCACGACGTGGGTCCGGGCGACGCCATGCTGACCAGGCCCGGCAGCACCCATGCGATCGAACAGGCGGGGGAGGACGACCTGGTGATCCTGCTGGCCTACCCGGTCACCAGGCCATGACCGCACGCGCGCCGCTTCAGAACAGCTCCCCCTGCGGCGAGGGCGGCCGTGGCGGCTGGAAGCCGCTGCAGTCCAGCGGGCGCTGGCGCGCGGTGGCGTAGCCGAAACGCCGCCAGGCCAGGGCGAAACGCTGCTCCAGCAGGTCGGCGTAGCGGCCCTGCCCGCGCATGCGCGTGCCAAAGCCCGGGTCGTAGTCGCGCCCACCACGCATCTGCTGCACCGTGCTCATCACGTGCTCCGCGCGGTCCGGCACGTGCGCCTGCAGCCAGTCGCGGAACAGCGGCGCGACCTCGTGGGGCAGGCGCAACAGCACGTAGCCGGCACTGCTGGCGCCGGCCTCACGCGCCGCTTCCAGTACCCGTTCCAGCTCGTGGTCGTTCACCCAGGGAATCGCCGGCGCGAACATCACCCCGACCGGTACGCCGGCCTCGTGCAGGTTCCGCATCGCCCGCAGGCGCGCATGCGGGGCCGCGGCACGTGGCTCCAGCCTGGCGCTGAGGTGCGGATCGAGCGTGGTCACCGAGAAGTGCACGTGCACCAGCTCCTGCTTCGCGGCCTCCCGCAGCAGGTCCAGGTCGCGCTCGATGAGCGCGTTCTTGGTGATCAGGGTGAAGGGATGCCGGCACTCCACCAGCACTTCCATCAGCCGCCGGGTCAGCTGCAGCTTCCGCTCCAGCGGCTGGTAGGCGTCCGTGTTGATGCCCAGGGCGATCGGACTGGGTCGGTAGCCGGGGCGCACCAGCTCCCTGCGCAGAAGGTCCGGGGCATTGGTCTTGGCGAAGATCTTCGTCTCGAAGTCCAGGCCCGGGGACAGGTTGAGGTAGGCGTGCGAGGGCCGGGCGAAGCAGTACGAACACCAGCAATATATGACACCGGAACTTTTCTGTTCATGGATGCCGCTGCGGGGTTTGTAATGCTGCCAGAGGTCACTATGGGGCAAGACCGCAACCATGAGAAGGGCCTCACTTGCCGTAAGGGGCTTCAGTTCCTGGAAAGCCCTGAGGGGCGAGCGGCATGGCGCGGCCGGCAAGATCGCCGGCCCCCTAATTTTGCGTCAGCCCCCAGCCGTGGTACGGTTTTAGTACATCCATGTACGATCACGGATCATTGGGAGGCGCCATGGGGGACCAAAAGGCAGAGATAGAGGCTGTTCTTGAGCAGTTCTGGGACGAGATGGCCATAGATGGCGGAGAAGACCCCACTAACACGTCTGGATTGGTAGGCGCGCCACTCGACTCCCTCACCGCTGTCGAGGTCTTGCTTCAGATAGACACCCTCGTGCAGCGAAAGCTTCCAGCAGACCTGCTGATTCAGAAGGGTGGGTACGCTTCCAAAGACGACTTCGTGAAGCACCTAACTTCGGCCGTACTTGGCTACCTTCAAGAGCATCCCGATGACTAGCTCAGATCTGGACAGCGACCGGGTGGAAATGGGCGAACGGCTGCGTTTGGCACGCGAGTACGTGGGCTTGACTCAGGAGGAAGTTGCCGCCGCGCTGGGCGTCTCCAGGCCTGCAGTGACCAAGATGGAAGCCGGCGCCCGCAAGGTCCAGTCTACGGAGCTCAGTGCCTTGGCACGCCTCTATCGGAGGAGCATGGAGTATCTCCTGACCGGGATCGAACCCGCTTCGAGTGCACCGGAGCAGCTCGCGTTCCTCGCTCGCGCGATCAAAGGCTTGTCGGACCGCGACTTGGACGAAGTGGCTCGCTTTGCGGAGTTCCTCAAGCAGGCACCCAGGACCGTCCATAAGGAGTAGGGAATGCTCCCACACATCAAGGATGCTACCGCTCGTGCCTTCGAGGTTTATCGGGAATCGGGAGCCAAGGAGCGGGTGGAGCAGGACGGCTACACACGCGTCGATCCGTTTCTCGTCGCCTTGAATGCGCAGGTGACCGTCCTCCTACGCCCCTTAGAAAAGCTCTTGGGTGCGTTCATCCGCGACGAACGGTCCGGAATCCTGATCAACTCCGAGCGTCCTGCGGGGCTTATTCACATGACTTGCGCCCACGAACTTGGGCACTATTTTATGGGACACAGTTCCACTGGGGATGAGTCACTCGATTACGGCTCAACTGCCAGTAGGCAGGAAATAGAGGCCGACTGGTTCTCGTATCAGTTGATGGTGCCGCGCCGTCTTCTCGCAGCCAACATGCGGCGCAGGCAATGGACGACACATACTGTTAGGCATCCAGTCGTCCTCTATCAGCTCGCTCTCCGGCTCGGCATCAGCTATTCGGCAACCATTTGGTCTTTGGTGAGGCATCAGCTTATTTCACGCACTGATGCGACCTCGTTGCTCCAGGTTCGCCCTGCGGAGATCAAGAAGGACATCCTGGAAAGCCACGACATTGACCTGCATAAGGACGTCTGGCTCATTGAAGAAGGGGATCGCAACTGCGTGCTAGAGCCTCGAATCGGCGATCAGCTGGTTGTTCGCTTGAAGCGTCACGCAAGCGCTGGTTACCTCTGGTCCATCGATGAGTTGGTCTCAGAGGGCTTCCATGTCCGACCTATCGCGGTCTCTCCGGATCCGCACCGCGATGCCGATCCGATTTTTGGAAGCGAAGGGGCGGCAGAGTTCCTTGTTTCGCATGAAGCGCCGAAGGCGGATGTGGCTGCACTCATCGCGATGAAGGAGACACGCCCCTGGGAGAACGAAGAGCCCGCTAGCCGTTTTGAAACCAAAGCGCAGTTTGAGGCGATTTCCCCGGGATTGACCAGCATCGCCAAGCGGAAACTGCTGGAGGGGAGCTTGGACGCGTGACGATCCAGGTGGAAATCGTTCTACCGCAGGCGGAGCTTGCGGCCCGTGACCAAGGGACACGCCCCACGTGTATCGCATTTGCATTGTCGGAAGTGAACCTCGGGACCCTCCGAGAGCTCATTCCGCTGAGTCCCGAGTATGCGTATGTGGGAGCGGCTCACCTCGTAGGCGACTGGAAGCCGGGGGATGGCGTGCCATTGAGTGCCGCGCTTCGCGCCGTGTCGAGGGGACAACCCGTAGAGGATGACTTTCCTTATCAGCCGCATGAACCTGAGCCCCCTGTCCTAGCGCCGCCTAGTACCCTTCCTCTGCATGGCCGGGGTGTCAGCTTGTTACCGGTGAGCACTAGCATCATATGCGACCGTTTGCGCCAACTGGTGCCGGTCGGTGTTGGTCTACGCCTGACAAGAAGCTTCTACTATCCAATCGAAGATGTGGTTGCCTTTGAGCCTGAGCCAGTCGAGCCCCTGGCACTTCATGCAGTTGCCGCAGTTGGCCTTGGCTGGGATGGCAATGAACCACATTTCCTAATCCGGAACAGTTGGGGCGCTCGGTGGGGCAAGAATGGGAGCGCCTGGGTATCGGGTCGCTACCTGGGCGTGCATGCAATCTGCGCTTTCTCGGGGTCTTAAGACATGGCGAAGTTGTTCGAATTTGAGAGGGTTGTACCCGCGTGGCTCGAGGCTACGAAGAGTTTGGCTCTTGAGTCTTCTCGGACCGCACGCAACTACGTGCTCGAGATCAAGTCACCATCCTCCCTCCGACCTGAGGATCGAGCTGTTATCAGTGCCGTTGACAACGTGCTTCGCGCGACAGGAGATGGCATTGGGGTGTACACCGTGGCCGCGACGATATTTCCCCAACGGCTCTACGCACGCCACGGGTGCCCTGCCTTTTACGATAAGTACTTGGCCCTCATGAAGAAGGGGCAGAAGCCACATACCTGGGGAACATATGCCATGCGACTCATGTCGCGCCCGCACCCCAAGAAGGCGGAGTCGATCAATCCCCTGGATACGATCGTTCAGAAGTTCAGGCGGTCTAGGACGGGTACACGGAAGATCACCTCTGCATACGAGCTCGGTGTCCACGAGCCTTCCGATCTTGTAGATGGTGAGGTTGCCGGTGAGGTCGCCGGTGAGGTCGCCGGTGAACTTGCAATCTACGCGCCGTCGAGCGATGGCGGCCTTGACACCAATATTCCCTGCCTGAGCCATCTCACCTTCAAGCTCAATCCGGCACGCGACGCCGTCGATCTAACTGCCATCTATCGGAGCCACTACTACGGCCGCCGAGCACTAGGGAATCTGATCGGCCTCAGCCAACTGCAGTCTTTCGTGGCCGCTGAGTCTGGGTACGCCGTTGGACAATTGACGTGCGTGAGTACATTGGCAAAGCTGGATGTGGAGGCTTTTGGTGGCGTTGGACGCACCAACGCACTGCTCGCGAGCTTAGGGGCGCCCCCTCCCTAAAGCAGGGACGGCTGTTCTGCTGCTGGTGTCGTTCGGTCTGGGAGCGCGTAGATGCTCCGCATTCCTTCCCGGAACTCCCGGACGCCACCGTAACTCGGGTGTCTCACGGTAAGCACCTTCACCCCGAACAGCCGCGCGTATGAGGCCGCATCTTGGCCTATCGCCACGATTCGCCGGATCCTCAGCCAGCTGATGAGCGCGCTGTTAAGGTCGCAGACGGCGTCCAACTCTCTCGTCGTGAACCGGCGATTAGTGAAGGGATTCCCAGGCTCGTGTGGATGGAAGGGGAAGACGTTCCAGAGAAGTGGCGGCGCCTCGACGGCCCGCAGAACTGACCAAACTTCCGCAGCTGTTCGCTCAGCAACCGCAGGCCCGTGCGTGGCTTGGCGCGATTGGCAGCCCGGATAGAGTTGCGCCAGTTCCGGAAGGTGATACTCGTCGGTCAACGCCAGGCCAGTGCGACGCCCGCCGCGGTAGCCAAGGTCGCGTCCCATCCATAGCGTATCCACACCCAACTCAATGGACGCCGCAAGGTACGTTCTCAGGTTCCGTCGACGTGATTCTGCGGCATCCGCGCGATCGTGGACCTCACATACGTCCCGATATGGATTGAAGACGTTTTCCAGCCGTAGCCCGGCCAACGCCTTTACGAATGCTGCAGGATTCATCGGATTGTCGGGTGCGCCTGAAAGGTGAGAGTGTGCTCTTCCATGTCAACCGTAACGACGCCACCACGATGCTGTCGCAGGAGACGGAACACTTCGAAGCCCTTAAGGATAGCGAGTTCCCACTGCCAAAGCTTGCACTTCGCAACTTCGTAGCCCTCGACCATGCTCTGGATCTGCTTCAGCAGGCTGTAGTCCAGCTTCCCTACCTCGACGTTCTCATAGAAGTCGAACCGTCGCGCGTGGTTGAAGATCCAAGTCGCGATGCCTTCTTCAATGATCATTGCCCGCGCGCCGTCTTCGTTTTCGTCGATTCGGCGTTGCGACTTCCTCTTCCTCTTCAGCAATCCTCTGAAGACCGGCGACCATCCGAGGTAGGCCACATAGGCCAAATGGAACACGTCGTGGAAGCGGTAGTCATCTTGCTCATGGCTATTGTCTGTCAGTCGGTCCCCGATGAAGACCCCCTTTAAGCTTTGGACAACGTGATCATCCCGCTCAATAAACTCAATATCAAAGCGCCTCGGGAACTGCTCATGCGCTGGAAATTTCCCCGTAGAGTCAAAGTGTTCGGGGTACTCCAACGTCTCCCCTGGCCAACGGCTACTGATCTTCTCCAAGTTTGATCGCGCGATGTCTTCGGTGCGCAAGGCGAAACAACCACAAGTGACCGCCCACTCAGAGATCAGGACGCCGAAGTGTTCGCGCAGGGCCGGGGGACTCATGGCCTGCAGCTTGGTGAGAGAGATGTTGGCCAGATTGCCAGCGGAATTCGCAAGCACCCCGAGCTGCTGGGTGCGATCAAGGTCCCAGCTTTCCTTATAGATATCGAGCAGCGCGTCGATATGCCTGAATGTGACTGGTAGTGCAGCAGGCCGGTCGTTGTCCCCAAACTTCCTCCGCAGCCGCTTTAGACAATGCTCACCGAGCTCGTCAGCCGAGATTCCCAGGAAGTGGGCAGTGCTCGTCAGATACCACAGAGCGTCACCTAGCTCTTCTGCGGCCGATGCGGTTTGCGGTTCAGACAGCTGGTCCCGGCCGGACTTCTTAACGGCGGCCAAGAGCCCACCGGTTTCGCCAAAGTAGCCAAACCGCAGGTTGTCGAATTCCTCTGGATTACTTTCGAACCTGTTGGTCCGGCGCGCCTTGAGTAGGTACTCTGCAATCGAGAGCGGCTGGGGCTGCGGAAGTGCAGGCGTCATGCACGATCCTCGTTTGACCTGGTGGCTTGAGCTCAGCTCTGCTCTGCGAGGCGATTGCGCTTGCAACAGGCGATCACGGTCGCGCGATCGGCATCAATGGCACCCAAGCGTAAAGCCCGCATGCGGACAGCCATTGTCACGTCATAGTGCGGATATCGCCCGCGATTCTGGAACCAGCGGCGCTGAAGGCCGAGGCGCGCCGCAAACTCGTGAAGCTCGTCTAGCGAATCGGCCACGATGTGGCACCACTCACGCCCTCTCCAGCGAATTGCTTCTGAATCTACGTAGACGGCCATGGCTAGCGCAAGGGCTTTGAATATGCAAATATTTAGCATATATGGCCGATCGCTTCAACTCGCCAGAAGATGCAGCGCTCCTCGGTGCGAGGATGCGCGTTGCTCGGAAGCGCCAGGGGTTTACGTTGAAACACCTGGCTGCGGCGACCAAAGTTGATGCTGGGCAGCTCTCTCGATTTGAGCGCGGACGGATGGCCACTCTGTCTCCGAACGTGCTACGTATTTGCAAATTTTTGCAAATTAATCCCGTTGTGGAGGCGGGAGCCGCAGACCGGACTCGAGCACTACTGGAACACTTGTTGGCGCAACTGCCCGGACGTGAGGCGCCAGTAGAGAGACTTCTATCCGCGATTCAAGAGATCGTACGTGGTGGATCCACATATCCGGGTCCGGGCAACCAGGGCAATTGATGCGGCAACACTCCGAAGTTGGCGGCGACGCTTGGCTCGGTGGGCGTGGGGCGACGTCGTTTACATCCAACAGCACGATGGTCGCCCCGTCGCCAGCATACGAAGGGAACTGAACTTCCTGTGTAGGAGTGTCGTCGCCTTAACCACAGTGCTTCTAGCGGTGCTCGCCGCGTAATCCACGTTGCGGCCCTGAGGGGCTCGCTATCCTCGCACCAATCCTAAGAGCGTGTCGCCTTGTGCGCGCTGAAGGTGCCATGCACGCATGCCGATGCTCGTCGGGCCGACGTAGTCCGCATCAAACGTATCTCCAACGAAGAAGGTCTCGTCTGCTGAGCATCCCAGCGAGTCCAAGGCGTGGAGGTAGATCCTCGGGTCTGGCTTGATCGCCCCAACGGCATAGCTCAGCGAGTATGCGTCCATCTCCGGTAGCAAACATTTGAGTCGCTCGCCGTACGGCAGAGCGAGGTTGGAGCAGATACCTACCTTCCATCCTCGCTCCTTGGCTGATCGAACCGTCGCCCGGGCATCCTCATAGACTGCGATCGAATCCAGCTCGTGCTTAAGATCTGATTGCAGCTCGTCCAAGAGTTGCTCGCGTATGGGGATTCCAAAGAAGGCCGCTGCCCCAGCGAGGTCGAGCGGTGAGGACATGACGTTCGCGGCGTCAGCCGCCTGCGGGCTCCGTCCCATCTCTGCTAAGCACTTCATAAGGCGGCGATACGGAGAGCGTCTGCTTCCGAATCGCACCAGTGTCCCAAACGCATCGAAAATTATGGCCTTCACGAGTGCCGCCCCCCAACGTGGAATTTGAATTGTTAGCCTTGAAGCGGCTCTGACGGATACCTGGATTCCAAGGAATATGCGAAACAGGTGTGCATCTACGTGGCTCAAAGGCGTCCCTGTCTTTTGGCACAAGGGGGCCTCGCGGCGCAGTTTCACCAACAAGTGCACGGATGCCGAAGCATTCTTACGGCTTCGCTCGCAGAAAAGGGCTTAGAAGTTAGGCCGCTGTTACCTGAACAGATGAACGAATTTGAGTGATTTTGGATAAACAGGCTAATTTCACTCAAACTCCCACCTGACGGGGGAACGCATCAATCCAGCTCTGGCAAATGCCCGCTCAACCACCTGAGTTCCCGAGTGCGCTGTCTCAGAGATAGACGCCCTCTTGGGCAGCGCGAAGAACCCTCATGACCATCTCTCTCCCCGTAGGTGTGTCCATAAGCTCATAAGGACGCATCCCGCACAGCGCTGAGACAGGATGTTGAATCCAACTCGCGATCCACTTTGCGGCATCGAATTCCTTTGCGTCCCAAGTCGGATCCCTGCGAACCATCTCCTCAACCAGGTTGATGAGGTCGATGAATCCAACGATGGAATGGCCCACTGCGCCTTGGAAGGGCTGCTGCTGCTGGAGCACCTTGGTGTAGGTGGCTTTCGGGATCCGGGTGATGGACCGGAAGACTGAGGTGCTGAGCGCCGTCTGGGCGATCAGACCTTCTACGACGTCCGCTGGTACGCCATCCCGCTCGATCTGCACGCGTTCGAGAAGACAAGCCCCGCGCAGTCTGTTTCGAAATTCAGAGAACTTCCTCTTGGCTACACGATCATGAGCCACGTGTCCTCCTTAGTGGAACATGCCCAAGTCGTCTGCGTCATCCTCGCCCTGATTGTCTCCTGAGATGACCCGGGCCGCTGAGAGCATGCCGTTGATTCTTGTAGTACGTGGTCTAGCTGTCCAGCGGACACGTCCTCTATGAGACGCTCCACCTCCGTGGCAAAGCCTCCAAGAGCTCTCCCATCCAGCACGCCACGTCCAATTCGCACAATCTAGATTCCAGCCGTACCAGGATATCGATCGCCTCCTGGTCTTCATGCCACCTCCCGATGCTCATAGTAGGGATGCCGCTTGTCGTCCAAAATGGCATACAGCGCCGCCAGGTTGCCGGGATCCGGGTCCAGCCACCCGTCCAGGTGCTCGGGCTTGAGATTGATGATCGTGCGGTCATGGCCCACGGCGGCTACCTCTGGCTCGGGTTCGTCGGTGATGGCCGCGAAGCTGAGCAGCTCAGGTTCTTCCCCCTTCGCGTCAACCCAACGTGCCCACAGGCAGGCCACCAGCATCGGCCCCCCGTCTCGCGGGCTGAACTCAAGAACCCGGTTCCTCCCGTCCGGTCCCTCAACATTCTCGTAGAAGCGGTTAGCCACCATGACCCCGTGGGAGACACCAAACAGGTCGCGCCAGAAGCCTTCCAAGTTGTCTCGCCTGGCGTTATAGGTGCCGGGGAACTTCCGGTCGTACAAGGGCGGCTTGTCCGCGGGTCGGCACTGGTAGCGCATAGGCTTCACCACGCGTTGACCGTCCTCCCAGACCATCACTGGCGCGTACATCCCTGGGAAGATCCGGTCGTCGTCGCTGGACAAGCCTTTCAGGATGTCCAGCCGTCGTCGCGCCGCCTTACCCTTGCTCGTGCCAATGCGCACGTCCTCAAGGGCTTTCTTCGTCTCCTTCACCTGCAGCGACCGCTGGGCATCCGCAACGCGCCGGCGAAGGTCAAACAGCTCGGCCTCGAGCGCCGCAATGTCGGCTTTGTCCTGGGCAACTAGCGCCTCCCGCAGCTCCGGCGGTCCCATCTCCTCCAGCTCTCGGAGCATCGCCCTCGGCGCCTTCGCGCGGGGCCACTTTTTCTCCCCGGGCCAGAAGGTGGCCACGTAGGTCTCCAAGTCCATCACGGCTCCGAACTCTCGCTGGAACCGCTTGAACTCAGCGTAGATCTGGGCGGAGTAGCACATGAGGCTGAGCGTACACCCGGCCCGTCACAAACCGTGAGACCGCATTGGGGAGAATGCCAGCCCATGCTTCCCGACGGCTTAAAACGGGCTCCCCGCTGGGAGCACGCCAAGTTTTCCAACGGCTTGTTCTTGCAGGGCGTACTGGTGGCTTACGTCGAGGAACGAGTCAATGGGACCTGGATGGCCCGCCTCTGGTGCCATTGGCCCATCGAAGCCCCACTTGTGATGCGGGACTGCCGGAGTATGGAATGCGGACGGCACGGCTGCGAGATTTGGGCCGCCCGGCACGAGTCGCGGATCAGGCGAGAAGTCGCTGCCGCGCTGTCTAGGCGGCCGCGCCATCGGGGTGTCTAACGGCATGCTCCAAATCAGGTTCGCCCCCCGGCTGCCTCTATCGACCGCCTCTAGCGCCTGGCGAATGCTCAGGACTTCTGGGGCTCAACCAGGTTGGCCACCATCTGCACGGCCTTGCTTGGCGACATGCCCAGCTGTGTCGTCAGCTCCAGAAACTCGACAACGTCGAGTCTGCGCGCGCCCGCCTCAACCGCGGACAGGCGCTGCTGTGGCCATCCCAAGGCCGCGGCTAACGCTGTCTGGGTGAGGCCCGCTTCCTCGCGCTTGACACGTAGCTGCTGAACCAGTTGCCGGTACGCGACGGAATAGATGGTCTTGCCTGACATGGTCGCACTGATGAAGGGCGACCGGGGAAGCTATGGCACGACTACCGATTACATGAAATTCATGTAGCATCGGGGTGGGCCTCTGCTTGGGCCTACTCGCGGATGAAGGTAACGCATGCCTTTGTACCTCGTTAACCCCGCTGTTGAGATGACACTCGAGTTGCATGTCTCTCTGCGTTTGGAAGAAGCCCTGTCGATTCAGTACGAGCGGATCAAAGATCGGCGAGTACGGGACACTTTCGTCCGGCGCCTGGAACACCAAGTTGAGTCATTGCTCAAGGATTGCCTGGACTGGGACCTCAAAGAGCCCACCGAAGCTCAACTGAACTACGCTAAGTTAGTGGCGGCACAGTGTGGCGTGGCGCTCCCAAGCGAGGCCCTAAAGTACCGTTTCCACGCTGCGATGTTCTTGGAGACATATGCGCCCCAGACGGCCAGGGAACAGCACGTCGATTCGGGCGGAGGCGGCGCCGAACACGCGCGTCGACTTATCTGCAAAAGACTCGGCGAGCCTCCCGACCCGCAGAACTCAGGCACCCAATGAGGACGGGGCGGCGAGATTGGCTCCCACTTCTTGTCGCCTAGCAAGGCTGCGATAATCGCCCCATGCACCTAGTCAAATTGGGGCAGCCATGAGATGCGATGTCGATATAGAACGAAAAGTTCGCGGTGCAATCGGGCGGCTACGCGCTCGTCAGCCAATCCACCCTGCCCTCAAGGCGCGTGCCGAAGCGGGCCGAAAGCTGATCAATGTATCCACCGTCGCGTTGGAAGCTTCGGTAAGCAGGACGCTGATCGGGCACGATGGATGCCCCTATCCTCATCTACGACGAGAAGTTCTTGAGGCTGCATCCGCCGAGACTCGAGGCACTCCCACTAGCAAGCTCTTAGCAGCACTCCGAGCAGAGATCCGCGATCTGCAAGAGCAGCTCGAAATGAAGGATACCTACATCGCTGAGTTGCTATTGGAGAATCAGCGGCTTGGCGGCAGCGACAATGGCGGTTCGCCAAACGTAGTCGACTTCAGGAAGAAGCGCCAGAAGGCACGTCGCCCGTAGGCTCGTGGAGCGAGTCGATAGCTCTGAGGATCGCGCGACTCTGGGCCACGCGCTTCGCTGCGATCGACCGCGATGTCCTGTGTAGGCCATCTTCTTCCTCGGCCTCAACAATCCGCAGGTTCGTGGCCAGACGATCAGTCCAGAACTCTCGGTGCTCGGGAAGGATGATGCAGCAGTTGCAACTCGCGCATACGCTTGGAGATCTGTTCGCGTAGTCTGGCGTAGCAAATCCAGGGGACAACGAAGCGTATTTGTTGCAACGTGAGGCATTCGGCAAGAGATTAATCAGACAGCTTGCATACCGTCCCGTCCAGATTCGAACGTCGTTGACCATGACGTAGGCAATGGCTCGAGCAAGATCGCCGTCACCAGGCATCTCGGATATCTCAGCCATCAGTTGTTCTTTGTGGCGCGTGATGAGTCGCTGCACAGTGCCGGCACCTAGTCGCTTTCCCGTCGCCATCTGGAGAAAGGTCCTTGCGGTCGACTGGATCCGCTCGCTTTCGAGATCATCAAGCAATGAAGCATCGCTTCCTATGTAGCCTTGATCAGTCACGAGCTCGCTTATATGTCTAAAGTGATCTCGAAGCGCGGAAATGAGCGCCGGACTCGTCCTAAACACAGCATGCGCGAACGTCGTCCTCCAGCGCTGCCCACGAATCTCCATGGACATCGCAACTGCTTCTTCTTCCCCATAGCCGGCTTCTAGCAACGCATCGAGCGCAAACTCGCGTTGAACTCGGGTCAGCGTGTCGCTAACGAACCGCCCCACGGCGTTACGGCGTCCGGGAAATGACTTCCGGGTCCTGAAGGTCAGGAGCAGGTGATCGTCACCGGCGAGCGTTCGCCACGGATCTAGTAGATCCGCCAGAACGTTCACGGCCACCACCGGTAATGGCAACTCATCTACGCCAGTTGGACGTAGACCAGCCGTCCACCGATGTGTCTCCGCTTGGCGCTTTGCAGTAATTCCGCGGAGGTAGAAAACCTCCATCAGGCCGTCGGCTGATAGCTCACTCTCGACGCATTGCAATGACCCGTCTTCTCGTCGCACAGCTCTTAGACCGATCAGCTCATGCGCGCGCATTCCAGTGGCGCCTTGTATCAGCGTAATACAAGCGGCAACCATGTCGAGAATGAGACGCCGCGTGCTCTGGAAAGGCGTCAGACGCCACCTTCCTCCGTCAGGAGTCAGTCGATTACGCGCACGAATCTGCTCCATCCACGGGTGCCCGGTGCGCACGTCCTTCTTGAACGTGTAGGCCGTGATCATCTTGGTGATCCGGCTACGCGCAGCTCTCTTGTTGAGACCGCTATCCCGCATTAGCTCGAGCACGAGGCGCTGTATCTCGACGACATCAGCTCCACCTTCAAGAACCCACGAAGCAGCGCGACTCAAGGTGGGGACAGCGATGTGGTCCGGGATCGGCTTGTGTGGTTTTGGCCTCTCGAACTTCAAGTAGTTCGTCACTACTGCAAAGGTACTCATCCCGCTATAGGGAGCTTCGGGAAGTGTCGCAAAACCTGCGTCGCGGAGAGGAATTCGAATAGCGTGGATCTGCGTCAAGCAATGCAACACCTTCAACGCTGATGCGAAAGTCACGCCACGGGGCCGCCCTACGTCTGCGCTCCCTGCCTTGTATTGAGATCGGAAGAACTCGACGAACTCCCAACTTTCCTGCGAGGTAACCTGGCTTATCGAAGTAAGGTTTCGATTCCTCATGAAACGGGCTAGCTCTACCAGTCCGCTGAACGTCGAGTAGAGCGATCCTGGCTTGACGCGAACCGCTGAAGTCGGCTTTGTGAGCGCGAGGCGCAGGAACGCCTGCAGCTCCTCTAGCAGTCTGCGATGCCTCACGTCGCCCAGCCGCTCATCCTTGCTGAGGGTGACATTCCAATCAAGCTCGACGGAGGTCCACTTCTGGCCCGGAGTTGGCTGGTCCACAACCCAAAGCAGCCCTTCTAGAACGGGCTGTATCTGCTTCTTGATGGCCATGTCATTCAATCTCGGGCAGTGGCGGAAGCAATAGCTGGCGCGCGCGCTCCAACGCTTCGGCAGAGGAGGCTCGCGGGATCCACCTATGCGACAGCTCTTCCGATTCCTTCGCAAACTTAATCTTCCACGCCGCGGCTCCCAACGTGGTACGCGCCGCCTCGAATGCCGCCTTTAGCTGGTGGAAGCGTGCGAGTGCATAGCCAATGTCCGGATCGGAAGCTGCCAACGGGCATGTAGGGCAGCGTCCGTAGGCGTCGCACATCCGGCCCTTGCGCTGGCCGAAGAGAGGGCTATCGAATGGATCCAGGCACGTGAACCCAGGGGTCGCCGCCGCTCGCTCGGAGTTTGCACGTCTATGGTCCACCTTGCCATCACTCGTGATCCAGCGCTCTCTGGCGGCTTGAACTCCCGCCAGGGCCTCCGCATCTCGGCGCTGCATTTCCGCTGTTCTGTAGTGAGTGTTAGTGGTCGACACGTCCTTATGGCCGAGTAGGACCCGAAGGGCCAACATGTCCCCGCCTGTAACTTCACTTGCACGCTCAGCGAACGCGAGGCGCATCTCCTGAAGTCCCGTGAATTTCAGCCCGTTTTCCTCACAGTATCGGAGAACGTAGGCTGTCGGATTGAGAACGGCAGATCTCAGCCTCAACGCAAGTGAGTCGACGTGCATTCTCTTATACGAGTTCCTGCCTGCGGCTGCGACGTAGTGAAGCCAAAGATCATCCCTCACCGGATCGGGCGCATTAGCCCTGAGGACTGATGTCCATCGCGTTATGAATTCAATGATCGCGTGAGGCGACAGCCGGGTACCCGTGAGCGCGAAGGAGCGCCTCACGATGGAGCCTGCACGGAGCTTCTCCGCCGAAATGGTCAGCCTCTCCGTGCCCAGGAGGGACCTCAGGACACAGTTGGATAGCCGGAGATGTGCGAGCGGCTGCTGGTTCCATCCACTGTGCGCCGCCATCAGCAGGAAGAATGGCATCAGATCATTAGCGACAGGGTTGATCAGTCGCCGAATTCTTGTGTACCCATGTGCTTCGATGGAGGACCAGATAGGCAGCTTGACTAGCTCTTTCCGCGGAGGGAGCACCCCGTCGTACTCGTCAACTAGATGAGCGACCAGGTCTTCCAGACTTTCCCAGTTGGGGCTTAGGCCAGAGTCGAGTCGTTCGATCGCGCTGTGCAGCCCAGGCAAGAACGAGTCCACCGCATCCATGGTTTGGATTGCTGCATTTGCCGCGAAGAGAAGCGTGGATGCTATGGCATCACGGTCTGGCCTCTTGGTCCTTGTCGGGGCCATGTTCATTCCTGCGAATGGCCGCGACGGGACATCGATCTCGACGGTCGGCTGACCGGACGCCACTTTTACTATTAGAGTTGCAACGTACCTCCAGTAATGCATCCTGGTGGAGTTGGCGTACGGGGTCCCGTCCTCATTAGTGCGTTCTTTCAAAAATGACAAGTAGCGCGTAAGAAGATCACGCGGGAGCTCCAGCCTGTCACTGAAGGACAGTTTTTGGTCGACAAGCCACGGCACAAAGGAGTCGCTAATCGATCTCGAAGCGGTTCGACGCGTCTGCTTGGATGACGTAGCGTGTAGTGAGGCGAAGGCATTGGCGAGTAGCGGAGCGATTCCTCCGATCTTTGTCCAATTCGTCAGGCCCAGGCAGTGAGGGACGTGATCGTTTGCAGTGCGGAAGTGAATCTCCAGCCTTCCATTGTTCTCAAGAAGCGTCCAGGGCGAAGTCGCCTCCCCGCCGTTCATCCTCGCATCGTCTGAGAACCTTGATTTTCCCGAGCCCTTTCGCGGCATGTCTGGTCGCCTTGTCGTGGAACTTCAGCCTTTCGTTGTCACAAGAGTTGCTCCATCGCTTCTGAAAGTTCGGACTCGAACACGTGTGAGCTCCTCAGGTAGATCCGCTCTGTCGTTTCTTGGTATGAATGGCCAAGGACAGCTTGCACGTACTTGCCCGGAGACGCGTCACCGAAGTTTCTGCGTTGTATGTAGGTAAGTAGTGCGAATGTATGACGTAGCGCGTGGATGGTGATTCGGATGGATTTCGCAAGCCTGTGGAGTTCGGGATCGTCACGCATCAGTCGGGCCAGCATCCGCTCGCGTGCACTTGCAAAGATCTTGTTGAAGTATTTTGGAGTGATTGGTCGACCTTTCACGCCGCGGCAGCCCTTTTCGATCACGAACAGATAGCCATGATCAGCAAGCCGACGGTTCTGCTTGATGGCCGTTGAGACGATGTGAGCTCGCACGTTCTGTGCGTAGAAGCGAAGGGCGGTGAGCAGCCAGACAGGGAATGGAACCTGCCTGAGCTTTCTTCCCTTTCCTCGCACTGAGATCGCAATGGAGGTGAAAGGGTCGCGCCCCTCCAAATGGACGTTGACTACTTGCTCGACTCGGAGTGAGCACGCCTCGGCACGTCGGAGACCGGTGTTCAGACAGACCTCGGCCATGAGTCTGCTGACAGATGGTTGCGGCGAGATGACTAGATCCTCATCGACCGAGTTGACCAGCGCTGGCCCCAGCTCGTCGAGTAGGGGCCGAAGCAGGGGGGGTTCGATAGCACGGACCAGCTTGTCGATAGGATCTGCCCGAGGCCCAGGGAGATTCGGAGCGAAGCGCTGTGCGATGCCGCTAGGCGTGGGGCTGCTCTCGATTTTGAACCGATGCCGGAGAAGACCCCTTTCTTGGCAGAACTGCAGAAACCTCGTGACCGATGATCGTCTCCTCAAGACCGTTGACCGCTCGTAGGGTCGCCCGGTCACAGGTGACTTGAGGGTAGTCATGCTGCGCAGGTACTGCTCCAACGCCTCCTCGCCCACGTCGTGGACCCAAAGGCTATGGGCATCCAGGAAGTGGTGGAAGTCCGAAAGATCGTCGACCACCGCCTTGATGGTGTTCTCGGCGCAGATCAGTTCTCTGACTTGAGCCCCGGCCAGATAGGCACTGGTCAAGAAGTCAAAGGCCGGCTGTGCGGGCCGACCACTGGCGCGGGATACCAGAAAGCAGAAGCCGGACGGCAAGTGAACCGGCGACACGATCGCCGCCATGGCACTTAGGCGTCCCCGAGCACTTCTGCGCACCTCGACGTCGTAGTTCATCTCAGTCCGATAATTGTTCACCGCCGGCTTGTATGTCATTGATTCACCTAGCAGGTGTGAGGACGTTGTCAGGGCAGTGACATACCGTGCTCGCAGCCGCGGTAGGGATTGACCGACTGGGAGAAGCCGACGTCGGGCGAGTTGTTGCGGGTGATGATGCTGCGCGCGGTCTCCTCGTGGACCTGGGTGCGCGGGCGCAGCGGGTCCGGGCCGGACTCGGTGTCGGCCTCCGGGGGCGCCCAGCCGTCGTCCACCGCCTCGGTGGTGGTGGTCTCGAACCGGCCCGGCAGGTAGCCGCGCGCGCCGCGTCCCTTGATCGCAGGTCCGTGCATGGTCCAAGCCTGCCATGGCGCCGTCTCAGCCCCTGCGACGGCATCCTCATCCCGCGCCGCACCAGGCCCGCCTAGAATCCGCGCATGTCAGACCTCCTCGATAGCGCCTGGCAGGCGCTCAGCTCGATCCCCCACATCGGCCTCTACCTGGTCGTGGCCTGGCTGCTGTACATCCCCTGGCTGGTGGCCTGGGTCGTGCTGCAGAAGCGCGAGCCGGTCGCCACCCTCAGCTGGGTGCTGTCCCTGGCCCTGCTGCCCTACATCGGCTTCCTCATCTATTTCCTGCTCGGGCCGCAGCGCATCACCCGGCAGCGTTTGCGACGCGGGCGCACCCGCTCGGGCATGGGCCACTATTCGGCGATCTGCCCGGCCGACGACAGCGCGGTGGAGCTTGCACGCGTGGCCCAGTCCACCACGGGATTGCCGCCGTCCACCGCCACCCGGGTGGACTGGCTGGTCGATGGCCATGCGACCTACTCCGCGCTGCTGGAAGCCATCTCCAGGGCGCGCCACCACATCCACCTCGAGTACTACATCTGCCGTCCCGACCAGACCGGCGGACGCCTGCTCGAGGCGCTGGTCGAGCGCGCGCGCGCCGGCGTCGAGGTGCGCCTGCTGCTGGATGCCGTCGGCTCCGGTCCGCTGCGCGACCGCCATCTCAGGCCATTGGTCGAGGCCGGTGGCCAGTTCTGCTGGTTCCACCCGACGAAGTTCCGGCCATTCACCCGGCCGTGGCTGAACATGCGCAACCACCGCAAGATCGTGGTGATCGACGGTGCGCTGGGCTTCATCGGCGGGATCAACATCACCGACGACCACGACGAGACCATCGCCGGACGCCCCTTCCGCGACCTGCACATGCGAGTGGAGGGCGAAGTGGTGCGCAGCATGCAGCTGGCCTTCGTCGAGGACTGGATCTACGCCGACTGCTGCGAGCCGACGCGGTTCGGCGACGCCGCCTACTGGCCCGAGTCCGCGCGCGGGCGGATCTTCGCGCAGCTGCTGGTATCCGGCCCGGATTCGTCCTGGGAGGCGATCCACCGCCTGCAGGTGGCCGCGATCCACGAGGCGCGCCGGCGCGTCTGGCTGGCGACCCCGTATTTCGTGCCCGGCGAGGCAGCACGCATGGCCCTGACCTCGGCCGCACTGGGCGGGCTGGACGTGCGCCTGCTGGTGCCGCGGCGCACCGACTCGCTGCTGGTCACCCTGGCGGCGCGTTCATACTTCGACGAACTGCTCAAGGCCGGCGTCCGGGTGTACGAGTACGGCCCGCGCATGCTCCATACCAAGGCCCTGGTGGCGGACGACGACCTGTGCATGGTCGGCAGCGCCAATTTCGACCATCGCAGCTTCCGGCTCAACTTCGAGGCCTCGATGATGCTGCGCGACCGCGAGGTGTGCGCCGGACTCGCCACCCTGCTGGAAGGCGAGATGGAACAGTCCGCGAGGGTGCGCCTGGACCGTCCGATGGGCCTGTGGCGGCACCGCCTGCCGGAAGCCTTCGCGCGCCTGCTGTCGCCGGTGCTGTAGGCGACGGGCGGGCCCGCTGGCGGATGCGCGGCATGGCCGGCCGGCGCGGGAGGCGGCATCATGGCCTACGCCGGGGCGCACGGGAGGCGCCGTCACCTGCGGAGAATCGCTATGCACTGGCTGTACCTGCTGCTGGCCATCGGTGCCCTGATGCTCGCCATCACCACCCGTAGCGGTGGCATGCTCATGCTCTGGCTGCTGGCGACCGTCGGCTTCCTGCTGGCCTGGGTGGTGGGCTGGTATCGCAACCGGATCGGCGAGGTCAGCCGCGAGGAAGTGGCCATGGTCGACCCGGTCGAGCTGCACCGCCTGCGCCAGCTGGCCGAGCAGCGCCGGCGCGAAGCGGCGGCCCAGGCTGCCGCGGGCGAAGAGCCGCAGGCGCGATGACCCGGCTGAGCGTCAACGTCAACAAGGTCGCGGTGCTGCGCAACTCGCGCGGCGGCCGCGAACCGGACGTGCTGGCGGCCGCCCGCGCCTGCCTGGCGGCCGGCGCGCACGGCATCACCGTGCATCCGCGCCCGGACCGGCGCCATATCGTGGCCGAGGACCTGCCGCCCCTGGCCGAAGCAGTGGCCGCGCACGGCGTGGAACTGAACATCGAGGGCAACCCCTTCGCGCCGCCGCGCGCCGGGTATCCGGGCCTGCTGGCGCTGTGCGAGCAGGTGCGCCCGGCCCAGGTCACCCTGGTACCGGACAGCGACGGCCAGCTGACCTCCGACCACGGCTTCGACCTGGCCGGCGACCTGGCTGCCCTGGTTGACCAGGTGGCCGGCTTCACGGCCCTGGGCGCCCGCGTCAGCCTGTTCGTGGATGCCGGCAATCCCAGGGTCGAGCGCGTCGCCGAATGCGGGGCCCAGCGCATCGAGATCTACACCGGTCCCTATGCCGACGCCCATGCCTCAGGCGATGCCGGTGCCGCCATCGCCGCCTGCGCGGATACCGCCAGGCGTGCGCAGGCGGCCGGACTGGGGGTCAATGCCGGCCACGACCTGTCCCAGGCCAACCTCGGCCCGTTCCTCGCCGGCGTTCCGGGTGTCGAGGAGGTCTCGATCGGCCATGCCTTGATCGGCGAAGCCCTTTACGCAGGCCTGGACGCGACGGTCAGGGCCTATCTGGAGATCCTCGCCCGCCACGGCTGAGGGCGACCGGCCTGGCACCGCCTTCCATCCGGTGGTGGTTGGCAGCCTGTTCCGGTTCCGCCTGGCACGGATCCAGCCGCCCGCATCGGACGCGCAGGGCAACCGGGTCCGGTGCGGGCGGCATGGAGTCCGGCAGCCGATGTTCCACGTGGCCGAACCCTCGCAGCAGCGTACGGTGCCGCTTCCACATCGACCGGTCTGAGGCGCGGAGCCCGGGAGGCCGGCTCCCGTCGCGGCAGCCACCGTACCGCGGCTGCGCACCTTCATCGATGCGATCCGGGAAGCGACGGGGGAAGGAACGGACAGGTAGCGCAACCCACCAGCAGCGGTCGCGGACCGGGCCGGGTCCAATGGCGTCCGGCGGACGATCACCCTTGCGCGGCCGCTGCACGTACCAGCCCGGCCAGACGGCTACGCGCGCTCCGATCGACACGCTGCCCCGGGCCGGATCCGGCCAGGTCCGGTGCACGGCCATCCCGAAACGAAAAACGCCGCCCCGGAGGGCGGCGTTCTTCCAGTATCCAGGCGACCCGGCCGCTGCAGGAGGCAGGGCCGCCAGGCACCGTTTTACTGCACGAAGTTGATCTTCTTCATGTCCGCGTTCTTCGCCGCGGCCAGCACACGCGTCAGTACTTCGTACTGCGAGTCGCCGCTGGCATCGATGCGCAGCTCCGGCTGGTTGGTCGGATCACGCTGCACCTCGGTCTCCATCATCTGCTGGAGGTTGGCCAGGGCAACCGGGCCATTGTTCCAGTAGACCTGGTTGGAGGCGTCGATGCGCAGGTCGATCGGCGGCGGCGGTTCACGCGTGACCGGCGGCGGGTTGATCACCCGCTGCGGCAGGGCCACTTCGATCGGATAGGTCATGATCGGAGCGGTCACGATGAAGATGATCAGCAGGACCAGCATCACGTCGATCAGAGGCGTGACGTTGATCTCCGCCATTGGGCCCTTGTTGCCACCCGTACTGAAAGCCATGGGTTACTGCCCCTTCTCTTTGGTGGCGACAAAACCGATGTCGAGCATGCCCTGACCCTGGGCCACCTTGATGACATCCTGGATGATGCCGGTACGGGTGGTGCGGTCCGCGCGCAGGTTCAGCGGCGGCTGCGGGGTCTGCTGGGCAACGCTGGACAGCCTCGACTCCATCACCTCGCGGGTGATCGGCTCGTCGTTCCAAAAGAGCGAACCGTCCTCCGTCACCGCGATGGTGATCGGCATCAGGCGTTCGTTCTCTTCGTCGTGCGAGCGGACCAGGTTGGCCTCG
Organism: Pseudoxanthomonas suwonensis; assembly: GCF_010093235.1. Lineage (GTDB taxonomy): Bacteria > Pseudomonadota > Gammaproteobacteria > Xanthomonadales > Xanthomonadaceae > Pseudoxanthomonas > Pseudoxanthomonas suwonensis. The sequence goes on along the minus strand of NZ_PDWP01000008.1, from coordinate 49,311 downwards.
GGCAGCTCGACCTTCACCTTATGCGCCATGAGCGGCGCGGTGATGATGAAGATGATGAGCAGCACCAGCATCACGTCCACGAGGGGCGTGACGTTGATGTCGTTCATCGGACCGCTGCTGTTGTCGGAACTGAAGGCCATGGGGCTCTCCGTCTAGTGCAGGAACGACGCTTCGGTACCGGCTCAGCGCACGCGCGAGCCGGTGGCGAAGAAGTCGTGCAGGTCGTGAGCGAACGCGTCGAACTTGGCGATCGTGGCGCTGTTGATCTTGCTGAAGAAGTTGAAGGCGAACACGGCCGGGATCGCGACGAACAGGCCGATCGCGGTCATGATCAGCGCCTCGCCCACCGGGCCGGCGACGGCGTCGATCGAGGCCGAACCGGTCGCACCGATCTTGATCAGGGCGCCGTAGATGCCCCACACGGTACCCAGCAGACCGACGAACGGAGCGGTCGCACCGACGGTGGCCAGCAGCACCATGCCCGACTGCAGCTTGGCGCTCTCGCGGGTCACGGCCTGGCGCAGGGCGCGGTCGACGAACTCGGAGCGGGTCAGGGTCTCGCCCAGGCCGCCGGCCTCGGAACGCTGGTGGTGGGCAGCCGCCTGGGCGGCATCCAGGGCGATCTTCGAGAACGGCTCGCTGCGCGGCTGCTCTTCCATCACGCGGATGGCTTCCTGGGCGTTCGGGGCTTCCCAGAAGGCGTTGACCACGCGGTCGGCCGCCGACTTCAGGCGCATGTTCTTGATGGCGTTGAAGATGGTCCAGTACCAGGACGCGGCCGACATCAGGACCAGGGTCATGAGCACGATCCAGGAGACCGCGAACTCACCCGGCTTGGTGGTCATTTCGTGGAGCAGATGGTCGAAGCCCATCTGGTTCAGACCGGCGGCGTTGCCCCCGGCGGCGGCGGCGATGAAGAGTTCCTGCAGCATGACGCTTACCTTTGTTTGGATTGGTGGTGAGGTAGAAGGAAGGCGGAAACGTAGGCCCGGCTACCGCGGCGGCGGACCGCCGCGGGGTTCGGACATCAACCCAAGGTGAAGTTCACCGGGACCCGGACGCGACCGGCCGACTTCTGGCCGCCCACGGTTGCGGGATTGAAGCGCCACTTGCGAGCCGCTTCGATCGCGGCACGGTCGAGGTCGCGGTTACGACTGGACTTCTCGACCGTGACATTCGTTACGTTGCCATTGGCGTCGACGTCGATGACCAGGATGACCTCGCCCTCGATACCGGCACGCGCGGCGGCGGGCGGGTAACGCGGCGGATTCATGTTCTTGGACGAGATGTCCACGCTCGCCGCGATGTCCGCGACCGGCGCCGGCGGGGCCGGCGGCGACGGCTCCTGGAACACGTCGGTCGGACGCGGTTCCGGGACGTCGATCGGCGGAGCCTCCGGCGGCGGCGGAGCATCCACCAGCGTCACCAGGATCGCGCGCTCCTTTTCCTTTTCGGCTTTCGGCGCGACGGCGGGAATCAGCAGCAACATCAGCGCCGCCAGATGAAGCGCGATGACGAACGCGATGCCGATGATGCGCGGCCAGCTTAGCCCGCTGTCCTCGGTTTCTTCGTAGTTCCTGTGGACGACCAGTTGTTCAGTCATTGCGCCAATGGCTCGATTGTGAGGCTGGAACCTGGCGGTTCCGTGATGCACGGTGAAAACCGCATGAACCGCCAAGCATATACCAATACCGCAGCCCTGTGCCTAGGGCGCGGCGCGTCCCGGAAGGGGGTTATTTCATGTTGATGATCTTGCGGGCGTCCTCGGGCTTCCTGATGCCCTTGGCCAGCGCCTGCTGGGCCGCCTGCTTGGCTTCGGGCATCCGGCCTTCCTGCCACAGCACGCGGGCCAGGTTCAGGTAGGTCTCGCCGTCCTTGGACATCGGAGCCGCCTTCTGCCACTGCTCGATGGCCTGCGGGATCTGGTCGCTGTAGTAGTAGGACTGGGCCAGGGCCAGGTGGGTCTGGTAGTCCGACTTCAGCAGGCCCTTCTGCATGCCCTCGTTGATCACCGCGATCACGTCCTTCTCGCGGCCATCCATGTTGGCATAGGTGATGTAAAGCTGGCGATATTCACGCTCTTCGGTCAGCTGGCCGGCGGCGCGCAGCTTCTCCAGCACCGCGGCGGCCTTGTCCATCTGGTCGGCCTGGGCGTAGACGGTGGCCAGGTTGGTCTGGGCCTTCTTGTCCGCGGGGTTCTTGGCGGCCAGGCGCTCGGCCAGCGCGATCGCCTCGGCGTGCTGGTTGGCCTCGGCGTAGCACGCCATCAGCAGCTGGATCCAGGTGTCCTTGGGCTCCGGGGTGGCCTCGACCGCCTGCTTCAGCACCGGGATCGCCTCCTGGAAGCGATCGGCCTGGTACAGGGCCTGGCCCTTCAGGACCAGGTCCTCCGGCTTGGTCGAGCCGGTCTCGGACAGGTAGCGGTCGAGGGTGGCCAGGCCCGGCTCGATCTCGTCGTCGGCCAGCTGCAGCTGGGCCAGCATCAGCATGGCCTGGTAGTGGTTGTTGTTCTCCAGGCCGTTGTTCTCCAGCGCCTGCTGCAGGTACGCCTTGGCGGCAGCGTTGTCATCCAGGTTGTAGGAAGCCTGGGCCGCGAGCTGCGCGGACAGCGACTTGTCGTAGGCGTTGCCATCCGCGGAGGCCAGGATCTCGTCGGCAAGGACGCGGGTCTGCGCGTTGTCGTCCTTGTTGTAGACGTCGATCAGCTTCTGGAGTTTCTTGCCCAGCCTGGTCGACGGCTTCAGCCCCGGCTCCTGGCGGCTCGCCTGCGGAAACAGCTGCTCGGCCTTCTGCGACTTCTTGCCCCCGCGGGACTGGGCGGACGCATCGTCCACCGCCACCACGCCACCAAGGGCGGCGGCGACGAAGATCGACAGGACGGCGTGCTTGCTGCGGAATTTCATGGATCACCTCTTTCATGCCACCGGTGGTCGGTGGCGGATCGGGTCGGCAAACCTAACAGAACCAGCCTCAATACGGAAAGCACCGGAACCGAACGTTAGGAAGATGTTATGGGCTGCAACGTGGTGTACGCCCCGCGTTCCGCGCCGCCTGGTAGGTGCCCTGCAGGGCAGGCGCCCGCTGGCGCAGGGTGGCGATGCGGTTCTGCGGATCCGGATGGGTGGACATCCATTCGGGCTGGCGGCTGCCGGATTCGGCAATCATGTTTTCCCACAGGTTGACCGCCTGGGCCGGGTCGAAGCCGGCCTGCGCCATGAGCTGCTGGCCGATCTCGTCGGACTCGGTCTCCTGCGTGCGTGAGAACGGCAGGAGCAGGCCCAGGTTGGCGAGCGTGCTGCCGCCCTGGGTAACCATCTGCGACGCGCCCTGCCCGTAGCGCGCGCCGGCGACCGCACCGAGGACGCCCAGCACGCCGGTCGTCGCCGCCTGGCGGGATACGCGCTCGTTGGTATGGCGGGCGTAGACGTGGCCGATCTCGTGGCCAATCACCGCGGCCAGCTGGTCCTGGTTCTTCGCGACCTTGAACATTCCCGTGTGCACGCCGACCTTGCCCCCCGGCAGCGCGAAGGCGTTCGGCGAATCATCGACGAAGACCGCCGTCTCCCAAGGCAGCGAGCGCCAGTCCGGCGGCAGCTGCGCGACCAGCGCCTGGACCACGCACTGCACGTAGGCCGACTGCTGGCCGCCGCTGAGGGTCTGCTGCTTGGCCTTCATCTCGTTGAAGGCCTGCGCGCCGACCTGGTTGAGCTCGGCGTCCGAGTAGGCCATGTACTGTTTGCGGCCGGTTGGCGAAGTCGTGCTCGCACACGCCACCAGGGCCGCCGCCACTGCGGCCGCAAGCATCCACTGTTTCATGATCCCGCCCTTGGTTGGTTCCACGGAAAGTTTCTTCGTGCAGGGCTTAACTTTTCGTCAAGCCGGGCGTCTCAGGCCAGGCCGTGCACCAGCAGCACGATGCCGTTGTTGATCGCGTGCGCGCCGATCGAGGCCCACAGCGTGCCGGTGCGCCAGTACAGCCAGGCGAACACCGCGCCCATGCCCGCGTAGACCACCAGCAGCATCGCCACCGCCAGCGGCGGATTGGCGCTGAGCCCGGGGACCTCGTGCATCAGGGCGAAGGCGGCGCTGCTGAGCACGATGCCCAGCCAGGGGCGGCCGGCATCGAGGAAGCGGCCGAACAGGACGCGGCGGAACAGCAGCTCCTCGTAGCACGGTGCCAGCACCACGGCGAACAGGACCAGGAATACCGGCCAGCGCCGCGCGGCCTCGTCGACCAGGGCCAGGTTCGAGGGCACCGCATCAGCACCGGCGAGCGTCAGCAGCCAGCTGGCCAGCGAGCTGCCGGCGAAGACCAGGACGCCCGCGAAAGCGGCCAGGGACCAGGTACCACGGCGGCATGCCGCCTCGAACGAAAGGCGGCGATCGGCCGCGGTGGCCGGGCGTCGCCAGAAGTACAGCAGGGCGGCGGCGGCGGACATGCCGACGATGGCCGCGAGCATCTGCGCCAGGGCCCCCGGCTCGCCGACCGCGCGGCCAAGCGTGGCCGCGTCGGTGGCCCCCAGTTCGCGGGTGACGGCCAGCGCCCGCCACATGCCCCAGCCGAGCATGACCGCGGCGGTGCCGGCCAGCAGGACCACCACGGAAACCGACAGGTCCAGCACGAACCCGCCCAGCACGCGCGGCAACCTTGCCGGCCGCGGACTGCCCGCGGCCGGCGGCACGGACGGCGCCGCGACCGGATCAGACATCGAGGTTGGCGACCTTCAATGCGTTGTTTTCGATGAACTCGCGGCGCGGCTCGACCACGTCGCCCATCAGCGTGCTGAAGATCTGGTCGGCGGCCACCGCGTCCTCGATGCGCACGCGCAGCAGGCGACGGGTGTCCGGGTTGACCGTGGTCTCCCACAGCTGCTCGGGGTTCATTTCGCCCAGGCCCTTGAAGCGCTGGATCTGGCGGCCCTTCTTGGCCTCTTCCATCAGCCAGGCCTGGGCCTCGGCGAAGTTCGCCACCGGCTGCGAACGGTTGCCGCGGACGACCTGGGCGCCCTCGCGCACCAGCCCGTGCAGCAGCACCGCCGCATCGTGCAGAGGACGCAGCTCGCCGCTCTCGAACACCGACAGCGGCAGCACCTGCTGCACTTCCTCGCCCATGTGCCGGCGGACCAGGCGCAGCGCGGCCGGACGGTCTTCCAGCGCCGGCAGCAGCTCGAGGCTGAAGCGCGGGGTGCCGAGCTTGCCGCGGTTGAGGCGCGCTTCCAGCGCCTTGAGCTCGGCCGCGCCTTCCGGATTGCGGGCAAGGTGCTCGGTATCCAGCGGGGCGAAGTCGATCAGCGCCTCCAGCAGCATCGGGTCGAAGCGGTGCGCGCTGCGCTCGATGGTGTCGCGCGCGGCCGAATACGCCAGCAGCAGCTTCTCCAGCGCCTCGCCGGTGATCGGCGGCTCGCCGTCGGCGGGCACCAGGGCGGCGTTGTCGACCGCGCTGCTGGCCAGGTAGGCGTCCAGCGCCGCGTCGTCCTTCAGGTAAAGCTCCTGCTTGCCCTGCTTGATCTTGTACAGCGGCGGCAGGCCGATGTAGACGTGGCCGCGCTCCAGCAGCTCCGGCATCTGCCGGTAGAAGAACGTCAGCAGCAGGGTGCGGATGTGGGAGCCGTCCACGTCCGCGTCGGTCATGATGATGATGCGGTGGTAGCGCAGCTTGTCCGGGTTGTACTCGTCCTTGCCGATGCCGGTGCCCAGCGCGGTGATCAGGGTGCCGACCTCGGCCGAGGACAGCATGCGGTCGAACCGCGCGCGTTCCACGTTGAGGATCTTGCCGCGCAGCGGCAGCACGGCCTGGTTCTTGCGGTTGCGGCCCTGCTTGGCCGAGCCACCCGCCGAGTCGCCCTCGACGATGAACAATTCAGAAAGCGCGGGATCCTTCTCTTGGCAGTCGGCCAGCTTGCCCGGCAGGCCGGCGATGTCCAGCGCGCCCTTGCGGCGGGTCAGTTCGCGCGCCTTGCGCGCGGCCTCGCGGGCGCGGGCGGCGTCGACGACCTTCTCGACGATGGCCTTCGCTTCCTGCGGGTGTTCTTGCAGGAATTCCTCCAGGCGGGCGCCGAAGGTGTTCTCCACCGCCGGCTTGACCTCCGAGCTCACCAGCTTCTCCTTGGTCTGGCTGGAGAAGCTCGGATCCGGGACCTTCACCGACAGCACCGCGATCATGCCCTCGCGCATGTCGTCGCCGGAGAAGCTGACCTTGGCCTGCTTGGCCAGCCCGTTCTGCTCGATGTAGTTGGTGAGCGTGCGGGTCAGCGCCGCGCGGAAACCGGCCAGGTGGGTACCACCGTCCTTCTGCGGGATGTTGTTGGTGAAGCAGAACATCGTTTCCTGGTAGGCGTCGGTCCACTGCAGGGCGACCTCCACCACGATGCCGTTGTACTCGCCGCTGACCGCGATCACGTTCGGGTGCAGCGGGGTCTTCAGCTGGGCCAGGTGCTCGACGAAGCTGCGGATGCCGCCCTCGTACTGGAACGTATCCTGGCGGCCCTCGCCGCGCTCGTCGACCAGGGTGATCTTGACCCCGGAGTTCAGGAACGAGAGCTCGCGCAGGCGACGCGCCAGGATCTCGTAGTGGAACTCGACGTCGGTGAAGATCTCCTTGGCCGGCTTGAAGCGCAGGGTGGTGCCGCGCTTGTCGGACGGCTCGAGCTGCTTGAGCGGGTACAGCGGCTCGCCCAGCGAGTACTCCTGCTGCCAGTGGAAGCCGTCGCGCCAGATATCCAGCCACAGGTGCTCGGACAGGGCGTTGACCACCGACACGCCGACGCCGTGCAGGCCGCCGGAAACCTTGTAGCTGTTGTCGTCGAACTTGCCGCCGGCGTGCAGCACGGTGAGGATCACCTCGGCCGCCGAACGCCCCTCTTCCTTGTGGATGTCGACCGGGATGCCGCGCCCGTTGTCGGACACGGCGACCGAGCCGTCCTCCAGGATCCGGACCACGATGTCGTTGGCATGGCCCGCCAGCGCCTCGTCGATCGAGTTGTCGACCACCTCGAACACCATGTGGTGCAGGCCGGTGCCGTCGTGGACGTCGCCGATGTACATGCCCGGGCGCTTGCGCACGGCCTCCAGGCCCCGCAGCACGGTGATCTTGCTGGAGTCGTAGGTACCGGGGGTGGTGCTTGGGGTCTGTTCGCTCATGCCTTCGCCGCAATCGGAAGCCGGGCCGCACGCCCTTTCAGGGGGGCGACCGGAGGTGGCTGTGGGTGACAGCCGATTATATCAGGCCCCGCCCCCGGGCCCCGGAACGCCGTCCAACGGGGCGATGGAGCCCTGTTCCACGTGGAACACGGACATGGCCAGCCCCTGGATGGACTCAACGGCCGGAGGCGTTTCGGTCGCGGTGACCAGGATCTGCACCCCCGGCTGTCCCGCCAGGAAGGCCAGCACGCGCTGCTGGTGCCCGCGATCCAGCTCCGATGGCAGGTCGTCCAGCGCCATCACCGGCCAGTGGCCGCGCCGGCGGGCGAAATCCCGGGCCTGGGCCATCAGCATGGCCATCGCCGCCAGCTTGGTCTGGCCGCGCGACAGGGCGTCCCTGCCCGGCAGCCCGACGAAGCCCAGGCGCCAGTCGGCGCGGTGCGGGCCCACTCCGGTGTAACCGAGGGCCCGGTCACGCTCGCGCCCCAGCAGCAGCGCATCGGCCAGGGAAAGCTCGCTCCGCCGCCATCCCGGCTGGAACTCGAGCCCCTGCAACTGCAGCGAATCCGACAGCTGGCGCGCCGTATCCAGAACCTGCGGTTCGAGCTGGGCCAGGTAGGCCTCGCGGTGCGCGGTCAGCGCTTCCCCCGCCTCGGACAGCTCATGGTCCCAGGCGTCCAGCTGGGCATTGCCGCCGCCGGACTTGAGCAGCGCGTTGCGCTGCCGCAGCGCCCGGGCGTAGCGGCGCCATGGCCCGAGGAACTCCTGTTCCACGTGGAACAGGCCCCAGTCCATGAAACGGCGCCGGTTGTCCGCGGCTCCTGAAATCAGTGCATGGCTCCCGGGCTCGAACGTCACCACGGCCAACGCGGCGCAGAGCTCGCCCAGCTGGGCGACATCCTGCCCGTCCAGCCGGCCAGTCCAGCTGTCTCCAGCGTGCCGGAGGCCCGCACGACGCAGGCCGGTCACCCCTACCCCGTCCGCCTGCTCCCATTGCACGAAGACCTCAAGCGCATCCGCGCCGTCCCGGACCAGTCCATCACGGACACGGCCACGGAAGCTGCGCCCATAGGCCATCAGGTGCAGGGCCTCCAGGACGCTGGTCTTGCCCGCGCCGTTTGATCCCAACAGCAGGTTCAGGCCGGGACCCGGCTCAAGCGCGGTCTCGTGGAAACGCCGGAAGTCGCGCAGCTGGACCCGGGTCACCCGCATCGCAGGTTCCCCAATGCAAGACGCCCGGCATCGGCCGGGCGTCCTCCAGGTTCCACGTGGAACACGGCGCAACCCACGGTCAGAGACGCAGCGGCATTACAACGTGGCGGCACTTGTCGCTGCCCGCCTCGCGCACCAGGGCCGAGGAGTTGGCATCGCGCAGGGCAATGACGATGTGCTCGTCGCGCAGTGCACCCAGCGCGTCCAGCAGGTAGTTCACGTTGAAGCCGATCGCCAGCCCGTCGACCTTGGTCTCGGCCTCGATCTCCTCCTGGGCCTCCTCCTGCTCCGGGTTGTGGGCGTTGATCTTCAGCTGCCCGGGCGAGATCTCGACGCGGACGCCACGATACTTCTCGTTCGACAGGATCGCGGCGCGCTGCAGGGCGGCACGGATTACCTCGCGGTCCACGCGCACTTCCTTCTCCGCGCCGATCGGGATCACGGCCTCGTAGTCGGGGAACCGCCCGTCGATCAGCTTGGAAGTGAAGCTGACATCGTCGCGCTTGACCCGGATATGGCTGCGGCCCACTTCCAGTTCCAGGGTGCGGTCGCCGCCTTCCAGCAGGCGCTGCAGCTCGGTCACGCCCTTGCGCGGGACGATGATCTGGCGCTTGGTCCCGACCGGCTGCTCCAGGGGAGCCTCGCACAGGGCCAGGCGGTGGCCGTCGGTGGCCACGCAACGCAGGCTCTGCTCGCGCAGGTCGAACAGCAGGCCGTTGAGGTAATAGCGGACGTCCTGCTGGGCCATGGCGAACGCGGTGCGCTCGATCAGCTCCTTCAGCGCGGCTTCCGGAACGCTGATGCGTTCGGTGGCCTCGACCTCGTCGACGGACGGGAAATCGTTGGCCGGCAGGGTCGCCAGCGAGAAGCGGCTGCGTCCGGCCTGCACCGTGACCTTGTCGCCGGAGAGGCTGATGGTCACCCGGCTGCCGTCAGGCAGCGCACGCACGATTTCGAACAGCTTGCGCGCCGGGATGGTGATCTCGCCGTTCTCCGCGTCGTCGACCGGGGCACGGGCAATCATTTCGACTTCCAGGTCGGTGCCGGTCAGCGAGAGCTGCCCGTCCTGCACCTGGACCAGGAAATTGGCGAGAACCGGCAGGGTCTGCCGCCGTTCGACCACGTTGACGACCTGGGCCAAAGGCTTGAGCAGGGCTTCGCGCTGGAGAGTGAAACGCATGGATTCCGTGCCTCTACGCTTTTAAAGAGATGTGGAATAAATCTGAAAGCGGTGGTGCTGGAGGGCGCCGAAGCCTGTGGAAAACTATAGCAACCCGTTGTTTTTGAAAGCTTTTTCTTGAGGACAAACCTTGCGGGAAAGTCCCCGGGCAATCCGGGACAAGCTGTGGATGGTTTTGGGACCTGGATTCTGTCCCCTGCTTATCCCCAGCCTGCCCCCGTTTTGCGCCCAATTTACCCCAGCTCGGTCCACCGCAGCCTGCGGCCGCGGCCGGATCACTCGCTGAGCTTGCGGATGAGCTTGTCCCAGTCCTCGCGCAGCTTGCCGTCGGTCTCCATCAGGGTGCGGATCTGGCGGCAGGCGTGCAGCACGGTGGTGTGGTCGCGGCCGGCGAAGGCGTCGCCGATTTCCGGCAGCGAATGCTCGGTCAGCTCCTTGGTCAGGGCCATCGCCACCTGGCGCGGGCGCGCCAGCGAGCGCGTACGGCGCTTGGACAGCAGGTCCTTGACCTGGAGGCCGTAGTAGTCGGCCACGGTCTTCTGGATGTTGGGGATGCCGATGGCCTGCTGCTGGGCGCGCAGCAGGTCGCGCAGGGTCTCCTGGGCGAACTCGACGCTGATCGTGCGGCCGGTGAAGTTGGCCCGCGCGGCCAGGGTGTTGAGCGCACCCTCCAGGTCGCGCACGTTGGAGCGCATCTTCTTGGCCAGCAGGAACGCGACCTCGTCCGGCACCTCGGTGCCGCGCTCGCGCGCCTTGGCCAGCACGATCGCCGCGCGGGTCTCGAAGTCCGGCGGGTCGATCGCCACCGACAGGCCCCAGGCCAGGCGCGACTTCAGCCGCGGCTCCAGGCCGTCCACCTCCCGCGGGTAGCGGTCGCAGGTCATGATGATCTGCTGCCGGCTGTCGAACAGCGCGTTGAAGGTGTGGAAGAACTCCTCCTGGGTGCGGTCCTTGCCGGCGAAGAACTGGATGTCGTCGATCAGCAGCGCGTCGATCTGCTGGAACTGGCGCTTGAACTGGTCGGCGGTCTTCTCCTGCAGCGAGCGGAAGAAGGCGTTGTAGAACTGCTCCGAGCGCAGGTACAGCACGCGCGCGCCCGGATTGAGGCGACGCATCTCGTTGCCGGCGGCGAACATCAGGTGGGTCTTGCCCAGGCCGGTCCCGCCGTACAACAGCAGCGGGTTGTGTTGGCGGTCGCCCGGCTTCTGCGCCGCCTGCCAGGCCGCGGCACGGCCGAGCTGGTTGGACCGGCCTTCGACGAAGTTCTCGAAGGTGTAGTGCGGATCCAGGTTGCCGTTGAACGGTTCGGAGGGCACGGCGCGCGGCGCGGAGGCCGGCAGGTGCACCGCCGGGGCCGCGGCCGGCGCCGGTTCCGGCGCCTTCGGCCGCGAGCCGATCTCCAGCTGGACGTTCAGGTGGCCGGCGAAGTGCTGGGCCAGCTCGCGGATGCGGGCCAGGTAGCGGTCGCGCACCTGTTCGACGATGAAGGCATTGGGGGCGTAGAGGACGACGCCGTCCGGGCGCTCCTCGGCCTGCAGGGGTTTGAGCCAGGTATGGACGTCCTCGGCCGGAAGTTCGGCTTCGAGGCGTTCCAGACAGCGGGGCCAGGCATCCATCAGAAAGGCAAAGCTCGTCGGGCGATGGCCGCGCCGCCGCAAGCGTCGCCGGGCCACCGCATGGGTCGGGTCGGGACGCAGCAGCCTACCATCCGGGGCCGTCTTTTCCCACTGTTATCAACAGGCCATCCACAGGGGCGTCTACGATCGCCCCGCCGCCGCTCTTCATGCCGGCTTGACCGGACTGCCCGACACCCCTAGACTTTCCGGTTCTTTCGCCCCATTACGAATCGAGTGCCGCCATGGCCACCAAGCGCACCTTCCAGCCCAGCAACCTCAAGCGCAAGCGCGACCACGGCTTCCGTGCCCGCATGAAGACGGCCGACGGCCGCAAGGTCCTGGCGCGTCGCCGTGCCAAGGGCCGCAAGCGCCTGAGCGCCTGATTCGCATCGCGGCCCTGTCTTCCGGACGCCGGGCCGCCGCGATATCCAGCGAGATGACCACGGACCCGCGCGCGCGATTCCCTCGCAGCGCCCGGGTCCGTTCGCGCGTGGAATATACCCGCGTGTTCGACGGGGGGCGCCGCCTTGGCGATGCCCTGCTCGGCCTGCACTGGCTGCCCGGCGACGGCGAACCGCGCCTGGGCCTGGCCGTGTCGCGCAAGGTCGATCCACGCGCGGTCGGCCGCAACCGGATCAAGCGCATCCTGCGCGACTGCATGCGCCACCACCGCGCCGGCATGGCCGGCGGGGACTACGTCGTGGTCGCACGGCCGGCCGCCGCGCGCGCCACCGGCGACCAGATCCGGGAGTCGTTCCTGCGCCTGCTGCGCAAGGCCGGCGCATTGCCGGGTCCGGCCCGCGGCGGCACAATGCCCGCGCCTCCCCCTTCCGCCTCTCCTTCTAATTAAGTGCCGGATCGTTCTCCGGCCCGAGCCTGCCTGCCCTGATGAACCAGACCCGCGTATTCCTGATCCTCGCCTGGCTGATGGTGGCCGTCCTGCTGTGGATGGAATGGGGCAAGGAGCAGGCCGCTCCGGCTGCCGCCGCGCCCGCGCCGACCACCGCCGTGGCCCAGGACGCCGTGCCGCAGCCGGCAGCCGCGGCGCCTGCCGCCGACGCCTCGGTCCCGGCCGCTTCCGCGGCCCCGGTGGCGGTGGCTGCCGCCACGCCCGCCGCTGCCTCGGCGCAGCGGGTCACCGTGAGCAACGACGTGCTGCAGCTGGTGCTGGATGGCGGCAGCGTGGTCCAGGCCGACCTGCTGCAGTTCCCGCGCGACCGCAACGGCGATGGCACCCCGGTGCGCCTGTTCGATGCCGCGCCGGCCAGCTTCTATGCCGCCCAGAGCGGCTGGGTCAGCGCCACCGGCGCCGCCCCGACGCACCTGTCGGGCTTCGTCCCGGCCGAGCCGCAGCGCGAGTACGTGCTGGCCGACGGCGCGGACACGGTCGAAGTCCCGTTCGTCTGGCAGGGCGACAACGGCGTGCAGATCCGCCGCACCTACGTGCTGTCGCGCGGCGCCTACGCGCTGACCGTGCGCGACGAGGTGGTCAATGCCGGCAGCGCGCCGTGGCAGGGCCAGGTCTATCGCCAGCTGGTGCGCAAGCCGCCGGTGATCGAGCGCGGCTACACCAGCCCCGAGTCCTTCAGCTTCAATGGCGCCGCCTGGTACGACGGCAGCTACGACCGCCGCAAGTTCGACGAGGACTACCTCGAGGACGGCAGGCTCAACCTGCAGACCAGCAACGGCTGGGTGGCGATGCTGCAGCACCACTTCTTCACCGCGTGGTTGCCGGCCGGCAACCAGCAGGCGGGCACCATCTCGCTCGACCAGGTCGGCGACCGTGCGCTGGTGCGCGAGGTGACCAATCCGCTGGTCGTCGCACCGGGCAGCTCCGCCACCACCGAGGCGCGCCTGTACGTCGGTCCGAAGCTGGTCTCGCAGATCCGCGCCCAGCGCGTCCCGGGCCTGGAGCGCGCGGTGGACTACAGCCAGTTCACCATCCTCGCCCTGCTCGGCGAAGGCCTGTTCTGGGTGCTGAGCCACCTGTACGACCTGTTCGGCAACTGGGGCTGGGCCATCATCGGCCTGGTCGTGGTGGTAAAGGCGCTGATGTATCCGCTGTCGGCCGCCCAGTACAAGAGCTTCGCCAAGATGCGCAAGTTCCAGCCGCGCATCCAGCAGCTGAAGGAACGCTATGGCGAGGACCGCCAGAAGTTCCAGATGGCGATGATGGAGCTGTACAAGAAGGAGAAGATCAACCCGATGGGCGGCTGCCTGCCGATCCTGGTGCAGATGCCGGTGTTCCTGGCCCTGTACTGGGTGCTGGTGGAGTCGGTCGAGCTGCGCCACGCGCCGTGGATCCTGTGGATCCAGGACCTGACCGCGCGCGATCCGTTCTTCATCCTGCCGGTGGTCAACGTCGCGGTCATGTGGTTCACCCAGAAGCTGCAGCCGGCGCCGGGCATGGATCCGATGCAGCAGAAGATGATGCAGTTCATGCCGCTGGTGTTCGGCGTGATGATGGCCTTCTTCCCGGCCGGCCTGGTCCTGTACTGGGTGACCAACGGCGCCCTGGGCCTGCTGCAGCAGTGGTGGATGATGAAGCGCCACGGCGAGCCGGCGCCGAAGCCCGCCGCCAAGTAAGGTCCGAGGAAACCCGCCGCCAGGCGGGTTTCCTTTATCCGCCGCCCGTGCGGGGCTGCACCCCGCCGCTGCCGCCGCTACGCTGGCCACCTGTCCTGCCGCAACGCCCATGACCGCGCCCGACACCATCGCCGCCATCGCCACCGCTCCCGGCGCCGGGGGCGTGGGCATCGTGCGCCTGTCCGGGCCGAAGGCCCTGGCGATCGCCACTGCCCTGTGCGGCCGCGAGCCGGCGCCGCGCCGGGCAATGCGCGCGTTCTTCCGCGAGGCCGACGGCGCGGTGATCGACGACGGGATCGTGCTCGCCTTCTCCGGCCCCCACAGTTTCACCGGCGAGGACGTCACCGAGCTGCAGGCGCACGGCAGCCCGGTGGTGCTGCAGCGCCTGGTCGAGCGCTGCCGCGAGCTGGGTGCGCGCCAGGCGCGGCCCGGCGAGTTCAGCGAACGCGCCTTCCTCAACGGCAAGCTGGACCTGGTCCAGGCCGAGGCGCTCGCCGACCTGATCGCCGCATCCGACCTGCGCGCCGCCCGCGCCGCCCGCCGGTCGCTGGAGGGCGTGTTCTCGCGCCAGGCCGAGGACATCGCCGAGGGCCTGCTGCGCCTGCGGATCCACGTGGAGGCCGCGATCGATTTCGTCGACGAGCCGATCGAGACCCTGGGCCTGCCCCAGGTGGCGGCGCAACTGGATCGCCAGTGTGCCGCCCTGCAGGACCTGCTGGCCCGCGCCGGGCGTGGCCGACGCCTGCGCGACGGCCTGCACGCGGTGCTGCTGGGCCCGCCGAACGCCGGCAAGAGCTCCCTGCTCAACGCCCTGGCCGGCGACGCCCGCGCGATCGTGGCCGACGTGGCCGGCACCACCCGCGACGTGCTGCGCGAAGTGGTCCGCATCGACGGCCTGGAACTGGTGCTGGCCGATACCGCCGGCCTGCGCGAGGGCGGCGACGAGATCGAACGCGAAGGCATGCGCCGCGCGCGCGCGGAACTGGAGCGCGCGGACCTGGCCCTGCTGGTGCTGGACGCGCGCGCTCCCGAAGCCGACCGCGCCGCGCTTGAGGAAGCCGCGCACGGGGTGCCGCTGAAGCTGTGGATCCACAACAAGGCCGACCTGCTGCCGCAGCCGCCCCCGCCTGGCGACGGGGTCCTGCAAGTGTCGGCACTGACCGGCCAGGGACTCGAACGCCTGCATGCGGCCCTGCGCGCCATGGCCGCCAGCGGCGCGCCCGATGCCGCCGAAGGGGAGTTCAGCGCCCGCGCCCGGCACCTGGACGCCCTGCGCCAGACCCTCGACGCGGCGACTGCCGCAGCGGCGGAACTCCAGGCCGGGCGCCTGGAGCTGGCGGCCGAGCAGCTGCGGATGGCCCACGACGCCATAGGCAACCTGACCGGCCGGCTCACCGCCGACCAGTTGCTGGGGCACATCTTCTCCAGCTTCTGTATCGGCAAGTAAGCGGCGGCCTTTAGCCTGCAACTTCGTCGCAAAACGCTTGTGCCGCGTGGCCTAGCGGTTGACAATCGGCTGCGTACGGCGCGATACGGGGTGCGCCGTCCTTACCAGTTCACTGGGTTCCATCACGGGGGAGTAC
This sequence comes from Pseudoxanthomonas suwonensis, assembly GCF_010093235.1. Classification (GTDB taxonomy): domain Bacteria; phylum Pseudomonadota; class Gammaproteobacteria; order Xanthomonadales; family Xanthomonadaceae; genus Pseudoxanthomonas; species Pseudoxanthomonas suwonensis. The sequence goes on along the minus strand of NZ_PDWP01000008.1, from coordinate 33,994 downwards.
TGATGACCTTGACGATTCCGCCGAAGTCGCGGCTCGTGGCCTGCATGATGCTGGCCGCCGCGCTCGGTGCATGTTCCAAGCAGGAAGAGCCTGCCGCCGGCGCCAACACCGCCGCGTCCTCCACCCGGCCGGAAGCCAGCGCGCCGCCGCCGGCCGTGGCTCCCAAGGTCCAGGGCATGGCCCTCGACGACCTGCACGAGCTGGCGACCAACGCGCTGCGCGAGAACCGCATGTACGCCCCCGCCGGCGACAACGCGATGGAGTACTACCTGGCGCTGCGCGACAAGCTGCCCGACGACGCCACCGTCGCCAGCGCGCTGACCGACCTGATGCCGTACACGGTCATCGCCACCGAGCAGGCCGTCACCCGCGAGCAGTTCGACGAGGCCCAGCGCCTGGCCGCGCTGATCGAGAAGGCCGATCCGAACACCCCGGCGCTGCCGCGCATCCGCCAGAGCATCACCGCCGCCCAGCAGGCCGTGGCCCAGCGCAGCGAGGCGGAGGCCGCGCGTGCGCGTGCCGAGGCCCAGGCCCGCGCCCAGGCCGACCAGCAGCGCCTGGCCCAGCAGCAGGCCGCCGAGGCCGAGGCGGCCCGCCGCCTGGCCGCCGAGCAGGAAGCCGCGCGCCAGGCCGCCGAGCGCCAGGCTGCCGAGCGCCGCGAAGCCGAGCAGCGCGAAGCCGCGGCCCGCCAGGCGAGCGCGCAGCAGCAGTCCCGTCCTGCGGCCCAGCAGGCAGCGGCGCGCCCGCTGCGCCCGATCAGCATGCCGGCGCCGCGCTATCCCGCCGAGGCCCTGCGCGCCGGTACCTCCGGCGACGTGCTGGTCGAGTTCACCGTCGGCACCAGCGGTGAAGTCACCGACGTGCGCGTGCTGCGCGCCAACCCGCCGCGCATCTTCGACCGCGAGGCGGTCAACGCGGTGCGGCGCTGGAAGTTCGAGCCGATCGACGCGCCGGTCACCACCCGCCGCACCCTGGCCTTCGCTCCCAACGAGTGATCCGCCAGGTGGCGTGCAAGGAAAAGGCCCGGCATTGCCGGGCCTTTTCCGTTCCGGTTCCGGGCGGAGCCGGTGCTCAGCCGGATATCGCCAGCTTCTCCTGCCGGTAGCGCAGCACCGCCGCCAGCCACAGCAGCAGGGCCAGGCCGAGGCTGCAGCCGAAGTAGATGGCCCACTCCTGCGCGGCCACGTGCTCGCCGCGGATCACCCGCAGCAGCATCTGGTTCTGCGCCAGGAACGGCACCGCGAACTGCCAGGCCTGGGTCTTCACCGGGTTGGCCATCAGCACCAGCGTGGGCACCATCGGCAGCAGCATCAGCCAGGTGATGTGGCTCTGCGCTTCCTTCAGGCTCCTGGCGGCCGCCGCCAGCAGGGTCAGCAGCGAGGTGCCGATCAGCAGCATCGGCAGCAGCACGACCAGCAGCTTGGCGATCGACAGCATCGACATGTCCATGTGCCGCACCTCGCCGCTGGCCATCAGCGCGCTGAGCTTGATCGCCAGCAGCGACAGCAGCAGCGCGACCAGGCCCAGCACGCAGGCAGCGGCGATCTTGGCGCTGACGATCGCGCCGCGCGACGCCGGGGTGGCCAGCAGCGGCTCCAGTGACTGCCGCTCGCGTTCGCCGGCGGTGGCGTCGAGCACCAGGGCCGAGCCTCCCAGGAAGGCGGACAGGATCAGCAGGTAAGGCAGGAAGAACGACAGTAGCCGGCCGCGCCTGGCCTCGGCCGTGGCCACGTCTCGCGTGGCGGGGTTGATCGCCTGCACCACCGAGGCATCCAAGCCGCGCGCCAGCAGGCGCAGGGAACCGACCTGGCTGCCATAGGCCTGCAGCGCACCGCGCAGGCGGCCGGCGGGGATGCCCGAATCGCGCTGGGTGGTATCCACCAGCACTTCCACCAGCGCCGGCCGGCCCGCGCGCCAGTCCTCGGCGTAGCTTTCGGAGATGTGCAGGCCCACGTCCACCTGCTGGTCGCGGATGGCCTGCTCGAGGTTCTCCGGTGCGGGCACGGCGACGATGCCCTGGGTGCCGAGGAAGGCGACCAGGTTCGGCGCCCGTTCCATGCCGATGGTCGGGACCTCCAGGTCCTTCTCGATCTGGGTACGGAACTTCTTCTCGGCAAGCACGTTGATGCCGAGGATGAGCGCCGGCGCGAGCAGGGGGCCCATCAGCAGGGTCAGCGCCATCGTGCGGCGGTCGCGCGCCATGTCGCGCAGTTCCTTGCACAGGACGATCCACACAGTGGTCAGCACGTTCATGCCTGCAGGCCCTCCGCCGAACCGATGATCCTGACGAACGCGTCCTCGAGGCTGGACTCACCGGTCTGCGCGCGCAGCTCCTCGGCGGTGCCCGAGGCGACGACCTGGCCCCTGGCGATGATGACGATGCGATCGCACAGCGCCGCCACCTCCTGCATGATGTGGCTGGAGAGGATCACGCAGCGGCCCTCGTCGCGCAGTCCGAACAGGAACTGGCGCATGGCGCGGGTGGTCATCACGTCCAGGCCGTTGGTCGGCTCGTCGAGGATCACGTTGCGCGGGTCGTGCACCAGGGCGCGCGCGATTGCGGTCTTGGTGCGCTGGCCCTGGGAGAAGCCTTCGGTCTGGCGGTCGAGGATCCCGTCCATGTCCAGCGCCGCCGACAGCGCGGCGATGCGCTCGGCGGTGCGCTGCGACGACAGGCCGTGCAGGCGCGCGAAGTAGGCGATGTTCTCGCGCGCGGTCAGGCGCTTGTACACGCCGCGCGCATCCGGCAGCACGCCCAGCGAGCGCCGCACCGCCATCGGGTCGCGTGCCGGGTCGATGCCATCGACCTCGATGTGGCCGCGATCGGGGCGCATCAGGGTGTAGAGCATGCGCAGGGTGGTGGTCTTGCCCGCGCCGTTGGGCCCGAGCAGGCCGGTGATCTGGCCGTCGTGCGCCTCGAAGCCGACGCCGGAAACGGCCTGGACCGTGCCGGTGCGGGTCTTGAACTGCTTGTGCAGGTCGTGGGCGATGATCATCGCGGCAGCACTCCGTTTCGGCTGGCGGTAGGCATCAGGGCTCCCATCCGTTGAAGCTGGTGAAGGGCGGTACGTAGGTCATGCGCGAGAGGCAGCCGGCATCCAGCGACTTCGCATCCGCGGTTTCCATGAACTGGCCGAGCAGCCGCGGCATGCAGCCAAGGGCGAGCGTGCCGTGGCCCTGTCCCTGCAGGACCAGGTGGCGGCCGTTGGGCAGCCCCTGCAGCACGCGCTCGGCGTAGCGCGGCGGCGTGACCGGATCCATCTCCCCGGACAGCAGCAGCGCGGGCACGTCCGATTCCAGGGGCGCGGTGAAGTCGTCGGGCCGCGACCCGCGCGGCCAGCCGGCGCACATGGCGAAGAACATGCGTGCCATCTGCGGGCCGAGCAGGGTGTCCTCGGCGGCCGCGGCGGACTCGTCGTGGCGGTCCGCATCCTCGGCGCAGACCACCGACCACTGCATGCCCACCGACATCTGCTCGCTGGTCCCGCGCACCATCAGTTCCGAAAGCGACTTCAGCGGCGCGTAGCGGCCGTGCGCGGCCTCGTCCAGCACCAGCGGCAGCAGCGCGGCGGTCTGCGGCATGTACGAGAACATGAAGGCCAGGCCGGTCACCGTGCCTGCGTCCACCGTGCCCTTGAGGCTCTCGCCGCTGGCCGGGTCGCGGTACTCGACCTCCACCGGCGCCCGTCCCAGGCGCTCGACCAGGGCGCGCAGCTGGGCCCGCGGATCCTGCGGGAAACGCGCGGCGCACTCGGGAAGCCCGCGGCAGCGGGCGGCCTGCAGCGACAGCGCATCCTCGAAGGTGCGGGCGAACTCGCCACCGACCACCAGGTCGTTGGGCGCCACGCCGTCCAGCACGATGCTGCGCACGTGTTCCGGATGCCGCTTTGCGTACTGCTGCGCGACCCGCGTGCCATAGGAACCGCCGACCAGGTTGATCTCCTCCGCGCCGATGGCCTGCCGCACGGCTTCCAGGTCGGCGACGGCCTCGGTCGTGGTGTAGAAGCGCGGATCGGCGCGATCGGCCAGCGCGGCGGCGCATTCGCGCGCCAGCGCCGCCACCGCCTCCAGCGCCTGCGGCTGCGCGGGATCGAGTCCGTCCAGCGGCGAGCGGTCGCACTGCAGCTGGTTGGATCCGCCGGTGCCGCGCTGGTCCACCAGGACCACGTGGCGCTGGCGGCGCACCTCGGCGAAGGCGGGATCCAGCTGCGGCCACACCTGCACCGCCGACTGCCCGGGGCCGCCGGCGAGAAAGAACACCGGGTCCGCCAGCCCGGCGCCCGCTTCGGTGGCCGGCAGCCAGGCGATGTCTAGCGCGATGCGGCGGCCGTCCGGGTTCTCCGGATCCTCGGGGACTTCGTAGGTGGCGCAGCGCGCCTGCACGCTGCGCGCGGACGCGCCGGCGAGGGTGCAGGCCTGGAACCGGAGTTCGCCGTAGCGGTCGTCCGCCTGCGGGCCGGCCTGGGTGGCCGGTTCCCCGCCGCCGCATGCGACAAGCGCGAGGCAGGCAGTGGCGGTCGCGAGTGGAAGCAGGATCTTGCGGGTCTTCATGGCATGGGCCCGGATCACGATTGGAAAAAGAGGGTCGCGTGGTCAGTCGCCGTCGGGGACGAACACGTCCTCGATGCGGCAGGCGAACAGGCGCGCGATGCGGAAGGCCAGCGGCAGGCTGGGGTCGTACTTGCCGGTCTCCAGCGCGTTGACGGTCTGCCGCGACACGTCCAGGCGCTCGGCCAGTTCGCCCTGGGACCAGCCCTGTCGTTCGCGCAACGTGCGCAGGTGGTTCCTCATCGGTCCGGGCCCGTCAGCGGTAGCGACGCACGACCAGGAACTTCACCACGCCATAGGCAAAGCACAGCAGCGGGAACACCCAGGTCATCACCGCCGCGGCGGGCAGGTCGATGATCTTCGCCGCCTGCAGGAAGCCGCCGGACATGTACAGCAGCGCGACGAGCGCCGTCGCCAGGCTCACCGCCTCCAGCTCGATGCGCTGCTGCATCTCGTCCACGCCGCGGATGTAGCGCACCACCGCGCGCAGCACGAAGGCGATCGGCGGCACCGGCAGCAGCGCGACCAGCACCCGCAGCGTCCCGTCCGGACCGCCGGCCCTGAGCACGGACACGGTTACCAGGACCGCGAGCACGTACGCGCCCATCGCCAGGAACATCTCCCGGTTGTAGCGCCGGCGCACCCCGGCCGGGGCCACCTCGCACAGTGCCGGAAAACGCCAGCGGAAGAGGCCGGCCACGAGCAGGCCCGCGCCGACGCACAGCATCACCGAGGCGAGGTCGCCGACGCGCGCCGGCGGCATCTGCGTTGCCAGCAGGCCAAGCGCGAGGGCGCCGATGCCACCCAGCAGCCATCCGATGGCTGGTTTCAGTGCGCCCATGGGGTTCTCCTGCTCCGGGTGGCCGTGTCGATGGACCGGCCGATGCCGGGATATCCAGGGCTGCCCATCAGCTTCCTGCCGTGCATGCCCGTCCCTGTAAAGCGTGCTTGACAGGCCGACGATAGGCGCACCCACCGCCCCTGTCAAGCACCCTTTACAGGCCTGGGTGTGCGGCCACGCGGGCGTGGCCTTGCAGGCACACGGGCGCTACTTGCTGCTGACGTACTTTTCCCCGGGGCCTACTTGTTGCTGACGTACTTTTCCCGGTGGGCGAAGGACCGCGTTTGCGGACCACTGGTCCGCGCGGACCTGAGCGCCGTGCGCGGGTTCGCGCACGGCGGGGGATCCGCCGGCCGGGGCCTACTTGTTGCTGACGTACTTTTCCCGGCGGATCTGCGCCGCCCCGAACCCCAGCCCCTTCAGCGCCTCGAAGCTGGCGTCGACCATGTCCGGATTGCCGCACAGGTAGGCGATGTCGCGCGCCGGATCCGGCGCGAACCCGGGAAGCTGCTGCTGCACGTAGCCATGGCGCACGTCGGCATGCGCATGCGGCGAACCCGCCTCCGGCAGCTCGCGCGACAGGCAGGGCACGTAGCGGAACTGCGGATGCGCGTCGGCGAAGGCGCGGAAATCATCGGCATACAGCAGCTCGCCGGGCGTGCGTGCGCCGGCCAGCAGCACGACCTCGATGCCACGCTCGGCGATCTGGCTGGCCAGCACCGGCAGCATCGAACGGTACGGCGTGACGCCGGTGCCGGTGCCGATCAGCAGGTAGCGCGCATTGCGGTCGCCGGGCATCAGGCAGAAGCGGCCGTACGGGCCGCTGGCGCTGACGCGCGAGCCGATCTCCAGGGCCTCGAACAGCGCCGTGGCCGCGCCACCGGGCACGTGGCTGACCGCGATCTCCACGGCCTCGCCAGGACCCATGGCGTGGTCGTGGATCGTGGCCAGCGAATAGCTGCGCCGCGCCGGCGTGCCGTCGGCGTAGTCGAAATGGATCTGGATGAACTGCCCCGGCAGGAAGTCCAGGGGCTGGCCGTCGTCGCGGGCCAGCACGTAGTGGCCGATGGTGGGCGCGAGCATGCGGCGCTCGACGAGGCGGAGCGGGAAATGGACGGGCACGGTATTCGTTTCGGGACAGTGTGTACCGGGCGGCTTCCCGGCTGCGACCTATAATAGCCGCAGCTCCGTGTAGGCGCCTTCCAGGCGCGAAAGGCCTCATGACCCCACACCCATCCGAGGCAGCGGCTCCGGCGCTGCGCGTACGCGACCTGCGCAAGACCTACGGCAACGGCGTCCAGGCGCTCAGGGGCGTCTCCCTCGACGTCGCCCCCGGCGACTTCTTCGCACTGCTCGGTCCCAACGGCGCCGGCAAGTCGACCCTGATCGGCATCGTCAGCTCGCTGGTGAACCTCAGCAGCGGCAGCGTGGAAGTGTTCGGCACCGACCTGGTGTCGCGCCGCAGCGAGGCCATGCGCCTGATCGGCCTGGTGCCGCAGGAGATCAATTTCAACCTGTTCGAGCAGCCGTACGACATCCTGGTGAACTACGCGGGGTTCTACGGCATCCCGCGCGCCGAGGCCGGCCCGCTGGCGGAGCAGGAGCTGCGCCGCGCCCACCTGTGGGACAAGGCGCGGGTGATGAGCCGCACCCTGTCCGGCGGCATGAAGCGCCGGCTGATGATCGCGCGGGCGATGATGACCCGGCCCAGGCTGCTGATCCTGGACGAGCCCACCGCCGGCGTGGACATCGAGATCCGCCGCGACATGTGGCGCGTGCTGCGCGAGATCAACGCCGCCGGCACCACCATCATCCTGACCACGCATTACCTGGAGGAAGCGGAGAACCTGTGCCGCAACCTCGCCATCATCGACCGCGGCACCATCGTCGAGCAGGGACCGATGCGTGCCCTGCTGGCGAAGCTGGACGTGGAGGGCTTCCTGTTCGACATCGACGGTGAACTGCCCACGCAGCTGCCGGAGATCGAGGGCACGACCCTGGTGGCGACCGACAGCCACACCCTGGACCTGGACATGCCGCGGGCGATGGACCTCAACCGCGTGTTCGCCGCGTTCGAGGCCGCCGGCATCCGCATCCGTTCGATGCGCACCAAGAGCAACCGCCTGGAGGAGCTGTTCGTACGGCTCACCGGCCAGAAGGAGGCCGCATGAGCACGCCACTGGTGGAAAGGACGCCGCGCGCCGCCAACTGGATCGCACTGGGCACCATCGTCCGGCGCGAGGTCAACCGCATCCTGCGCATCTGGGGCCAGACCCTGGTGCCGCCGGCCATCACCATGACCCTGTACTTCCTGATCTTCGGCGGGCTGATCGGCTCGCGGATCGGCGACATGGGCGGCTACAGCTACATGGAGTTCATCGTCCCCGGCCTGGTGATGATGAGCGTGATCCAGAACAGCTACGGCAACATCTCCTCCTCGTTCTTCGGCGCCAAGTTCGGCCGCCACGTCGAGGAGCTGCTGGTCAGCCCGATGCCCAACTGGGTGATCCTGTGGGGCTACGTCGCCGGCGCGGTGCTGCGCGGGCTGATGGTCGGCGCGATCGTGCTGCTGATCGCGATGTGCTTCACCAAGGTGCGCATCCCGCATCCGCTGGTCACCCTGAGCACGGTGCTGCTGGGCGCGACCATCTTCTCGCTGGCCGGCTTCGTCAACGCGGTCTACGCGCGCAAGTTCGACGACGTGGCGATCGTCCCGACCTTCATCCTCACCCCGCTGACCTACCTGGGCGGCGTGTTCTATTCGGTCAAGCTGCTGCCGGCCTGGGCCGAGGCGGCGACCCACGCCAACCCGATCTTCTACATGGTCAACGCATTCCGCTACGGCCTGCTCGGCAGCACCGACGTGCCGCTGTGGGTGGCCTATGCGCTGATGCTCGCGTTCGTCGCGGTGCTGTCGGCGATCTCGCTGGTGCTGCTGCGCCGGGGCGTGGGCCTGAGGAGCTGAGGCCATGCGCGTGCTCGTGCTCGGCGCCGGCGGCACCGGCGGTTACTTCGGCGGACGCCTGGCCCAGGGCGGCGGAGACGTCACCTTCCTGGTGCGCCCTGCCCGCGCCGCGCTGCTGCGCGAACGCGGCCTGCGCATCCGCAGTCCGCTGGGCGATGCCGACCTGCAGGTGGCATCGCTTACCGCGGAGGAGCTGCCGGCCGCGGTCGCGCGCCAGCCGTTCGACCTGGTGCTGCTGTCGTGCAAGGCCTACGACCTCGACAGCGCGATCGAGGCGGTGGCACCAGCCATGGTCCCGGGCACCACGCTGATGCCGATCCTCAACGGCCTGCAGCACTACCCGGCGCTGGACGCGCGCTTCGGCCGCGGCAACGTGCTCGGCGGCCTGTGCTTCATCAGCGCGACCCTCGGCGAGGACGGTTCGATCCTGCACCTGGGCCGACCGGCCTCGATCACCTTCGGCGAGCGCGATGGCGGCAGCAGCGCGCGCGTCGAGGCCTTCGCCGCGCTGTGCGCGCAGGCCGGCATCGACCACCGCGCCAGCGCCGACATCGGCCAGGAACAGTGGATCAAGTTCAGCTTCCTCGCCGCGCTGGCGGCAGGCACCTGCCTGATGCGCGCCAGCGTCGGGCAGATTGTGGCCGGCGAGGGCGGCGAAGACTTCATGGCCGCGCTGCACGAGGAATGTCTGGCGGTGGCCGCGGCCGAGGGCCAGCCGGTCCCGGACAAGGCACGCGACATCGCCCGTGCCAGCCTGGTCCAGGCCTGTTCGGACGTGAAAGCTTCGATGCTGCGCGACCTGGAAGCCGGCAACCGGGTCGAGGCCGCGCATATCGTCGGCGACATGTGGCATCGCGCGCGCCGCCACGGCCAGCCGGCGCCGCTGCTGCAGGCGGCCTGGGTCAACCTGCAGGCGTATCAGCGGTAGCCCCGCCGGCCTTTGCCGGTGCACCCGCGTGCCGTCATCCCCCACGCAACACCCAAGGAGTCATTGCATGAGCAAAGTTCCGCTGAAGATCACCTTCCTGGCGCTGTCGGCCGTGCTTGCCGGTGCCGCCTGCAGCGGCGAACCCACCCCGGCCGATATGGCGGTGCCGGCGGCGGCCGCCGCCACGCCGACCGGGGACGCTGCCGACGCCGACGCGACCGGCGGGCCGGCACCGGATCAGGAGGTGCAACTGGTCCAGTTCGGCGCGAGCATGTACGCGGCCGCCGAGTTCTGCAAACTGGACTACGACGTCAACACCCGCCGGACCATGCGTGAGCAGCAGAAGCAGGCGACCGTCGCCCAGGGCAGGATGAGTGCAGCGCAGTTCGACGCGGTGTTCGATGCCCACAGCGCGAAGGTCAAGGCCAGCCTGGTGGCCATGCCGCAAGCCGAGCGGGCCAAGACCTGCGCCCAGCTCGAACGGATCGGCAAGCCCGCCGCCGGCTGACGCCGGCCCTGGCCGCGCGGCCGTACCCGAGGGTGCCCGCCGCAGGCCGCGGGGTTCTTCAGGCTCCCGCGGCGGGAAGGCCGAAGAACGTGCGCGCGGCCGCGGTGCTTGCGGCCGCGGTCGTCGCCGTATCCTCGCCGCGGTCGCGCGCCAGTTCCTCGACGATGTGCGGCAGGAACGCCGGCTCGTTGCGGCGGTCCTTCGGCATGGGCCTGAGCGTGCGCGGCAGCAGGTAGGGCGCGTCGGTCTCCACCATCAGGCGGTTGGCCGGGATGTTCTTCACCAGCTCGCGCAGGTGCGCACCGCGGCGCTCGTCGCACAGCCAGCCGGTGATGCCGATGTACCAGTCCTGGTCGAGGTAATCGAACATCTCCTCGCGGGTTCCGGTGAAGCAGTGCACCACCGCCGGGCCATGGCGGCCGTCGAAGTTGCGCATCACCGCCATGAAGTCCGCATGCGCGTCGCGCTGGTGCAGGAACAGCGGCTTGGGCGTGCCGGCGGCGGCCAGGTCGGCGGCGATCTGCAACTGCTGTTCGAACGCCTTGCGCTGCGCCGGCCGCGGCGAGAAGTCGCGGAAGTAGTCCAGGCCGCACTCGCCGACCGCCACCACCTCCGGGTGCGCGTGCAGCGCGCGCAGCTCGGCATCGCATTCGGCGGTGTACTCGGTGGCGTGGTGCGGATGCACGCCGGCGGTGGCGTAGAGCATGCCCGGATGGCGCTGCGCCAGCTCCAGCGCCATCGGGTTGTGCTCGCGGCTGGCGCCGGTCACCACCATCTGCGCCACCCCGGCCTCGCGCGCGCGCTGCAGGACCGCGTCCAGGTCGCGCTCGAAGCTTTCGTGGGTGAGGTTGGCGCCGATGTCGATCAGGTGCATGGAGCGGTCTTGCGGTTCGCGGTGAGCGCGCATTCTAGCCGGGCGCCGCGGCCGGCCCCGTGCATCGCCGCAGCCATGAAGCGTGCGCCGCCGGGCATCACGGATAATGCGCCCCGGTTTTCCCGAGATTCCGTACTGGCGTGCCGCCCGCGCGGCACGACTTCGACGCCGGCCATGGACTTCCCCATTTCCCCGCTGCTGCCCGCGATCCGGGACAGCCTCGCCACGCATCCGCGCCTGGTGCTCGAGGCGCCTCCGGGCGCCGGCAAGACCACCCAGGTGCCGCTGGCCCTGCTCGAGGCGCCGTGGCTGCAGGGCCGCCGCATCCTGATGCTGGAACCGCGCCGGATCGCCGCGCGCAGCGCCGCCGCGTTCATGGCCCGGCAGCTGGGCGAGGAGGCCGGCGGCACGGTCGGCTACCGCATCCGATTCGAGAGCAGGGTCTCGGCACGTACCCGGATCGAGGTGGTCACCGAAGGCATCCTCACCCGCCTGATCCAGGACGATCCTTTGCTGGAAGGCGTCGGCGCCCTGCTGTTCGACGAGTTCCACGAGCGCCACCTGTCCGCCGACCTGGGCCTGGCCCTGGCCCTGGACGTACAGGCGCAGCTGCGCGAGGACCTGCGCCTGGTGGTGATGTCGGCCACGCTCGATGGCGAGCGCCTGGCGCGCTTCCTCGATGCGCCGCGGCTGTCCAGCGAGGGCCGTTCCTTCCCGGTGGAGACCAGCCACTTCCCCGCTCGCCGCGACGAGTCGCTCGAGGCGCAGGCGCGGCGTGCCATTGAGCAGGCCCTGGCCCAGCATCCGGGCGACGTGCTGGTGTTCCTGCCCGGGCAGCGCGAGATCGCCCGGGTCGGCGCGGCGCTGGATGCCGCCTCCCTGCCGGCCGGCGTGGAAGTGCTGGCCCTGCATGGCGAACTGCCGGTGGAGCAGCAGTCGAAGGTGCTGCAGCCGGCGCCGGACGGCCGCCGCCGGGTGGTGCTGGCGACCAACGTGGCCGAGTCTTCGGTGACCCTGCCCGGCGTACGGGTGGTGATCGACTCGGGCCTGGCGCGCGAGCCGCGCTTCGATCCGGTCAGCGGCTTCTCGCGCCTGGACGCGGTGCCGATCTCCCAGGCCTCGGCCGACCAGCGTGCCGGCCGTGCCGGTCGCGTCGCTCCCGGCGTGGCCTGGCGGCTGTGGCCGCAGTCGCAGCGGCTGGAGGCGCAGCGGCGCCCGGAGATGGCCCAGGTCGAACTGGCCGGGCTGGCGCTGGAGCTGGCGGCCTGGGGCAGCGATGCCCTGCGTTTCGTCGATCCGCCCCCGCCCGGTGCGCTGGCCTCGGCGCGCGAGCTGCTGCAGCGTCTCGGCGCGCTGGATGGGGGGGCGATCACGGCACTTGGCCGCCGGATGCTGGAGCTTGGCACCCATCCACGGCTGGCGGCGATGCTCTCGGCGGCGCCTGACGACCGCGCCCGCGCGCTGGCGGCGGACCTGGCCGCCCTGCTCGAGGCGCGCGACCCGCTGCGCAGCCGCAGCGATGCCCTGGCCGAGCGCTGGCGCGCGCTGGCCGCCTTCCGTGGCGGACGCATGCCCGCGGATGCCAGCCGTTCGGCCTTGGCCGCGATCGACGCCGCCGCCCGCCAGTGGCGCCGGCGCCTGCGCTGCGAGGCCGCGCCGCCGGCGCAGATCGAGGCCCACGAGCTGGGCGATCTGCTGGCGCACGCCTTTCCCGACCGCATCGCCGCCCGGCATCCGGCCGACCCGCTGCGCTACCAGCTGGCCAACGGCCGCATGGCCCGCCTGTTCGAGGACAGCGCCGTGCGCGGCGAGCCCTGGCTGGTGGCCACCGAGCTGCGCTTCGAGCCGCGCGGCGACGCCCTGCTGCTGCGCGCCGCGCCGGTGGATGAGGCGCGCCTGCGTGCCGACTTCCCCGACCGCTTCGTCGAGGAGGAGGGTGCGGTCTGGGACGCCCAACGCCGCGCCCTGGTCGCCCGCCGCGAATCGCGCTTCGACCGCATCGTGCTGGACAGCCGGCCGGCCGGCCGGGTCGATCCGGCCCACGCCGCGCAGGCGTTGGCCAATGCCGTGCGTGAGCTGGGCCTGGAGTCGCTGCCGTGGACCGAAGGCCTGCGCCAGTGGCAGGCGCGGGTGGCCTGCCTGCGCAGCTGGATGCCCGAACTTGGGCTGCCCGACGTCACCGACGATGCCCTGCTGGCCAGCGTCGACGCATGGCTGCGCCCGGCCTTCGCCGGCAAGACCCGGCTGGACGCGCTGACCGAACAGGAACTGGGCGAGGCGCTGAAGTCGCCGCTGGACTGGAACCTGCGCCAGCAGGTGGACCGCCTGGCCCCGGTGCGCATCGCGGTGCCTTCCGGCATGGCCCGCCCGGTCGAGTCCGCGCTGGAGCCGGACGGCAGCCCGCGCCCGCCGGTGCTGGCGGTGAAGCTGCAGGAACTGTTCGGCCTGGCCGACACCCCGCGCATCGCCGACGGCCGCGTGCCCCTGCTGCTGCACCTGCTCTCTCCCGGCGGCAAGCCGCTGCAGGTCACCGGGGACCTGCGCAGCTTCTGGGACAACACCTACCCGGAAGTGCGCAAGGAGATGAAGGGCCGGTATCCGAAGCATCCGTGGCCGGATGATCCCTGGAGCGCCACCGCGACCCACAGGGCAAAGCCGCGCGGCACGTGAGGCGTCCATCGCCCATGGCGACGGCTGGGCACGGCGTGGCTCCATGGAGGAGTACTGGCGCGGCTGGCTCCCCCGCTGCCCGGCAGGTGTCCCGGAGCCGGCGATGAGGGGAACACCCGCGGTACTCCAGCAAGGCCAGCGGCAAGGGAGGACGAGGGTTTCCCGGCGCCCTGGCGAAGTCGGCAAGGCAAAGGCCCCGCGTCCACGGTGCCACCGGCGGCCTGCTGTCCGCGGCATGAACACGCCCGCGCCGCTGGCCGCGGAAGCGGGGGCCGGGCGCCGACTGCTGACGTATCTTGCACGGGTGCTCGCCCACACTGGCGGCGTCTCCCCACTTCTGCAGAAGGGATCCCCCATGAGCAAGCTGACCATCATCACCGACCGCGCGCTGGAACTGGCCGAGCAGGCCGGCGCTGGCCTGCGCAGCGCCGGTCGCCAGGCCGGCTCGGGCCTGCGCCACGCCGGCACCGGCGCCGAGCAGTGGATCAAGGCCGGTGCCGCGCTGGGCGCGGCCCGTACCGGCACCCGCGTTGCCGCCACCGTCGTGCGCCGCAACCCGGTGGCCGTCGCCGCCGCCGCTGCCGTGGTCGGCGCCGGCGTGCTGGCCTACGTGATGTACCGCAAGCGCCGCCAGCAGCGCGCCGAAGCCCCCATCGAGGGCGAGGCCCGCCAGGTGCGCGACAACGGCAGCGTCCGTGCCCGTGCCGCGCGTCGCACCCACAACATCACCAGTGCGGAGTGATTGGTGATTGGTGATTGGTCATTCGTGATTGGTCATTCGAGGGTGCCTCCCGGGGGCCCGCGGCCTGGAGCCAGTGGATCCGCACAGCCCCGGTAAGCAAGGCGCACCCGGGGTCCCCCCCTCCCGCCGGGAGGGGCAAGGGGAGAGGTCGGGGAGTCGCGTACTTTCCCCTTCCCCGCGTCGCCGCCTGTCGTGATGCGGTCGCGCCTGTGTGCCCTGGGCGCGCGCTCCATGTGGCCGGACAAACGGAGCACGCCGTGCGGCTCCCGCCGGCTCAACGGCCCACTTCCCGCCACTCCCCCGGCGCCAGCGGCGCGCCGTCGGGGCCATGCAGGCGGTGCGGGCCGCTGGCCACGCGCACCAGGCGCAGCGTCGGCAGCCCGACCGCGGCGGTCATGCGCCGCGCCTGGCGGTTGCGGCCTTCGCTGATCACGATCTCCAGCCAGGCATCGGGCACGGTCTTGCGGAAGCGCACCGGCGGATCACGCGGCCACAGCGCAGGCGCCGGCTCGATGCGGCGGACCTTCGCCGGGCGCGTGGGGCCGTCGTTGAGCAGCACGCCATCGCGCAGCGCCTGCAGCTGCTCCCCGCGCGGATCGCCTTCCACCTGCACCCAGTAGGTCTTGGGCTGCTTGTGCCGCGGATCGGTCAGGCGGTGGGCCAGGCCGCCGTCGTCGGTCAGCAGCAGCAGGCCCTCGCTGTCGTGGTCCAGGCGTCCGGCCGGGTACACGTCCTTGGGCAGGCCGAAGCCGGCCAGGGTCGGGCGCGGCGGCTGGCTGCGGTCGGTGAACTGGCACAGCACCCCGAAGGGCTTGTTGAACGCGATCAGCATCGGGCGCGGCGGGAACGTCAGTCGGAAAGGCCGACGCCACCCAGCGGCCGCGTGGTCACGTGCGAATCGAAACCGGCGATCAGCGGGCGCGCGCGGGCGATGGCATCGCGCACCGCCGGCAGCTGCAGCGAGGCCTGGTGGCTGTCGGCATTGTCCCAGACCTCGGTGACCCACAGCGCGTCCTCGTCCTCGCCGTCCTCGGCCACCACGTAGGACAGGCAGCCCGGCATGGCGGTGGTCGCCTCGAGCAGGATCGCAGCCAACGCCGGGCGCTGCCCCGGCACCGCGCGCAGTTTGCCGATCAGTCCGTGCATGGGAGTCTCTCCTCCGGCGGCCAGCGCCGGCAGCAGGGGGATGGCGGCCAGGCCGGCCGCCAGCGTGGTGAGGAAGGTACGGCGATGCATGGGATGACCCGATGCAGCAGGGAGCGGCGGTGGCACGGGCGGCGCCCGGGCACCGCCGGTCACCTCATTCCTTCACGAAGCGCAGGGTCATGCGGTCGCTTTCGCCGATGGCCTGGTATTTAGCGCGATCGACTTCGGCGTGGTTGTTGGACGGCGGCAGGGTCCACACGCCATTCGGATGGTCCTTGCCGTCGCGCGGGTTGGCGTTGACCTCGCTGCTGGCATCCAGGCGGAAGCCCGCGGCCTCGGCCAGGGCGATGACCTGGGCCTGGCCCACGTAGCCGCTCCTGTCGTCGGCCGGCACGTCGGCGGCGGCGCGGTGCTCGACCACCCCCAGCACGCCGCCGGGCTTGAGCACCTCGTGGAAGCCCTTGAACATGCCTTCGGCCTGGCCGGCGCTGCGCCAGTTGTGCACGTTGCGGAAGGTCAGGACCATGTCCGCCGAACCGGCCGGGCCGAACGTCGGCGCCGCCGGATCGTAGGCGACCACCTCGGCCTTGCCGAACTGGGCGGGCGCCTCGGCGAACTTCTTCTCCAGGCCCTGGCGCGCGCGCTGCTGGTAGTCGCGGCCGCGCCCCTCCGGAACCGCCTGCGGATCGACCACCGCCGCGATGTAGCGGCCCTGGTCGCGCAGGTAGGGGGCGAGGATCTCGCTGTACCAGCCGCCGCCTGGGGTGATCTCGACCACGGTCATATCCGGACGGATGCCGAAGAAGGCCAGGGTCTGGCCCGGATGGCGCCAGGCGTCGCGCGCCACGTTGGCCTCGGCGCGCCAGCTGCCGTTGATCGCCGCCTGCAGCGCGGCATCGGGCGCAGGCAGGGTGGCGGCATCCGCCGGCTTGGCCGCATGCGCGACCGGGATGCACAGGACCAGGGTGGCGGCCAGGGCGCAGGCACGGGAACGGGACAGGCTCATTGCGTGCTCCAGCTGTGGAATGCGCGCGAGCCTAGCACGCGCTACCGCGCACACGGTCCGTGAACGCCACCGCCGGCATGCTCGGCAGCCCCGCTCCGAGCCCCGTCATGTCAGCGATCACCAACACCCGCATCGTGCTGGCCGCCCGTCCGCAGGGCGAACCGAAGGCCAGCGACTTCCGCATCGAACAGGCCCCGCTGCCGCTGCCGGCGCGAGGCCAGGTGCTGCTGCGCAACCGCTGGCTGTCGCTGGATCCGTACATGCGCGGGCGCATGAACGAAGGGCGCTCCTACGCGCCTCCGGTGGTGCTGGGCGAGGTGATGGACGGCGGCACCGTGTCCGAGGTGGTGGAGTCCGCGCACGCGGACTGGAAGCCCGGTGACCTGGTGCTGGCCCATGGCGGCTGGCAGACCCATGTACTGGTCGATGGCGACGCGCTGCGCCGCCGCCTCGACCCGGACGACCCGCCGCCCAGCACCGCACTGGGCGTGTACGGCATGCCGGGGTTCACCGCCTATGCGGGGCTGCACGAGATCGGCCGTCCGGCCGCCGGTGAAACCGTGGTCGTGGCTGCGGCTGCCGGTCCGGTCGGCGCGACCGTGGCCCAGCTGGCCAAACTGCACGGCGCCCGCGTGGTCGCCATCGCCGGAGGCCAGGCCAAGACCACCTGGCTGCGCGGGGAACTGGGGGTGGACGTCGCGCTCGACCACCGGGCCACGGACTTCGCCGCACGGCTGCAGGCCGCCGTGCCGGAGGGCATCGACGTGTACTTCGAGAACGTCGGCGGCCACGTGTCCGACGCGGTGCTGCCGCTGCTCAACGACTACGCACGCGTGCCGGTATGCGGCCTGGTCGCGCATTACAACGATGCCGCGCCGCCGCCGGGTCCGGACCGCGTGCCGGCGCTGCTGGCGACCATCCTGACGCGCCGGATCACCGTGCGCGGTTTCCTGCAGTCGGACTTCCTCTCGCTCTACCCCGAATTCCTGCGGCAGATGGGCCAGTGGCTTCGCCAGGGCAAGGTGAAGTACCGCGAGGACGTCATCGAAGGCCTGGAGAACGCACCGGCCGGACTGGCCGGGCTGCTGCGGGGCGAGAACTTCGGCAAGAGGGTGGTGAAGCTGTGATACGGGATTGGTGATTGGATTGGTGATTCGTGATTCGTGATTCGTGATTCGAAAGAGCGACAGCCGTTTCGCTCGGCGTCGGGCCTGCAACCCCGCGCCTTCGCCTTTACGAATCACCAATCACCAATCACCACCCCGTTACGCAAGGCGTAACGCATCGGGATAAGGCGGCGTATCCGGCAGCTGCCCGTCGCGCAGCTGCGCCTGGAGCTGGCGCCACCACTGCGGCTGGAACAGGCCGGGATGGGTGGTCTTCAGCGCCGCCAGCAGGGGTGCAGGCAGGCCCATGAACTGGCCGAAACGCTCGGGGAAGACATCGTCGGGGCCGACATGGAACCAGGGTTCGGCCGCGACCTGTTCCTCGTAGGTGGTGGCCTGCGGCCAGTCGCGGAACTCCAGTTCGGAGACCGAGCGGATCTCGTCGTAGTCGTAGAACACCACCCGGCGGTGGCGCGAGACGCCGAAGTTCTTCAGCAGCATGTCGCCGGGGAAGATGTCGTTGCGCGCCAGGTCGACGATCGCCTGGCCGTAGTCCAGCACCGCCTCGCGCCGCGCCTCGGCGCCCTGCTCGCGCAGGTACAGGTCCAGCGGCCGCAGCCGGCGCTGCACGTAGCAGAGCCTGAGCACGATGTCCCCGCCATCCTCGGCGATGCTGGCCGCGCAGCTCTCGCGCAGTTCCTCCAGCAGCGCCGGGTCGAAGCGCTCCGCCGGGAAGCGCAGGTGGCGGAAAGGCTGCGCGTCGAGCAGGCGGCCCACCCGGTCCAGGCGGAACACGCGCTCGTACTGGGCCTGCACTTCCTCCGGCGTGGTCCGCTTGGGCCAGGCGAAGCGGTCGCGGATCACCTTGAACACCAGCGGCTGGCCGGGCAGGGTGAACACCGCCATGACCATGCCCGGGGTGCCCTCCGCCGGCACCAGGCGTTCGGCCGGATTGGCGTGGAAGTAGCGGAAGAAGCTGCGGTAGCGCTCGGTCTTGCCCTGCTTGGCCCGGCCCAGCACGGTGTACAGCTCGTCCACCGGCTTGTGTGGCAGCAGGGTGCGCAGGAACACCACCGCGTCGCCGACCGTGGGCAGGTCGGCCTGGAAATAGCTGCGCGAGATGCCGAACAGCTGGGCCACGTCGCCGCGGCGGGTCAGCACCGCCTCGGCGCGGATGCCGTTGTCGCCGTTGACCAGGGCCACCACGCACGGCGAGAAGCGGTGCTCGCCGAACACCCGGCCGACCAGGTAGGCGCGGCGCTCGCGGTAGAACACCGTGTCCAGCAGCTCGATCGCGCGCACCGGATGCTCGCCCCAATGCGCCAGGTCGTCCTGCAGGCGCACGGCGATGGCCGCCGCGCAGCGCGCCAGGTGCGCGTAGGGCACGTCGAAGCGGTAGTCGCCCAGCATGCGCACGAACGCGTCCACCGGGCGCGCGGCCGACACCGCGTAGCTGTGCCGCGCCACCGGCCGGGTGATGGCATCGGTCGGCTCGATGTCCAGCGCGACGAACTCCACGTCCGCGTCCACGCCGCGGGTGCGGAAGAAGCGCCGGGTGAGGGTGTTGAAGAAGGTCTTGTACAGCTCGGTGTCGATCGCGCCGTCGATCGAGGCCGCGTACTGGTCGCGCACCTGCGCCCACAGCGCGCGGTCGTGGGCGTGCAGCCCCAGCATCGCGGCCAGCCGGTGGCGGCATTCGTCGATGCACAGGTCGTACAGGTCCAGGCGCTCGGCGGCGTCGGCGCGCGCGCCGGCCCAGTCGCGCTGCTCGAAGCGCTGCCTGGCGCGCCGGCTGATCGCGGCGAAACGTGCGTGGTAGTCGTCGAACGCGTCGCGTACGACCTGGGCGATGGCTTCGGGTTGGACCATGGCGCGATGGTAGCCGGACGGCTCAGCGGCCGGCGGAGGCGGCGGCCTGCCGCAGCAGCCATTCGCGCACCGTGGGGAAGGCCGGATGGGCGAGGCTGCGCTCCGGATAGACCAGGTAATGGCCGAAGCCGGCAGGCAGCCGCCTGCGGCCGAGCGTGAACAGGCGGCCGGCGCGCAGCAGGGGTTCGGCCAGGGTCAGCCGCGCCAGGGCCACGCCCAGGCCCTCCGCGGCGGCCTGGTGCAGGGTTTCGGTGTCGTCGAAGTGGGCGGTATACCGCTCCGGCGCGGTGCCGCCGCTGGCGGCGAACCAGTCCTCCCAACGTCCGGACGGATCGCCCAGCAGCGGCAGGCGTTGCAGCCGCTGCGCCGCCGGCACCTTCGCGTGCCGTTCCAGCAGCTGCGGGCTGGCCACCGGCACCAGCCATTCGTCGAACAGCAGTTCGGCGCGCACGCCCGGCCAGCTTCCGCCGCCCAGGCGCAGGGCCAGGTCCACCGATTCGCGTTCGAAGTCCACCACGTGGGTGCTGGATTGCAGGCTCAGCGCCAGGTCCGGATGCGCGGCCAGGAACGAAGGCAGGCGTGGCACCAGCCACGCGGTGGCCATCGACGGGATCAGGCTGATGGTCATGCTGCGCCCGTGGCGCGCGCCGGCGCGTCGCAACGCCTGGGCGATCGCATCCAGCGGCGCACCCACCGCCTCGTACAGGCGGCGTCCCTCCACGGTCAGCTCCACGCCGCGCGGACCGCGCGCCAGCAGGCGCTGGCCCAGCCGTTCCTCCAGCAGGCGCATGCGGTGGCTCAGCGCGCTGACCGTCAGGTGCATCTGCGCCGCGGCGCGGGTCAGGTTGCCCAGTCGCGCGGCGGCGACGAAGGCTTCGACCTGGTCCAGCGGAACCCGTCCCATCTTGAGCCTCCTTCAAGGCTGGCTTGCGGAACTTGCGCTATGTACGCGTGCAGCATCGCCGTAGCTTGATCGGTGTTCAAGCCGGACGGAGTACGACATGGGCACGGTGAAGGCGGGCGGATACGGCGCGGCGCTGTCGGCGATGTTCTGCGGCCTGCTGTCGATGGAAGGCCACGTGGTGGGCGTGCAGTCCAGCGCGGCAGTCGCGATGCGCGGCGTGCGCAGGGAGGATCCCGGAAAGCACGAAGCCCGGCGCGGGGCCGGGCTTCGTCGGGTGGAGCACGAGCTGGAGCGGGAACTCAGGCCGACAGTGCCGCGAGGCTGGCGTTGAAGGTCGGCGACGGGCGCATGGCCGCGCCGGCCTTGGCCAGATCGGGGTGGTAGTAGCCGCCGATGTCGACCGGCTTGCCCTGGGCGCCATTGAGCTCGGCGACGATCTTCGCCTCGTTCTCGGCCAGGGCCTTGGCCAGCGGTGCGAACGTCGCCTGCAGCGCGGCATCCTCGTCCTGCGCGGCCAGCGCCTGCGCCCAGTACAGGGCCAGGTAGAAGTGGCTGCCGCGGTTGTCCAGCTCGCCGACCTTGCGCGCCGGCGAACGGTTGTTGTCCAGGATCAGGCCATTGGCCTGGTCCAGGGCCTTGGCCAGGACCGCGGCCTTGGCATTGCCGGTCTGCTCGGCCAGGTGCTCCAGCGAGGCGGCCAGGGCCAGGAACTCGCCCAGCGAATCCCAGCGCAGGTAGTTCTCCTCGACGAACTGCTGCACGTGTTTGGGCGCGCTGCCGCCGGCGCCGGTCTCGAACAGGCCGCCGCCGGCCATCAGCGGCACGATCGACAGCATCTTGGCGCTGGTGCCCAGCTCCAGGATCGGGAACAGGTCGGTCAGGTAGTCACGCAGGACGTTGCCGGTCACCGAGATGGTGTCCTTGCCCTGGCGGATGCGCGCCAGCGAGAACTTCGTGGCCTCCACCGGCGCCAGGATGCGGATGTCCAGGCCGCTGGTGTCGTGGTCCTTCAGGTACTTCTCGACCTTGGCGATGACCTCGCGGTCGTGGGCGCGGTTGGAGTCCAGCCAGAACACCGCCGGGGTGCCGCTCAGGCGGGCGCGGTTCACGGCCAGCTTGACCCAGTCCTGGATCGGCGCGTCCTTGGTCTGGCACATGCGCCAGATGTCGCCGGCCTCGACCTTGTGCTCGAACACCAGCTTGCCGTCCTGGTCGGTGACGCGCACGGTGCCGTCGGCCGGGATGCGGAAGGTCTTGTCGTGGCTGCCGTACTCCTCGGCCTTCTGCGCCATCAGGCCCACGTTGGGCACCGAGCCCATGGTGGTCGGATCGAACGCGCCGTTGGCCTTGCAGTCTTCGATCACCGCCTGGTACACGCCGGCGTAGCAGCGGTCCGGGATCACCGCCTTGGTGTCCTGCAGCTTGCCCTCGGCGTTCCACATGCGGCCGGAGTCGCGGATCATCGCCGGCATCGAGGCGTCGACGATCACGTCGGACGGCACGTGCAGGTTGGTGATGCCCTTGTCCGAGTTGACCATCGCCACGGCCGGGCCCTTCGCGTACACGGCCTCGACGTCGGCCTTGATCGCCGCCTGCTGGTCTTCCGGCAGCGAGGCGATGCGCGCGTACAGGTCGCCGATGCCGTTCTCCGGCGAGAAGCCGACCGAGGCCAGCGCGTCGGCGTGCCTGGCAAGGGCGTCCTTGTAGAACTCCGAGACCACCACGCCGAACATGATCGGATCGGAGACCTTCATCATGGTCGCCTTCAGGTGCACCGAGAACAGCACGTCCCTGGCGCGAGCGTCCTCGACCTGGGCGGCGACGAAGGCGGCCAGCGCCTTGCGGCTCATGGTGGAGGCGTCGACGATCTCGCCGGCCTTGACCGCCACCTTCTCCTTCAGCACCACCGTCCTGCCGTCGGCCTGGGCCAGTTCGATCTTCAGGCTGCCGGCGTTGGCGATCGTGGCGGACTGCTCGCTGCCGTAGAAGTCGCCGGCGTCCATGTGCGCCACGTGCGACTTCGAATCCTTGCTCCACGCGCCCATGCGGTGCGGGTGCTTGCGCGCGTAGTTCTTCACCGAGGCCGGCGCGCGGCGGTCGGAATTGCCCTCGCGCAGCACCGGGTTCACGGCCGAGCCCTTGACCCGGTCGTAGCGGGCCTGGATGTCCTTCTCCTTCTCGTCCTTCGGCGCGTCCGGGTAGTCCGGCAGCGGGTAGCCCTGCGACTGCAGCTCCCTGATCGCGGCCTTCAGCTGCGGCACCGAGGCGGAGATGTTCGGCAGCTTGATGATGTTGGCTTCCGGACGGGTCGCCAGCTCGCCCAGCTCGGCCAGGTGGTCGCCGATCTTCTGGTCCTCGCCGAGGTAGTCCGGGAACTGCGCCAGGATGCGGCCGGCCAGCGAGATGTCCCGGGTCTCGACCTGGATGCCGGCGGTGCCGGCGAAGGCCTGGACGATGGGCAGCAGCGACTGGGTAGCCAGGAACGGCGCTTCGTCGGTCAGGGTATAGATGATCTTCGGCGTGTTCGACATGGTCTGCGGGGGCTCTCTGGTGCGGATCGGCGGTACGTGACCGGAAGCGCCGGCCGGCCGCGCGCGGCCGCCCGGTAACGAAACCCCCGCATTGTCGCGTGTTTTGCCCGGGGATGCGCGCGCCCGGCCATGCCCCGGGGTACGGTGAACGGTCGAATACGACTTTGGTTGGGGCGGGCGAACGTACAATTGGCCGATGAATACCCCCTACCCCACCGTCCAGCTGAAGAACGCCTGGCGTTCCAGCCACCCCTGGATCTTCCAGAAGATCGTGCAGAAGCCGGCCACCCGGCTGCGCCCCGGCGAGATCGTCGATGCCTTCGACATCGATGGCCAGTTCATCGGCCGCGGCTTCTACAACGGCCACTCGCGCATCGCCCTGCGCATCCTCGAGACCAACCCGGACATCGCGATGGACGCGGCCTGGTTCGAGCGCCGCATCGGCGACGCCGTGGCCCTGCGCCGGCAGGTGCTGAAGCTGGACGAGGTCTCCAACGCCTGGCGCGTGGTCCACGCCGAGGGCGACGGCCTGTCCGGCCTGGTGGTGGACCGCTACGACGACCTGCTGGTGGTGGAGTTCTTCAGCGCCGGCATGTGGCGCCACCGCGAGTGGATCTACGAGGCCCTGCGTGTGCACTTCCCCGGCGCGCGGATCTACAGCTTCGCCGAGGACCATGTGCAGAAGCAGGAGAGCTTCGACTACCGCCCGGTCTACAGCGGGGGCGGTTCGCCGGAGCCGGCGGTGATCACCGAGCATGGCGTGCGCTTCCGCGCCGACCCGGCCGGCGCGCACAAGACCGGCTTCTTCGCCGACCAGCGCGAGAACCGCGAGTGGTTCTCGCGCCAGGTCGCCGGCAAGCGCGTGCTCGACCTGTGCTGCAACACCGGCGGCTTCGCCGTGTACGCCGCCGCGCGCGGCGCGGCCGAGGTCACCGGCATCGACATCGACGAGGACGTGATCGAGATCGCCAAGGGCAATGCGCGCCTGAACAACGTGCGCCCGAAGTTCGTCCAGGCCGACATCTTCCCCTGGCTGCGCGATGCCGCCGCCCGCGGCGAGCAGTACGACGCGGTGGTGCTGGATCCGGCCAAGATGACCCGCGACCGCGACCAGGTCATCACCGCGCTGAAGAAGTACCTGGACATGAACAAGCTGGCCCTGGGCGTGGTCAGGCCCGGGGGCCTGCTGGCGACCTTCTCCTGCACCGGCCTGGTGGCCGAGGACCAGTTCCTGGACATGCTGCGCCGCGCCGCGTTCTACGCCGGCCGCACCGTGCAGGTGCTCAAGGTCTCCGGCGCCGGCCCGGACCATCCGTTCCTGGCGCACGTGCCGGAGTCGCGCTACCTCAAGGCGGTGTTCTGCCGCGTGCTGGACTGAGCCGCCAGCCCTTCCGCGGACGTCGCTCGCCGGCGTCCGCGGCACCGTGACGTCGGCATGGGTGACCACCGGGCCATGCGCCGCCGCTGCCCGGTGGCCTGCAATACCGCGCCGCGACCGCGCCGCCCACGCTGGCTGGTCGCCCCTTCCGGAAGCGCGAGAACCCGATGACCCGACGCCTGCTCCTTGCCGCCCTCCTTGCCTGCACCGGGACCGCCAGCGCGGCCGTGGACCTGTCCACCCTCGATGACGGCATGCCTTCCCCGCCCACCCGGGTGATGGTCCTGGGCTCCGTGCACCTGGCGCAGGGCGGGGCCGGCGGGCCGCTCGACCCGGCGGTGCTGGAAGGCCTGCTGCAGCGGCTGCAGGCATACGGCCCGCAGATCATCACCGTCGAGGCGATGCCGGGTGAAACCTGCGACCTGATGCGCCGCCTGCCCCACCAGTACGACCGGGAAACCACCGACGCCTACTGCCCGGACACCAGCAAGGCCCGCGCCGCCACCGGCCTCGACGTGCCGGCCGCCCTGGCGGCGGTCGAGCAGCGCCTGGCCGCCTGGCCGGCCGCGCCCAGCGCGGCCCAGCGTCGCGCACTTGCCTCCCTGTTCATGGCCGCCGGCGATCCCGTCTCGGCCCAGGTGCAATGGCTCCACCTGCCTGCCGGCGAACGCGTCGCCGGCGACGGCCTGGACGAGGCCCTGGTGGCGCGGCTGCGCAAGCTGGAGGCGTCGCCCAACGAGAACACCCGCATCGCCGCCGTCCTGGCCGTGCGCCTGGGCCTGCAGCGGGTGTATCCGGTGGACGACCATACCGGCGACGCCCTGCGTATCGACGACGGGGAGGCCTTCGGGCAGGCGATCCGCGCCGCCTGGTCCAGCGGCGGCGACGCCTGCGACCGGCTGCACGAGCGCCAGGATGCCCTGCGCGCGCAGCCGGACCTGCTGCCGCTGTACCGCCTGGTCAACGACGATGCCTGGCTGGCCGCGGCCGCGCGCTGCGACTTCGGGGCCGCCCTCGCCGAGCCGTCCGCGAAGCGCTACGGCCGCCAGTACGTGGCCGGCTGGGACCTGCGCAACCTGCGCATGGTCGCCAATATCGGCACGACCTTCCGCGAGCGGCCCGGAGCGCGGGTGCTGAGCATCGTCGGTGCCTCGCACAAGCCGTGGTTCGACCGCCTGCTGGGCCAGCTGCAGGGCGTGGAGCTGGTCGATGCGCGCAGCGTGCTGGGCGACTGAGCGGGATTGATCGCGATCAAGGTAGCTTTGGCGGATGCGGTCGAGCATGGACGTATCCCGCCAGAGGAGCATCGCCATGAACAGGTTCGAAGGACAGGTCGCCATCGTCACCGGCGGCGCATCGGGTATCGGCGAAGCCGTCTGCCGCCACCTCGCGCGTGAAGGCGCCAGGGTCGTGGTGGCCGACTACGACGGTGCCGCCGCGCAGGCGCTGGCCGCCCGGCTGGGCGAGGCCGATGCACTGGCGTTCCAGCTGGACGTGGCCGACGCGGCGGCGGTCGAACGCATGGTCCAGGCCACGGTCGAGCGCTTCGGCGGCCTGCACCTGGCGGTGAACAACGCCGGCATCGGCGGGCCCAGCCATCCCACCGCCGATTACCCGCTGGCCGACTGGCACCGCGTCATCGACGTCAACCTGCACGGGGTGATGTACTCGATGAAGCATGAGCTGCCGGCGATGCTGGCCAGCGGCGGCGGCTCCATCGTCAACATGGCCTCGATCCTCGGCAGCGTGGGCTGGAGCGGCTCGATCGCCTACGTCGCCGCCAAGCATGCCCTGCTGGGCATGACGAAGACCGCGGCCATGGAATACGCCGGCCAGGGCATCCGGGTGAACGCGGTGGGCCCGGCCTTCATCGACACCCCGCTGCTGTCGGGCCTGGACCCGGCAGTGCGCGAGGGCCTGGTGGCCCTGCATCCGGCCGGCCGGCTCGGCACTGCGGACGAGGTCGCGGCCCTGGCCTGCTTCCTGCTGTCGAAGGAAGCCTCGTTCGTGACCGGCAGCTACCACCTGGTCGACGGCGGCTACACCGCGCGCTGAGCGCGCGGCGGAGGCGGGGCTCAGTGGCCGTGTTCGTGCAGGGCCGCGCGCACCTGCTCGTGGCGCGCCTGCAAGGCCTGCGAGGGCGCCTTGCCCAGCAGGCTCACCAGGACGATGGCGACGGTCGCGGCGATGAAGCCGGGCACCATCTCGTACAGCGCGCTGCCGGTGTGCTTCCAGGCAATCACAGTGGCCGCGCCGGCGAGCATGCCGGCCAGGGCGCCATTGCGGGTCATGCGCTTCCAGAACAGGGACAGCACCACCACCGGGCCGAATGCGGCGCCGAATCCGGCCCAGGCGTAGGAAACCAGTCCCAGCACCCGGCTCTCCGGGTCGCGCGCGATCCACATCGCCAGGGCCGCCACCGCCAGCACCATGGCCCGGCCGAACCACACCAGCTCGGCATGGCTGGCCCTGGGCCGCAGCAGGCCGCGGTAGAAGTCCTCGGTCAGCGCGCTGGAGCACACCAGCAGCTGCGCCGACAGGGTGCTCATGATCGCGGCCAGGATCGCCGACAGCAGCACGCCGGCGATCCACGGGTTGAACAGCTGCTCGCCCAGGGCGATGAACACCCGCTCCGGGTTGGCGTCGACCGGGCCGGCCAGCTCCGGGTGCGCGGCGAACCAGGCCAGTCCTGCCAGGCCGGTGGCCACCGAGCCGCCCAGGCACAGCACCATCCAGGCCATCGAGATGCGGCGTGCGCGCGGGATGGTGGCCAGGCTGTCGGCGGCCATGAAGCGAGCGAGGATGTGCGGCTGGCCGCAGTAGCCCAGGCCCCAGGCCAGCGCCGAGACGACCGCGATCGCCCCGCCGGCGCCGATCCAGTCCAGCCGGGTGGGATCGACCTGCTCGACCAGGGCCACCGCCTCGCCCGGGCCACCCGCGCCGATGATCGCGAACACCGGTACCAGCAGCAGGGCGAAGATCATCAGCGAGGCCTGCACGGTGTCGGTCCAGCTCACCGCCAGGAAGCCGCCGACGAAGGTGTAGGCGATGGTGGCCACCGCGCCCCACACCATGGCCTGGCCGTAGGACAGGCCGAACATGCTCTCGAACAGGCGCGCGCCGGCGACGATGCCGGAGGCGCAGTAGATGGCGAAGAACACCAGGATGACCAGCGCCGAGAAGATCCGCAGCAGGCGGCTGCGGTCCTCGAAGCGGTGGGTGAAGTAGTCCGGCAGGGTCAGCGCGTTGCGGGTGCGTTCGGTGTACAGGCGCAGCGGGCCGGCTACCCAGCGCCAGTTCGCCCATGCGCCCAGCAGCAGGCCGACCGCGATCCAGGCTTCGGACGCGCCGGTCAGGTACAGCGCGCCCGGCAGTCCCATCATCAGCCAGCCGCTCATGTCCGAGGCGCCGGCCGCCAGGGCGGTGACGAAGCCGCCCAGCGAGCGGCCGCCGAGGATGTAGTCGTCGAAGGTACGGGTGCGCCGCCAGGCGACGAACCCGATGCCCACCATCAGCAGCAGGTAGGCGGAGAAGGTGATGAGCAGAGGGGTGCTTGCGGTCATGCGGTTTCCGGGGTTGGCGGGGCCGCGACGGGCACGAAACCACACAGGCTAAGGGCCCTTCCCCCTTGGTTGCAAACGCAACCGAGCCCGCGGCGGTCAGCCCGAACCCTGCAGGATGTAGTCGCGCAGCGCCACCGCGTTGTTGTGTTCCTCGTCGGCGGCGGCATACAACAGGGTCACCGGTCCGCGCACCAGATAGGCGCGCAATCGCGACAGGCCCTCGGTGTTTGCTGCCAGTTCGGCGAAGTAACGCGCACGGAACTCGTCCCATCGCGCCGGGTCGTGGCCGAACCAGCGGCGCAGGGCGGTGCTGGGCGCGATGATCCGCAGCCAGGCTTCCAGCTCCAGCATGTCCTTGCGCTGCCCGCGAGGCCAGACGCCATCCACCAGCAGGCGCAGCCCATCCTCCGGCCCGGCCGGCTCGTAGACGCGTTTGACGCGGACCGGGTAGCGGGCGGGTCGGGCCATGGCGGCACTGTGTGGGCGTCGGGATAGGAGCGGCGTGAAACCCTGGCGAAGGGCGGTCGCATGGGCTGAGACCGCCGCTCGCTACACTTCGCGCATGACCGAAGTCCTCCTCCTGATCGTCATCGCCGGCCTGCTGCTGGCGATCCTGGCCTGCGTGGCCGTCCTGCTGATGCGCCGTCCCGACGCGGCCTTCGAGCGCCTGCGCGCGCAGCTGGAGGAGGCCCTGCGCGCCGAACAGCGCGATGGCCGCCTGGAGCTGCGCCAGCAGCTGGACGGCCTGGCCAGCACCCAGGGCCAGCGCATCGACGGCTTCGCCCGCCACCTGGCCGACCTGGGCACCCGCACCGACACCCGCCTGGACCAGCTGCGCGACAGCCTGACCGAGGACGCGCGCAAGGGCCGGGTCGAGGGCGTGGAGGCGCAGGCGAAGCTGAACGAGCTGCTGTCGCAGCGCCTGGCCGAACTGCGCGCCCAGCTGGACCTGTTCGGGCGCCAGCAGGACACCCGCATCCAGGCCTTCGGCGAGCAGCTGGCGGCGCTACGCGCCAGCCTGACCGAGGACGCCCGCATCGCCCGCCAGGAATCGCTGGAGTCGCAGCAACGCTTCGCCGAGGGGCTCAACCAGCGCCTGCAGGAGCTGGTCGCGCGCAACGAGCTGCGCATCGGCGAGATGCGCGCCACCCTGGAGCAGCAGCTGCAGGCGCTGCAGCAGGACAACGCCGCCAAGCTGGAGAAGATGCGCGAGACGGTGGACGAGAAGCTGCAGAGCACCCTCACCACCCGCCTGGATTCGTCCTTCAAGCTGGTGTCCGAGCGCCTGGAGCAGGTCCAGCGCGGGCTGGGCGAGATGCAGCAGCTGGCCACCGGCGTGGGCGACCTCAAGCGCGTGCTGACCAACGTGAAGGATCGCGGAAGCTGGGGCGAGGTGCAGCTCGACAACATCCTCGAGCAGACGCTTACGTCCGAACAGTACGCACGCAGCGTGCGCGTGCAGCCGGGCAGTGCCGAGGCCGTGGATTTCGCCGTGCGGTTGCCCGGTCGGGGTAATCATGAAGAGCCCGTATGGCTGCCGATCGACTGCAAGTTCCCGCGTGAGGACTACGAGCGACTCCTTGATGCACACAACGATGGAGACAAGGAGCTGGTGCGTAGCACCGGCGCCCAGCTGGAACGCGCGATCCGGATCCAGGCCAAGTCGATCTGCGAGAAGTACATCGTGCCCCCGCACACCACCGACTTCGCGGTGATGTTCCTGCCCACCGAGGGCCTCTACGCCGAGGTGATCCGCCGCCCCGGCCTGACCGACGCGCTGCAGCGCGAGCACCGCATCGTGGTCGCCGGCCCGACCACGGTCACCGCCCTGCTCAACAGCCTGCAGATGGGCTTCCGCACCCTGGCCATCGAGAAGCGCTCGTCCGAGGTCTGGCAGCTGCTGGGTGCGGTCAAGACGGAGTTCGGCAAGTTCGCCACAGTGTTGGAGAAGGCGACGTCGAATCTGGACAAGGTACAAAACAGCATCAAGGCCGCGGGCGTCCGTACCCGCGCTATCGAACGCAAACTACGTGGGGTAGAGACCTTGGGCGAGGAGCAGGCTCAGGCATTGTTAGAGGATGTGGGCCTGGATGCGATCGAGTCCGAGCTGGACGGCGAGGAAGGCGAGCCCTGAGTACACCGCCCGCCTGGTCCGTCCGCTTCATGCATGAAAAAGGGCCCGGTTTCCCGGGCCCTTCGTGCATCCGCGTTTCCCGGTTGGCTCAGGTGCCGGGGATCGGCATGGCGTCGACCGGCAGGGTGGGATCGCGCTCGTCGCGCAGGTAGTCCGGCAGGTCGTCCTCGCCCTCGCCCTTGCGACCGCCGCGGCGGTCGGCCTCGATCTGGTACTGGCGGCGCTGCATCCACGCGTCGCGGATCATCGCGTACTCGTCCACCGCGTTCTCGCGCATGCTGTCGATCGCCAGCAACGCGGCACGGCGGTCCACCAGCTGCGCGCCCTGCAGGGCGAAGCGGTAGCGGTCGCGCTCGACCTGGCGGGTCGCGGACAGCGGCATGTCGCCGGCCAGGCCGAACACGTCGCGCACCGTGCGCGGGCCGAAGAAGGGCAGCTCCACGTAGCGCGACTGGCGCCAGCCCCAGATGCCCAGGGTCTGGCCGAAGTCCTCGTTGCGGCGCTTCATCTTCAGGTCGCTGGCCGGATCGAAGATGCCGCCGATGCCCAGGGTGGTGTTGACCACGAACCGGCCCAGGGTCTGCACCGCGTCGCGCGGGCGGCCCTGCAGCAGCTGGTTGAGGAAGGTCACCGGCGAGGCCAGGTTGTCGAAGAAGTTGCCCACGCCCAGGCGCACCGGC
This sequence comes from Pseudoxanthomonas suwonensis, assembly GCF_010093235.1. GTDB lineage: Bacteria > Pseudomonadota > Gammaproteobacteria > Xanthomonadales > Xanthomonadaceae > Pseudoxanthomonas > Pseudoxanthomonas suwonensis. Next base: position 3,601 of record NZ_PDWP01000008.1, on the reverse strand, counting down.
TCCGGCACCACCTTCACGTAGGCGCGCGCCACCGGGCGGGCGACGGTGCGGTCGACGACGTTGTTGAAGGCGTGGATGCGACGGTTCATCGGCTCCCACGGGTCGTAGGCCAGGCGCGCACCGGGCCCGGCGTCGGCGGGCGTGCCGTACAGCGCGGCGAAGTCCTCCTCGGCCTCGGTCGGACCCTGCGGATCGAACTCCGCTGCCGCCTCGCCCGCGGCTTCCGGCGCGCCGGCCAGGGCCGGTTCCCCGCTCTCCGGCTCGGTGGCCGCGGGGCGCGGCGGAAGTTCCTGCCCGTTGGCCGGGACCGGTGCGACGTCGGCCACGGCTTCCGGTTCGGCTTCGGCCTGCGCGACGCCGGCGACCGTCGTCCCAGCGGGAGCCGGGGAACCGGTGGTGGCCTTGGGGGCGCTGGCGCATCCGGCCAGCAGCATCAGGGGCAGCAGCAGGGCGCCGGCGGGGATCGGCTTCATGGGGGGGCTCCGGCGTAGTTCAGTTGGGGGTCCAGCCGGTAGGCGGCGCACAGCTCGGCCAGGCCGGCGGGCGCGCCGAGGACCTGGACCGCGCCGCCGGCGCGCATGCGCGCGGCGGCCTCGGCCAGCAGCGCCAGGCCGGCGCTGTCCAGCGCCTGCACCGCGCCCAGCTCCAGCGTGCGCGCACCGTCGGCCAGGGCCTGCACGGTCGGCCACAGTCCGATCGCGGCCGCGCGGTCCAGGCGGCCTTCCAGGTGCAGCACCTCGCCTTCGCGGCGGGCGCGGGCGGCGTCAGCGGCCGGCATCGGCGTCCGGGCGCATCGCGCCGCTGCGCAGCTCGGCGGCGACCTGGGCGATCGACTTCTGCCGCAGCGGCGCGTCGAACTGGGTGCGGAAGGTCTGCACGTAGGACACGCCCTCGACCATCACGTCGAAGATCTTCCAGCCGCCGTTGTTGCGGACCAGGTAGTCGACCGGGATCGGGTCGCCGCCGTCGCGCAGGATCTCGGTGGACACGCGGATGCCGCGGTTGTTCGGCAGCGGGGTCTCAGACTTCAGGCGGATGCGCGGCCGGCCTTCGAACGCCAGCAGGGCGTCGCCGTAGCGCTGCATCAGGTTGTCGGTCATGGCGTCGGCGAACAGCGCCACGTCGGCGTCGCTGGCGCCGCGGCCGTGCGGGCCCAGCACCAGGCGGGCGGCATAGTCGCGGTCGAAGCCGGCACGCAGCTCGGACTCGATGAAGGAGCGCAGCGCCTTGCGGTCCTTCTGGAACTCGCCGCGGCGCTGCTGCAGCGTGGTCAGCACGCGGGTGCCGGTGTCCATGACCTGGCGGCCCGGGGTTGCGGCGGCGGCCTGCTGGGCCTGCGCCTGGGCGTGGATCGGGGCGGCTGCCAGCAGCGGCAGGGCCAGGGCAATGGAAAGGATCAGGGGCTTCATGGGGTTGCTTCCGTGGGGGACGGTTCTTCACCGGAGGAAGGCGGCGTGCCGGCTCCGCCGGCGCCACCGAACATGTACTTGCCGACCAGCTGGATCAGGTCGATCGCCGGCTGGGTGTAGACGATCTCGTCGCCGGGACGCAGCGGTTCCGGATCGCCGCCCGGCTGCAGGCCGATGTAGCTCTCGCCGAGCAGGCCGCTGGTCAGGATCGCCGCCGAGGTGTCGCCCGGCAGGTCCTGGTAGCGGTCGTCGATGGCCAGGGTGACGATCGAGTCGAACCGCACCGGATCCAGCTCGACCTTCTCCACCCGGCCGATGACCACGCCGCCGATCTTCACCGGCGCCTGCAGGCGCAGCTGGCCGAGGTTGGCGAAGCGCGCGGTCAGCTCGTAGCTGCCGCCGCCGAAACCGAACTGGCGGTTGGTCGAGGCGAACGCCAGCACCAGCAGCGAGGCCAGCGCCAGGATGAGGAAGGCGCCGACCGCGAATTCAAGCCTGGGACCACGGATTGCCATTGGGAGGTACCTGTGAGACGGAGTCGGATCATGGGCACCTGGGGTGCCCGGGGTTTCAGGCAAGGCCGGCGCGCATCACTGGAACAGCAGCGCCGACATCACGAAGTTCAGCATCAGCACCAGCAGCGAGGCGTTGACCACCGCGCGGGTGGTCGCCACCGACGTGCCCTCGATGGTCGGTTCGGCATGGAAGCCCACGTAGGCGGCGACCAGCGCGCTGACCCCGCCGAACACCGCCGACTTCAGCAGCGCCACGCCGAAGTCGTCGCGGAAATCGACGCTGCCCTGCAGCGCGGCCCAGAACGTGCCGTTGTCCAGGCCCAGCACCTTGACCGCCTCGAACCAGCTGGCGGAGATGGCCAGCGAGCAGAAGAAGCCGGTCAGCAGCGGCACGCACAGCACCGCCGCCCAGAACCGCGGTGCCACCGCCTTGGCCACCGGGTCGATGGCCATCAGCTCCAGCGCCTTGATCTGGTCGGTGGCGCGCATCAGGCCCAGCTCGGCGGCGATCGAGCTGCCGGCGCGGCCGATGAACAGCAGCGCGGTCAGCACCGGGCCCAGTTCGCGGTACAGCGACAGGCCCAGCAGGGTCGACAGCGCGTCGGCGGCGCCGAAGGTGGTCAGCGTGCGGTAGCCCTGCAGGGTCAGCACCAGGCCCACGAACGCGCCGCCGACGGCGATGATCGGCAGCGAGCGTCCGCCGATCTTGTAGATCTCGCGGGCCAGCTCGGCGAAGAAGTCCCGGCTGGGCAGCGAGGCGCGCAGCACCGACAGCGAGAACAGGCCGGCCCGGCCCAGGGAACGGATCGCGGCAACGGCGGCCATCAGGCGGCCTCCGCGCGGGCGGCGCCTTCGCGGGCGCTCTCGAACGGGATCGGGCCGTCCGGCTGGCCGTCCAGGAACTGGCGGATCAACGGATCGGTCGAGGCCTGCAGCTGTGCCGGGGTGCCGTCGAACACGATGCCGTGGTTGGCGATCACCACCACCTGGTCGGCGATCGGCAGGGTCTCGTGCACATGGTGGCTGACGATGATGCTGGTCAGGCCCAGGCTGCGCGAAAGCCGCTGGATCAGGCTCATGATCACGCCGGAGGCGATCGGATCCAGGCCGGTCAGGGGTTCGTCGTAGAGCATCAGCGGCGGATCCAGCGCCAGCGCGCGGGCCAGGGCCACGCGCCGGGCCATGCCGCCGGAAAGCTCGCGCGGATAAAGCTTCGCCGCGCCGCGTAGGCCCACCGCGTTGAGCTTCATCTCCACCAGCCGGCGCAGCAGCGGCTCGGGCAGGCGGGTATGCGCGCGCAGCGGCAGGGCCACGTTTTCGGCCACGCTCAGGTCGGTGAGCAGGCCGTTGCCCTGCAGCAGCACGCCGATGCCCTTGCGCATCTCCAGCAGCTCGCGCGCGCCGCGAGGTACCGGGCGGTCGAACACCCGCACGCTACCGGCCGCCGGCACCAGCTCGCCGGTCAGCGCCGCGAGCAGGGTCGACTTGCCGGTGCCCGAGGGTCCGAGCACGGCGGTGATGCTGCCGGCGGGGAACGCCCGGGCCCGGGGTGTGTCTTTTACACCACTGACGCTGGCGACGGGACACCCTTTGGTGAATTCTGGGGGGTGCGCGTCTGTTATAAAAAAGTACAAAGAAGGGTTAGATCAGCGGCGATGAAATGCTACAGTAGCTGTG
>NZ_PDWP01000007.1 GCF_010093235.1 Pseudoxanthomonas suwonensis | reverse complement strand
CCGCCCAGCCTCCCAGCGGGGACATACAATCCAACCCGGCCACGGCCGGCCCCAGTTTGTTGCTTCGACACCAGCAAGTCTGCCGGGTCGGCCGTGTGCCTCTCTCCCCTTAGTTGGGAGAAGAACCATTTTTTTTTCGTGGCGGCGCCGGGCATGGCCTGGAGGTCATGCCAACTTCCCGCATGGGCGGCCGGGTGGGGAGGGTGGTATGCAGTCGTTTTCCCACGCCATGCAAGGAGGGCCCATGGACACCACCCGCCGCGACCTGTTCAGGCTGGGCGCGCTCGCCGCCGCCACCGCCGCCATGCCGGGGCTGGCCGCCGCCAGCCCCGCGTCCCGCCCGGCTCCGGGCGCTACCCCGGTCGAACGCGCCAGCCGCTCGCTGGACATCCTGATCCTGGGCGGCACCGGATTCACCGGGCCGTTCCAGGTGCGTTATGCGCTGGCCCGCGGCCACAGGGTGACCCTGTTCAACCGCGGCAAGCGGCCATCGCCCGAATGGCCGGGCGAGGTCGAGCAGCTGCATGGCGACCGCGAGACCGGCGACCTGTCCGCGCTGCGCGGGCGCCGCTGGGACGTATGCATCGACAACCCGACCAGCCTGCCGTCGTGGGTACGCGATGCCGGCAAGGTGCTGCGGGGCAACATCGGGCACTACCTGTTCATCTCGACCATCTCGGTCTACGCCGACGGCAGCCGCGCCGGCATCGACGAGGATGCGCCGCTGGCGCCGTACCGCGGCCGGGATGCCATGGCCGAAACCCGGCAGACGCTGATCGCCGACATGGAGAACCTCTACGGCCCGCTGAAGGCCCTCAGCGAGGTCGAAGCGCGGCGCCAGTTCGGCGATCGCACCACGATCGTCCGCCCGGGTTACATCGTCGGCCCGCGCGACGAGACCGACCGTTTCACCTACTGGCCGCACCGCGTGGCCCAGGGCGGCGAGATCCTGGTGCCGGGCGACGGCCAGGATCCGATCCAGGTCATCGACGGCCGCGACCTGGGCGAGTGGATGATCCGGCTGGCCGAGCAGGGCACCACCGGCACCTTCAACGCCGTCGGCCCCGCCTATCCGCTGACCATGGACGCGATGCTGCATGGCTGCCAGGCCGTGACCTCCACGCCCATCAGCCTCACCCACGTCGACCCGGACTTCCTCGAGGCCATGGAGGTCGAGCTGCCGATCTGGGTGCCGCGCGATCGTGGCCCGTATGCCGGCTACGGCCAGGTCAGCAATGCCCGCGCGGTCGCCGCGGGGCTGACCTTCCGTCCGCTGGCTACCACCGTGGCCGACTTGCTGGAGTGGTTCCGCAGCCTGCCGGCCGAGCGCCAGGCCAGGCTGCGTGCCGGCATCGACCGCCAGCGCGAGGCCGAGCTGCTGCGCGCCTGGCGCGCCGCCGGCTGAGGCCGGACAACACGCCATGCCACAGGCGTGGCACGCTGCCTTTCACGGCCGTGCCACGCCGCCCTGCGTAGTGTCGCCGGCCAATACATGGAACGGAGCAGGGCATGATCAAGTGGGCGATAATCTTCCTGGTGATCGGACTGGTGGCGGGTGCGCTTGGCCTCACCGGCGTGGCTGGCGTGTCGATGGGCATCGCCAAGTTCCTGTTCGTCACCGCCCTGTTGATTGCCGTCGTGCTCTTCGTACTGGGCGTGACCGTCTTCCGTCGGATCACCTGACGTCGGTTCCTGACCCCATATCCGCGTGGTGGTAGTCTCGCCTCGATGACGAAATTCCCGATTGCCTTGCGTTTCGCCTGGCTGTTCCTTTTGCTGTTGCCCGCCGCGTCATCCCTTGCGCGGAGCGCCGACCACCTGCCGCTGCCGGTCATGGACCTGCAGCGCTTCTCCGGCCACTGGCACCAGTTGGCCTGGCTTCCGGTGGACTTCCAGCGCAAGTGCGCGCGCCAGGGCGAGGTCCGCTACGTGCCGCGCCCGGACGAAGGTTTCGATCTTCACCGCTCGTGCCTGGACGATGAGGGGCGGCGGCTGGAGGACACGGCGGTCGTCGTGCCGGTGCCGGGCGCGCCCGGATCGCTGCAGGTGCGTTCGGCACCGCGCTGGCGCGCATGGCTGCCGATCGGCTGGGAACGGCGCTGGGTTGTCGCCGTCGATCCCGGCTACGAGTGGGCGCTGGTCGGTTCGCCCGACCGCGACCGCCTTTGGGTGCTCTCGCGCCAGCCGACGATGGACCGGCTGCAGCTGGCTTCGCTGGTCGAGCGGGTGCGGGTGATGGGGTATCCGGTCGAGCAGCTGGTCTTCGCCCCGGACGCCTATGCGGGCGAAGCCCGGCGCGTTCCGGCCAGGCTGGTGGTGCTGACCAACGAACCGTTCTGGCAGGCGCAGTTGCAGGACGACGTCCTGCGCCTGTCGGGACCGGGCCTGCCGCAGGCGCGTACCCTGCGCGTGGACATGCGCAGGGACATGGCCGTCCCTGGCGTGCAGCGCATCGTCGCGCGCGACGCGCATGGCGAAGTGGTCGTCCAGGTGGCCACCGAAAGCTGCCAGGACGACATGTCCGGCGCGTGGTTCCCCCTGCGGGCCTCGCTCTCCGTCGACGGTGACGCTCCGGTCCGCGGCTGTGCCAGGCCGGCCAACGCCCCCCCTCCGGGCGAGCCGCGCTAGCCGGCTACAATGGCCGCCGTTTTTTCTTGCAACGAGGATGCAATGGCTGCCATTCCTTCCTGTCCGCAGTGCGGGCTGGACAACACCTACGCCGACGGCGCGCTCTGGATCTGCCCGGACTGCGGCCACGAGTGGACCGCGGAGGAGGGCGCTGCCGGCGAAGCCGAAATGGTGGTCCGCGACAGCAACGGCAATCCGCTCGCGGCAGGCGACACGGTGGTGGTGATCAAGGACCTGAAGGTCAAGGGTTCCTCGATCCCGCTGAAGCAGGGCACGGTGATCCGCAACATCCGCCTGGTCGATGGCGATCCCGAGCACATCGAAGGCAACTCCGAGAAGATCAAGGGCCTGGTGCTGAAGACCCAGTTCCTGCGCAAGGCCTGAGGGAATGGCTGGTCATTCGTGATTGGTCATTGGTGATTGGTCATTGGTGATTGGTCATTGGTGATTGGTCATTGGTGATTGGGCGGGGCGTGTGGCCCGGGCAAGTGCAGCGCAACGCCGCTGCAGTGCCATGACGCGGGCGAGGCCTGGCGCTTCGCCACGCGCTGCGGCGTCGTCGTCTGGAGCACCGTTCCCTTCCCGTCGGGATGGGGTAGGGCGGACGGCCAGGCGCCGACGCAGCCCCCCGATCGCGGGCGTAGCCGAACGCCGGCGCCCGGACATCGCCTGCATGCCCCTCCGCGCGCGTCCGCTATGATTCGGCGTTCGTCCGGCGCCACCGCGCCGCAGTCCTTTCCAGGCCACGCTGCCCGCCAGCGTGGCCCGTCCGCAGGAGTACACGCATGCGTTCCAGACCTTTCGGCCGCACCGGCCACACTGTCGGCGAGATCGGCTTCGGCGCCTGGGCGATCGGCGCGGCCTGGGGCACGGTGGATGACAACGATTCGATCGCGGCGCTGCACGCAGCCCTGGATGCGGGGCTGGATTTCATCGACACCGCCGACGTCTACGGCGACGGCCATTCCGAGCGGCTGATCGCGCGCGTGCTCAAGGAGCGCGGCGGCAAGCGCCCGTTCGTGGCGACCAAGGCTGGCCGTCGCCTGCCGAAGCAGGAAGTGGCCGGCTACACCGCGCAGAACCTGCAGGAGTGGATCGACCGCAGCCGCCGCAACCTGGAGGTCGAGACCCTCGACCTGCTGCAGCTGCATTGCCCGCCGACCGACGCCTATTACCACCCGGAGCTGTTCGAGCACCTGGAGCGTCTGGTCGAGCGCGGCGCGATCGCGCGCTATGGCGTGAGCGTGGAGCGCGTCGAGGAGGCGCTCAAGGCGATCGAGTATCCGAACGTCGCCAGCGTGCAGATCATCTTCAACATGTTCCGCCTGCGTCCGGCGCAGCTGTTCTTCCGCGAGGCCCAGCGCCGCGGCGTGGCGGTGATCGCGCGGGTGCCGCTGGCCAGCGGCATGCTCAGCGGCAAGTTCCGCGCCGATACCCGCTTCGAGGAAAGCGACCACCGCAACTTCAACCGCAACGGGGAGGCCTTCGACGTGGGCGAGACCTTCTCCGGCGTGCCGTACGAAGTCGGCCTGGCGGCGGTGGAGAAGCTACGGCCGCTGGTGCCCGAGGGCGCCACCCTGGCCCAGCTGGCGCTGCGCTGGATCCTGATGCACGAGGCGGTTAGCGTGGTCATTCCCGGCGCGAAGAATCCACGGCAGGCGCTGGCCAACATCGCCGCTTCCGACCTGCCGGCCCTGTCCGACGAGGCCATGGCCGAGGTCGCGCGCATCTACGAACAGGACATCAAGCCCCACGTCCACCAGCGCTGGTGATGCGGGGGCGCGGCCCGCGTGCCGGTTCGCGCCTCGCCTGTTGTTGAACCCCTCCGACAGGAGCAAGCGACATGAAGATCCTCGTGGTCCTGACCTCGCATGACCGACTCGGCGATACCGGCGAGAAGACCGGTTTCTGGCTGGAGGAACTGGCCGCGCCTTACTGGCGTTTCCGCGACGCCGGCGCCGAGGTGGTGCTCGCCTCGCCCCGGGGCGGGCAGGCCCCGCTGGATCCGCGCAGCGATGCGCCCGAATCGCAGACCGACGACACCCGCCGGTTCCAGGCCGATGCCGTGGCGATGGCCGCGCTTGCCGACACCCGGCCGCTGGCGGGCGTGTCGATGGACGGTTTCGACGCGCTGTTCTATCCCGGCGGCCATGGTCCGCTGTGGGACCTGGCCGAAGACCCGCATTCGATCGCCCTGGCCGAGCGCGCGATTGCGGCCGGCAAGCCCGTGGGCGCGGTCTGCCATGGACCGGCTGCGTTGCGCCGGCCGCGCCGACCCGATGGCGCGCCGCTGGTGCAGGGGCGCAAGGTCACCGGCTTCAGCGACAGCGAGGAGGCCGCGGTCGGCCTGGCCGGCGTGGTGCCGTTCTCGGTCGAGGCCATGCTGCGCGACAACGGCGGCGAGTACTCGAAGGTCGCCGATTTCCAGCCCTACGTGGTCAGCGATGGCCTGCTGGTGACCGGCCAGAACCCGGCCTCGTCCGCGCCTGCCGCCGAAGCCCTGCTGGCCCTGCTGCGCTGAGGCCGCCCGCAGCGTCCGGATGGAGGCGCCCCCCGGGCGCTCCCTTCGCCGGTCGCCTGGTCGGGAACGGGCCACCGCAGGCGTAAAATGCCCGCTTCCCGTCATCCGGAAAGCACCAAGTGGCAGAGCAGACATCCGCGGACCTGGCCACCGCGGCCATCGGGGACGCGCACGCGCCCGCGGAAGTGCGCATCGCCCCGGCCTCGGCGGCCGATATCGAGGCCCTGTCCGCGCTGCTGGTGGAGACCGTCGCCAACAATGGTTCGGTCGGTTTCATGCACCCGTTGCCGCTGGACGAAGCGCGCGCCTTCTGGCGGGGCGCGCTGGAAGAGGCCGGGCAGGGCAAGCGCGTGGTGCTGTGCGCCTGGCTGGACGGCCAGCTGCTGGCCACCGGATCGCTGGCCCTGGTGCAGGCCCCCAGCCAGCCGCACCGGGCGGAGCTGACCAAGGTGATGACCGCGCCGGCGGCCCGTGGCCGTGGCGTGGGCGCGGCCCTGATGCACGCACTCGAACAGGCCGCCCGCGAACGCGGCCGCCGCCTGCTGACCCTGGATGCCTCGCTGATCGAGGGAGCCACTGCGTTCTATCGCAGGCTCGGCTACCACACCACCGGCGACATCCCAGAGTACGCCTACAAGCCGCTGGGTGGCCTCGGCGCGACCCGGGCCCTGTGGAAGCTGCTGGACGCACGCCAGCCGGCGCGCATCCTCCCGGCCGATCCGGAGGTCGACGAGCGCCACATGCGCCATGCGCTCCAGCTGGCCGAACGGGCCGGGAAGGAGTTCGACGAGATCCCGGTGGGCGCGGTGGTCGTCTCGGCCGAGGGCAAGGTGATCGGCGAGGGCTGGAATCGCAACATCCACGACCACGACCCCAGCGCCCATGCCGAGATCATGGCCCTGCGCCAGGCCGGGCAGGCGCTGTCCAACCATCGCCTGGTCGGCGCCACGCTGTACGTGACCCTCGAGCCCTGCGCGATGTGCGCCATGGCCCTGGTCCACGCCCGCGTCGCACGCGTGGTCTACGGCGCGGACGATCCCAAGACCGGCGCCTGCGGCAGCGTGTTTGACGTGATCGCGGACCCGCGCCACAACCATCGCGTGCAGGTGCAGGGCGGGGTCCTGGGCGAGGAGGCCGGCCGGCGCCTGACCAACTACTTCCGGGCCAAGCGCGGCAAGCCCCTGGTCTGAGCAGGACGCGGCGCCGGCGCCCGGGCCCGCTCAGGCCAGCGGGGCGCGCGGCGGCCGCGGGCGGTGGTCCATTTCCTCGTTGATCGCGGTCACCGCCAGCGTGGACTCGCGCGCCAGGAGGAAGCTGGCGGCGAACATGGACAGCACCCCGCCGGAGGCCAGCCAGATCGGCAGCGAGCCGAGCCGGTGCCCGGCGAAATTGTCCACCGCCACCGCCAGGCTGGTGCCGACGAAGCAGCTGATCGCCACGTACAACAGCTGGCCGGCGCGCAGCATCAGCAGGCTGCGCAGGCGCTGCAGGGCGATGCGCTTCTCGTACAGCGCCCGCTCCTCCTCGTCGCGGACGTCCACCAGTTCGCGCAGCAGGGTGCGGGCGCGGTCGATGATCCGGGCCAGGCGGTTGTTGGCCGACAGCAGCAGCGAGGCCGTGGCGGTCAGGAAGAAGGCCGGCGCCAGCATCGCGGCCAGGATGGCGTGGGTGCTCGACTCTTGCATTGGGCCTGGAGGGCAGGATGACTGCGGTATCATGCCAGTCCCCGCCGCGCCCGCAAGCGCCGCCCTGCCACTGGGAGTTTCGTAGCGCATGGCCATCGCCACAGGAATGGACCGCCTGATCTGGATCGACCTGGAGATGACCGGCCTGGACACCGACCGCGATTCGATCCTCGAGATCGCCACCGTCGTGACCGATGCCCAGCTCAACGTGCTCGCCGAAGGTCCGGAGCTGGCGATCTCCCATCCGCTGGAAACCCTGCAGGCGATGGACGAGTGGAACCGCAACCAGCACGGCCGTTCCGGCCTGTGGCAGCGTGTCCTCGACAGCGACGTGACCCTGGCCCAGGCCGAGGCGCGGACCGTCGCCTTCCTGCACGAGTGGGTCCCGGCCAAGGCCTCGCCGATGTGCGGCAACTCCATCTGCCAGGACCGCCGCTTCCTGCACCGGCTGATGCCGCGGCTGGAGCAGTACTTCCACTACCGCAACCTGGACGTGAGCACGCTCAAGGAGCTGGCCCGCCGCTGGTGCCCGGACGTGCTGTCCGGCGTCGGCAAGCAGGCCGCGCACACCGCGCTGAGCGACGTGCACGACTCGATCGCCGAGCTGCGCCACTACCGCCAGTTCCTGGGCAAGTTCTCCGGGTTGCCGGACGCCGGCTGAAGCATCGCCTGGGCGCCGCATTGCACGGCGGCACCGGCGGCAAGGAAAAGGCCCCGCGATGCGGGGCCTTTTCGTCTCCGGGTCCGGCGCAGGATCAGCCGGCGCGGCTCTTGGCCAGGCGCAGCCAGGTATCGACCACGGTGTCCGGGTTGAGCGACACCGACTCGATGCCTTCGTCCATCAGCCACTGTGCCAGGTCCGGGTGGTCCGACGGGCCCTGGCCGCAGATGCCGACGTACTTGCCCTTGGCGCGGGCGGCCTTGATCGCCATCGACAGCAGCTTCTTGACCGCCGGGTTCCGCTCGTCGAACAGGTGGGCGACGATCGAGGAGTCGCGGTCCAGGCCCAGCGACAGCTGGGTCAGGTCGTTGGAGCCGATCGAGAAACCATCGAAGATCTCCAGGAACTCGTCCGCCAGCAGGGCGTTGGACGGGACCTCGCACATCATGATGATCTTCAGGCCGTTCTCGCCCTGGCGCAGGCCGTTGGCGGCGAGCACCTCGACCACCTTGCGGCCTTCCTCGAGGGTGCGCACGAACGGGATCATGACCCAGAGGTTCTCCAGGCCCATCTCGTTGCGCACGCGCAGCACCGCCTTGCATTCCAGGGCGAAGGCGTCGGCGAAGGACGGATCGACGTAGCGGCTGGCGCCGCGGAAGCCGATCATCGGGTTCTCTTCCTCCGGCTCGTAGCGGTGGCCGCCGATCAGGTTGGCGTATTCGTTGGACTTGAAGTCCGACAGGCGCACGATCACCGGGTTCGGCGCGACCGAGGCGGTGAGGGTCGCAATGCCCTCGGCCAGGCGGTCGACGTAGAAGCTGACCGGATCGCTGTAGCCGGCGATCTTGGCGTCGATCTTCTTCTTCGTCTCGGCATCCTGCTTGGCGTACTCGAGCAGGGCCTTGGGATGCACGCCGATGTGGCTGGCGATGATCATCTCCAGGCGCGCCAGGCCGATGCCGGCGTTGGGCAGCTGGCCGAAGTCGAACGCGCGCTCCGGGTTGGCGACGTTCATCATGATCTTCAGCGGCGCCGGCGGCATGTTGCCGAGGTCGGTGGTGGTGCGCTCGAAGGGCAGGGCGCCGGCGTAGATGTAGCCGGTGTCGCCTTCGGCGCAGCTGACCGTCACTTCCTGGCCGTCCTTGATCAGCTCCAGCGCGTTGCCGGTGCCGACCACCGCCGGCACGCCCAGCTCGCGGGCGATGATCGCCGCGTGGCAGGTGCGGCCGCCGCGGTTGGTGACGATCGCGCTGGCGCGCTTCATCACCGGCTCCCAGTCCGGGTCGGTCATGTCCGCGACCAGCACGTCGCCGGGCTGCACGCGGTCCATGTCCTGCAGCGTGCGCACCACGCGCGCGGTGCCGGCGCCGATCTTCTGGCCGATGGCGCGGCCCTCGGCGATCACTTCGCCGCGCTTCTCCAGGGTGAAGCGCTCGATCTGGGTGGCATGGCCGCGCGACTTCACCGTCTCCGGGCGGGCCTGCACGATGAACAGCTTGCCGCTCACGCCGTCCTTGGCCCATTCGATGTCCATCGGGCGGCCGTAGTGCTGCTCGATGGTCAGGGCCTGTCGTGCCAGCTCCTGCACGTCCTCGTCGGACAGCGAGAAGCGGTTGCGCAGCTCGGCCGGCGTGTCCTCGGTGCGCACGCGCTCGCCCGGCTTGTCCGAATACACCATGCGGATCGCCTTGCTGCCGAGCGAGCGGCGCAGGATCGCAGGCTTGCCCTGCTTCAGCGTGGGCTTGTAGACGTAGAACTCGTCCGGGTTGACTGCGCCCTGCACGACCATCTCGCCCAGGCCGTAGCTGGCGGTGACGAACACCACGTCGCGGAAGCCGGATTCGGTGTCCAGGGTGAACAGCACGCCGGAGGCGCCCACGTCCGAGCGCACCATCAGCTGCACGCCGGCGGAGAGGAACACGTCCTCGTGCTTGAAACCGTGGTGCACGCGGTAGGCGATCGCACGATCGTTGTACAGCGAGGCGAACACTTCCTTGACCTTGTGCACGACGTCGTCGGCGCCGGTCACGTTGAGGAAGGTTTCCTGCTGGCCGGCGAACGAGGCATCGGGCAGGTCCTCGGCGGTGGCCGAGGAACGCACCGCGACGGCGATCTCGCCACCGCCGTTCTCGCTGCACAGCTTCGCGTAGGCGGTACGGATATCGGCATCCAGCGCCGGCTGCAGCGGGGCATCGATCACCCACTGGCGGATCTCGCGCCCGGCCGCGGTCAGTGCGTTGACGTCCTCGACGTCCAGCTGCGCGGGCCGGTCGTAGATGCGCTGGTGCAGGTCGTTGTGGGCGATGAAATCCTTGAACGCCTCGGCCGTGGTGGCGAAACCACCGGGGACCGAAACGCCGAGGCCGGACAGGTGTCCGATCATCTCGCCGAGGGAGGAATTCTTGCCGCCGACGCGTGCCAGGTCGGCAAGGCGCAGCTCATGCAACCACAGGATGTTCTGGTTCAAGTGCGATGCTCCGTGGAGCCACGCCCGGCCGGGCAATGGCCGTGTCCCGAGGTATGTGGGGCCGTTATGATGCCGCTGCGATTTGGCATATATCAATGTTGATCACGTCACTCAACACGAAACCGGAGACGTCACAGGCATGAGCGCGATCCGCCCTGTTTTCTACGTATCCGATGGTACCGGTATCACGGCGGAAACCATCGGCCACAGCCTGCTGACCCAGTTCTCCGGGTTCCAGTTCGTCACCGACCGGATTGCCTTCGTCGACGACCTGGACAAGGCGCGCGACGCGGTCTCGCGCATACGCGCCGCCGGTGAACGGTATGGCGTCCGGCCTATCGTGGTGAACTCGTGCGTCGACCAGCAGATGAGCATGCTCCTTGCCGAAAGCGGTGCGCTGATGCTCGACGTGTTCGCGCCCTTCATCGAACCGCTGGAGCGCGAGCTCAACCAGCCCAGGCAGGCGCGGGTGGGGCGCGCGCACGGCATCGTCGACTTCGACACGTACCACCGTCGCATCGAGGCGATGAATTACGCCCTCTCGCATGATGATGGCGTCGCGCTGGACTACGCCGAGGCCGACGTGGTCCTGGTCGGGGTCTCACGTGCGGGCAAGACGCCGACCTGCGTCTACCTGGCGCTGCACTACGGGGTGAAGGCCGCCAACTACCCGCTCACCGACGGCGACCTGGAGAGCGACCGCCTGCCGGAACGCCTGCGTCCGTACCGGCGCAAGCTGTTCGGCCTGACCATCGATCCGGACCGGCTGCACCAGATCCGCCAGGAGCGGCGGCCGGATTCGTCCTATTCGCGGCTGGAGACCTGCCGCCGCGAAGTGCAGGCGGCCGAGGCGCTGTTCGCGCGCGAGCGCATCCCCACCCTCAGCACCACGCACACCTCGATCGAGGAGATCTCCAGCAAGGTGCTGGCCACCTTCGGGCTGCAGCGGGAGATGTTCTGAGGCGGCCCATTGATGGGGCCGGGAGGGCGCCGTTTCAACGGGTGCCGCGCGTGCGCTTTGCCGTGTAGCATCGATCGCATGCAGCAAGCCCTCCCCATCATCGCGCGCATTCCCCGTATCGGCCGCTTCAGCTGGCTGATGGGCCTGTATGCGGAGAACCACGCGCGCCTGAGCCGCCTGTTCGCGCCGGCCGACCTGGCCCGCGGCAGCTACCTGTCCTCGCTGGGCGATGGCCTCGATGTACGCCTGGACGTGCTCGAGCGTCATCCCTACACGCTGGAACTGCGCCTGACCTATGACCTGTGCGATCCGGTCACCGGCGAGCCGGATCCCTCGGCCTACCTGCGCCTGTACAACGACGCGCGCCAGGTCGAGACCACGCATTGCTACGTGGGCCGCCGCTGGCAGGACGTGATCGGCATGTACCCGCCGCCGGCGGAGGTGGTCGGGCACCGACTGCGCATGAACACCTTCCTCGGCAAGTGGCTGGAGTACCTGGCCGAGCAGGGGCATGGCGTGGCTACCCTGCGTCCGGCGCCGGAACTGCCTCCGGCGCGGGTGGCAACCGCCCTGCAGGGTTGAGCATGGGCTTCGATCCGCGTTCCGTACCGCTGTCGGTGCTGGACCTGGCCCCGGTCTGCGAGGGCTCGGACATCTCCCGCGCCCTGGCCAACACGGTGGACCTGGCCCGCCACACGGAGGCACTCGGCTACCGCCGCTTCTGGCTGGCCGAGCACCACAACATGCCCGGCATCGCCAGCGCCGCCACCGCGGTGCTGATCGCGCACGTGGCCGCGTCGACCTCGCGCATCCGGGTCGGGGCCGGCGGCATCATGCTGCCCAACCATTCGCCGCTGCAGGTGGCCGAGCAGTTCGGCACCCTGGCGGCGCTGCACCCGGGCCGCATCGACCTGGGCGTGGGCCGGGCCCCGGGCACCGACCACGCCACCGCCAGGGCGCTGCGCCGCTACTTCGAATCGGCCGACCAGTTCCCGCAGGACGTGCAGGAGCTGCTGCGCTATTTCGAGCCGGTGCAGCCGGGCCAGGCGGTTCGCGCCGTGCCCGGTGCGGGCCTGGACGTCCCGGTGTGGATCCTCGGCTCGAGCCTGTTCGGCGCCCAGCTGGCGGCGGCGCTGGGGCTGCCCTACGCCTTCGCCTCGCACTTCGCCCCCGACGCGATGGAGGAGGCGATGCTGGTCTACCACCGCCATTTCCGCCCCTCGAAGCATTGCGACCAGCCGCGGGTGATGCTGGCGGTGAACGTGGTCGCCGCCGACACCGATGCCGAGGCCCGACGGCTGTTCACGACCCCGCAGCAGGCCTTCGTGAACCTGCGCCGCGGCAGGCCGGGGCTGATCCCGCCGCCGGTGGACGACATCGAGTCGTACTGGACCCCGGAGGAGAAGGCGGGGGTCGCGCGGGCGCTGGCCTGCAGCGTGGTCGGCAGCCGCGATACGGTCGCGGATGGACTGGCGCGCTTCGTGGAGCGGCACCGCCCGGACGAGCTGATCGTGGTGGCCAACATCCACGACCACCAGGCGCGGCTGGACTCGTACCGGATCGCGGCCGAAGCCTGGGGCCTGCAGGCCGCCGGGTGAGTGGCTGAACGGCCCGACAGGCGGCGCTCGCTATTCGGAGCGAATGCGGGTATGGTGCGCTCACTGTGTTTGCATGGGTCACCGTGAATCGTGGCCTGATGCAGTCGATCCGACGATCGCGCTACATCGTTCCGCTTTGCCTAACACCTGCAACCCAGTACCCGTCACGGATGTCCCGTGACCGGTTTTCACTTTTCCGTTGAGGAGTTAGCAAACATGTCCGATCGTCAGACCGGTACCGTCAAGTGGTTCAACGACGCCAAGGGCTTCGGCTTCATCACCCCGGAGAGCGGTGCCGACCTGTTCGTGCATTTCCGTTCGATCCAGGGCTCGGGCTTCAAGTCGCTGCAGGAAGGCCAGAAGGTCTCCTTCATCGTCGTGCAGGGCCAGAAGGGCCTGCAGGCCGACCAGGTCCAGGCGCTGTAATTGACTGACGCCCCGGCTTCGCCGGGGTTGCAGACAGGAACGCCGGGGGCGCAAGCCTCCGGCGTTTTCCGTTTCAGGGGCCAACGGATGGCCAACACCGGCCATGCGACGATGTCCCGCCCGTAAGGAGGTGTGCATGCTGACCGTCCATCACCTTGAGAATTCCCGCTCCCAGCGCGTGCTGTGGCTGCTGGAGGAGCTGGCCCTGCCGTATCGCGTGGTCCACCACAAGCGCGATCCGAAGGCCCTGCTGGCGCCGGAGGCGCTGCGCGCCGTGCATCCGCTGGGCAAGGCCCCGGTGCTGGTGGACGAGGGCCAGGCCTTGGCCGAATCCGGCGCGATCCTGGAGTACCTGGTGGAGCGCTACGACACCGGGCACGCGCTGTCGCCGCCGCAGGAACCGGCCATGGCCGAGGAGCGGCTGCTGTATCGCTACTGGATGCATTACGCCGAAGGCTCGGCCATGCCGCCGATGCTGCTGACTCTGGTGCTGCGGCGGATCCGCAACGCGCCGATGCCGTTCTTCGCCCGGCCCATCGCCCGCGCCATCGTCGACCGCACCCTGGCCGGCTTCGTCTCCCCGCAGGTGAAGCTGCACCTGGACTGGATGGAGCAGGCGCTGGACGGCGGCGGCTGGTTCGCGGGCGAGCGCTTCACCGCGGCCGACATCCAGATGAGTTTCCCGATCGAGGCGGCCGCGGTGCGCGCCGACCTGCGCGACTACCCGAACCTGCGCGGCTTCCTCGAACGCATCCACGCGCGTCCGGCCTACCAGCGGGCCCTGGAGCAGGGCGGTCCGTTCTCGGTCGCCATCGGCTGAACCGGGGGTGGACCCGGCCGCGACGCGTGCCGGCGCATCCTGACCGCATGCAGATCGAATTCGACAACAGCTTCCTGCGCGAGCTGCCCGGCGATGCCGAGGCCGGGCCGCGCGTGCGCGAGGTATTCGCCGCCTGGTCGCGGGTGGATCCCACGCCGGTGGCCGATCCGCGCCTGCTGGCGTGGTCGCCCGAGGCCGCGGCCCTGGTCGGGCTCGACGCAGCCGACATGGCCGATCCCGGCCTTGCCCGCGTCTTCGGCGGCAACGCACTGCTGCCGGGCATGCAGCCGTGGGCAGCCAACTACGGTGGCCACCAGTTCGGCAGCTGGGCCGGACAGCTCGGCGATGGTCGCGCGATCTCGCTGGGCGAGGCCATCGGCCCGGACGGCCGGCGCTGGGAGCTGCAGCTGAAGGGCGCCGGGCGCACGCCGTATTCGCGCTTCGCCGACGGACGCGCGGTGCTGCGTTCGTCGATCCGCGAGTTCCTGTGCAGCGAGGCCATGCACCACCTGGGCATCCCGACCACGCGGGCGCTGTCGCTGGTCGGCACCGGCGAGGAGGTGGTGCGCGACATGTTCTACGACGGCCACCCGCGTCCGGAGCCGGGGGCGGTCGTCTGCCGCATGTCACCCAGCTTCCTGCGCTTCGGCAGCTGGCAGCTGCCGGCCTCGCGCGGCGATACCGCACTGCTGCGCCAGCTCACCGACCACGTGCAGCGCCACCACTTCCCGGACCTGCATGGCCTGGGACCGGCAGGCGACGCCGAATGGTTCGCGCAGGTGTGCGAGCGCACCGCCTGGATGGTGGCCGGCTGGATGCGGGTGGGCTTCGTCCATGGGGTAATGAACACCGACAACATGTCCATCCTCGGCCTGACCATCGACTACGGTCCCTATGGCTGGCTGGAGGACTACGATCCGGACTGGACCCCCAACACCACCGACGCCCAGGGCCGCCGCTACCGTTACGGGACCCAGCCGCAGGTGGCGTACTGGAACCTGACCCGGCTGGCGCAGGCGCTTGCGCCGCTGTTCGGCGAGGCGGCGCCGCTGGAGGCCGGGCTGCAGCGCTTCCTCGACGCCTGGGCCCGGGCCGAACGCGAAATGGTCGCCGGCAAGCTGGGCCTGGCGCGGGCTGGGGCCGAGGACGTGGCACTGTTCGAGGATCTCCGGCAGGTGCTGCAGACCGGGCAGTTGGACATGACTGCATTCTTCCGCCGGCTGGGGGAAGTCGATCCGGCGGCCACGGGCCCGGCGGATTTCGCGGAGGCGTCCTACGCCGCCGGCGCCTTCGAGGCCGCGACGCCGGCGTTGCAGGACTGGCTGGAGCGCCGTGCCGCCCGGCTGGCCGACGATCCGCTGGCTCCGGAGCTGCGGCGCGAACGCATGCGCCAGGCCAATCCGCGCTACGTGCTGCGCAACTGGCTGGCGCAGGAGGCCATCGACCAGGCCGAGGCCGGCAACCTGGAACCGGTGGCGACGCTGCTGGAGGTGATGCGGCGTCCGTACGAGGAGCAGCCCGGCCGCGAGCATTACGCCGGCCTGCGGCCGGAGTGGGCGCGCGACCGCGCCGGCTGTTCGATGCTGTCCTGCAGCTCGTGACGGCGTTAACGTCTGTGCATCCGCAATCCTGTCCGGAGACCGTCCACATGCCTGCATCGACCGCCGAAGCCGTCGCGCCGCCCGACTGGGCCGCCCTGGTCCGCGAGGTCCCGGACTTCCCGTCGCCGGGCATCGTGTTCCGCGACATCTGCCCGCTGCTGGCCGACGCCGACGGCTTTGCCGCCATGCTCGACGACCTGGCCGCGCCCTGGCGCGGCGTCGCGATCGACCTGGTCGCCGGGACCGAGGCCCGTGGTTTCATCCTCGGCGCCGCACTGGCGCCCCTGCTTGGCGCCGGCTTCCTGCCGCTGCGCAAGCCCGGCAAGCTGCCCGGCCTGGTGGTGGAGGAAAGCTACGCGCTGGAATACGGCAGCGACCGCCTGCAGATCCAGGCCGGCGCGGTGGCACCGGGGGCGCGCGTGCTGCTGGTGGACGACGTGCTGGCTACCGGCGGCACCCTGGCGGCCGCGGCCCGGCTGCTGGACCGGCAGCAGGCGACCGTGGTCGGCGGCATGGTGCTGATGGAGCTGGAAGCGCTCGGTGGACGGGCGCGCTGGCCGTTCGAGGCGCCGCTGCTGGCGCTGCTGCGGCACTAGCCGCCGCGGACGGTGCGAACCTCCACCGCGGGACCGGCATCAAGCCGGCCCGCAGGTGTCGGGACCTTGACCAGCGCCGGCGACCGATCGGGGGCAGGGCACCCATCGCGGTGCCACGGCAGGCCGCATCGGTCCGGAAGGCCGGACGCCCCCGGAAGGGCGGGCGTGCCGGTCCGTCCGGGCCGGCTCCATGGCGCCTGCCCGCCAGGCCGAGTGCGCGTCGTGTTCCGTTCGCTCAGCTGTTGGGAAGCGTGCAGTCCGGCGACGCCGGGGTGGTGTTGATCATCCACGGGATGCCGAACCGGTCGACGAAGGCGCCGAAGCCGGGGGACCAGAAGGTCTCCTGGAAGGGCATGGTCTGCGTGCCGCCTTCGGACAGCTGCTCGAACCAACGGCGCGCCTCGGCCACGTCGCTGGTGTGCAGGGAAACGTCGAAGCCGTTCTTGGGCTGGTCGATCCTGGGCGCCCAGTCCAGGTCCATGTCGGCGCCCATCAGCGACTGGTCGCCCACGTCCAGCCAGGCGTGCATCATCCAGTCCTTGTGCTGCTCGTCCACCGGCATTTCGCCGGGGGCCGCGGAGTAGGGGACCGTGGCGGTGATCTTGCCGCCCAGGACCTTTGCGTAGAACTCGAACGCCTCGCGGCACTGGCCCCGGAAGCTGAGGCTGGTCACGATCTTCATGTCGATCTCCTTGTGGAGTCCATGCGCCGCATGCGCTGGCGCGGACGGATGTGTCGGGGTGGTGGAACGGGTTCGTGGCCGGGACCCGGCAGGCCGGCATCCGGTCTGCCCTGCGGCTCCGTGGGCGGGGTGGCCGGGGCGAGTGCGGAGACTCGTGCCTGCGGATCGCCGGCGGGATAGGGCGCTTCTACATCGTCTGCCTCCATGCGTTGTCCGAAGGTGGACGGCTTGCGTCGCACCGTGCCCAGGCGACGTGCGGGCGCCCCTGGAATCGACACTAGGACCGGACCCTGCCGTGGTGGCGCGGGTGGTGGTTGTGGGGGATGGACGATGGACCCGGCAGTCTCCGGGTCCGCAGCAGGGACGGAAGGCTTAGGATCGGCGTCCTACCATTGCCGAGTGCCGGCACGTGTCCCGCTATTACGTAATGTCCGAGGGCTACTTCCATGACCACGGCATCACCGCCGGGCCGAAACTGCCGGAGCGCAGCGTCATGGCCGGCGAGCCGGTCGATGGCAGCCAGCTGCCGCGATTGCGGTTTGAAATAAACGTGCCCGACGCCGAACCATGCCCGCACTTCATGACCGGTGGCACGGTCATCGCCAGCGATGCCCTCATCGCCGTGCTGCGCGGCATCGGCGTGGACAACTTCCAGTGCTTCCCCGCACGGCTGGTCAATCCAGGGACGGGCAGGGAGCGCACCGGGTACCACCTGTTCAACGTGCTCGGTGTCCCCAGCCTCGCGGGCGGGGCGGACGGGGCGGGTGCGGGCGTCGGCGGGCCGGACGGACTGCACATGTTCCGACTGGCCGAAAGCCCGGCGACCCTGGTGGTGGACGAGACGGTGCGCGATGCGCTGGTCGCGCACCGGCCGGTCGAAGGCTGGGGGATCCTGCTGGAGGAGCTGGAATGACGTTCGTCGGGAATCCGGCGCCGTCCGACCGGCGGCATGGACTTCCACTATCTCGCGTGGAGGTTGGCCGGTTAGTCTCGGACTCAACATCACGAGATAGCAGGACATGCCCATGCAGCGAGCTTCCGGCCGTCTTCCCGCGGTATTCCCGCTGGCATTGCTGATCGTCGTGGCCGCCTGTGCCACCACGCAGGGGGATGCCCCGGTTGCAGCGGGCAATGCCTCGATCGAGGGCACGGTGGTCTCCATCGACACCGCGCCCTGGGCCTACGACGGGCATGCGGTGGTGGAAGTGGACGTGCCGGGGCGGGGACGGGTGGCCGTGCAGCTGCCCGCGCGCTGGAACCTGTGCAAGGCCAGTCCGGTGGACGTGGAGGCGCTGGCCGTGGGCACGCGGGTCCAGGCCATCGGCGCCGCCGGGGACGCCCGGTCGGCGACGCTTACGGTCTGCGCCGGCCCGGGGCACCGGCTCGCGCCGCTCTGAGGCAGGAATGCAGCTGCGGTCCGACGTGACGGGTCTTGCCGTCGTCATCCTGGCGACCGGCGCCATCCTCGGCGCGGAACTGGGCGGGCCGTGGCTGTGGCTGCACTACCTGTGCAAGCCGCTGGCCATGGTCATGATCATCACCACGCTCAACGTGCCAGGCGTGCGCGTGGGTCGTTACCGCACGGCGGTGCTGGTGGGGATGCTGTCCTCGCTGGCGGGCGACGTGCTGCTGATGCTGCCGCAGGATCTGTTCGTGCCGGGGCTGCTTGCCTTCCTGCTGGCGCACCTTTGCTACATCGTCGCCTTCATTCCCGGGGGCACTATCGCCGGGCGCCTGGTGGGCACCCTCGGCTATGCCGTGTTCGCGGGCATCAACCTGGCCCTGCTGTTGCCACGGGTGCCGGCGGACATGCGCGTGCCTGTGCTCGCCTATGTCCTGGTGCTGGTGGTGATGGCGGCCGCGGCCGCCGCCCGTGCATGGAGCCTTCGCCGCGATCCGGCCCTGGCCGCTTCCGCGCGCATGGCCGCGCTGGGGGCGTTGCTCTTCGTGGCCAGCGACAGCGTGCTGGCCTGGGACCGTTTCAGTGATGGGGTGTCTGTTGCGATGCTTCCCATCCTCGCCACCTATTTCGCGGCGCAGTGGTGCATCGCACGTTCGGTGGTGCTGAAGCGGGCGGACGGTTGAACGCCAGGCCGCGTCGCTGATGCAGCCAAGGCTGCAGGTCTGAAGTTGATTGCAACCATCAACCCGGGGGCGGATGGACTGCGGGTCCACCCGGGGCAGGCCGTGCTCGCCGAAGACCGCGCGCGTCGCAGGGGGGCGCAACATCGCATGATCGCCCTGGCGCCGCCAAAGCCCCACGGGGCAAGGGATTTGCGCAAATCGAGGACATGCATCACCAGGTTTGCACTGCGAGCCCGGTCACGCATATCACGGTGCAACGCGATGCCTGCGCGACACGAGCTGCCCTGGTCGCGGCATAAGGAGATTCTTAACGCTTATTTCATGCTGAATACGCGGCATGGCTGAATCGAGGCTCCACTCGATCAGCACCTCTCCCACATGCTTCGTGTCGCTACCCTGGCCGCCGCCGTCGCGGCCGCACTCCCGCTCATCCCTGGAATCGTCCACGCCGAGGACAGCGCCGCCGGCGACAGCAGGACCCTGGCCACGGTCGTGGTCACCGGCTCCAACCTGCGCCGCGTGGATGCCGAGGGGCCGAATCCCGTCCAGGTCATTTCCCGCGAGCAGCTGGAGGTTTCCGGCAAGGCCACCGTCGCCGACCTGCTGCGCTCCATCTCAGCCAATACCGGTAACGCCACCAACGAGACCTCCAACAGTGGCTGGGCCTCCGGCTCGGCCGGCATCGGCCTGCGCGGCCTGTCGCAGAAGAACACGCTCGTCCTGCTCAACGGCCGCCGCCTGGCCAACTACGGCTTCCCGGCCAATGGCCTGTCCGACACCTTCGTCAACCTCAACGCGCTGCCGCTGGTGGCGGTGGAGCGGATCGAGGTGCTCAAGGACGGCGCCTCGGCGGTGTACGGATCCGATGCGGTGGCAGGCGTGGTCAACATCATCACCCGCCAGAACTTCCGCGGCCTGGATGTCGGCGGCCGTCTTGGCACCTCCGACGAGGGCGGCCTGGACGAACGCCAGGCCAAGCTGATCGGCGGCTTCGGCGACCTGGAGAGCGACCACTTCAACGTCCTCTACAGCCTGGACTACTACGACCGCGAGCGCCTGGACCAGGACGAGCGCGACCTTACCCGTTCCGGCATCTATCCGGGGCCCGGCGGGCGCTGGAACGGCTGGTCGGCCAAGGGCGCCCGCTTCCTGGTCGACGGCGTGTCGGTGCCGCTGCTGGATGCGGATGGCCACTGCCCCGAGGGCACGGTGCTGACCGCCAGCGCGCCGATCGACGGCCTGCGCGGCGATACCTGCGCCTTCAACCAGGCCCCATACACCACGCTGATTCCGGCCACCGAACGCCTGCAGGGCTATGCCAATGCGACCTGGCGGGTGAACGACGACGTGGAGGTGTTCGGCGAGGCGCTGTACAGCTATATCCGCGGCACCTCGTGGTTCGGCAACAGCCCGTTCTTCACCCTGGAAGGCGGCCGCTTCGCACTCAACGCCGACAGTGGCCTGGCCGAACCGGTGCCGAACCTGCTGCCGGCGGGCAATCCCTACAACCCCTATGGCGTGGATACGCCAATCGAGTACACGTTCTTCAACCTCGGCAGCACGATCAAGACCAACCGCTCCGATGCCTATCGCGTGGTGGGCGGGGCTCGCGGCACCGCTGGCGACTGGGAATGGGAGGCTGCAGGCTTCCATGCGCGCAGCAAGGAGGATGAGCGGGTCGCTGGCGGATTCGCCAACCGCTGGGCGCTGTTCGATGCACTGGCCGACGGCAGCTACAACCTGCAAGATCCTGCGGCCACGCCGCAGGCGGTGCTGGATGCGATCAACCTCAGCACGGTGCGCCCGGCCGATTCGCGCCTGACCGGGGTGGACGCCCGGGTCGTCGGCGAGCTGTTCGAGCTTCCGGCCGGACGCGTGGGCTTCGCCGCCGGCGCGGAGTGGCGTCGCGAGGAGCTGGTCTCCAGCAACCCCTGGCAGATCGATGCCGGCCTGCAGATCCGCCCGGCGATCGCCGCGGTGGACGGCGACCGCGAGGTCACCGCGGTCTACGCCGAGTTCAACGTGCCCCTGCACCAGCGCCTGGAAGTGCAGCTGGCCGGCCGGGGCGACCACTACAGCGACTTCGGCGACGCGTTCTCGCCCAAAGCCAGCCTGCGCTGGCAACCGCTGGATGCGCTGCTGGTACGCGCGGCGGCCTCGCGCGGCTTCCGCGCGCCCTCGCTTTCGGAGAACGCGGCCAGCACCAACATCTCCTACGGATCGGTGGTCGATCCACACGACCCGGACATCGCCGGTTCGCGCCAGAGCCCGACCTTCTTCACCGTCGGCAACACCGCGCTGCGGCCCGAGCGCACCCACAGCTACAACGCTGGCATCGTGCTGTCGCCCTGGGCCGACACCAGCCTGAGCGTGGACTGGTACCGGGTGGAACTGGACAACCTCATTGGTACCAGCAACAGCGCCAGCATCGTGCAGCAGAACGATCCGGCCGACGTGATCCGGGATGCGCGAGGCAAGCTGCTGGCGGTCTAAAACCGCTACCAGAACCTCACCGAGCTGAAGACCTCCGGCATCGACGTCGAGCTGCGCCAGCGCTGGAACACCGCCTCGGCGGGCGGCTTCGGCGTATCCAGCGTCTACACCCACGTGCTGGAGTACCGGCGCCAGAACACCGCCGGCGGGCCGCTGGTGGACTATGCAGGCAGCAACCTCAGCTTCACCCTGCCGCGCAGCAAGTCCGCCACGACGCTGGACTGGGATTACAGCGACTTCAGTGCGGCGCTGACCTGGTACCACACCAGCGGCTACGCCCAGACCCGCAGCACCGCGCAGTCGCGGGTGGACGGCTACGACCAGTTCGACCTGTACCTGGCGTGGAAGGGGATCGAGAAGCTGACCCTGTACGCCAAGCTTCAGAACCTGCTGGACGAGGACCCGCCGTACGACGCCTCGTTCCCGGGCATCCGCGCCCCGTACGACTTCAGCCAGTACGACCTGCGAGGGCGCTACGTCTCGGTCGGGTTCGACTACCGCTTCTGAGAGGGCGGGCGGCCGCATGCGGCCGCCCGGTGCCCGGGCCTTTCGATCCTTCCCGATCCTTCCCGAACATCCCCGCGGGCCGTGCCGGTCCGCCGCCGTCTGCCGGAGTATCGATGTACCCGCTTGTCCGCCGCCTGAGCCTCGCCTCGTTGCTACTGCTGTCGCTGTCCGTGCTGTTCCCGGCCCATGCGCAGACCTCGTACTTCTTTCCGGCTACCCCGGTTGATCCGGATCCGGCCGTGCCCACGCCCGAGGAGTTCCTCGGCTACCCGATCGGCAGCCGCTATACCCGCCACGACGAGCTGGTGGCGTACTTCGAGGAGCTGGCGCGGGTGTCGCCGCGGGTGAAGGTGGAGCGCATCGGGCGCACCTACGAGGGGCGTCCGCTGCTGCTGGCCACCATCACCGATCCGGCCAACCATGCCAACCTCGAGCAGCTGCGCCAGGCGCACAACAGCCTGGTCGATCCCTCGGCCCCGGAAAGCGCCGCCAGTGGGGCACCGGTGGTGGTGTGGCTGACCTACAGCGTGCACGGCGCGGAAACCTCAAGTGGCGAAGCGGCATTGCTGACCGCCTGGTTCCTGGCCGCCGACCGCAGCGAAAGCACCCGGCGCTGGCTGCGCGAGGCGGTGGTGCTGGTCGATCCGGCGCAGAACCCCGACGGGCGCGACCGCACCGCCAACTGGCACAACGCCTGGGGTTCGAACCCGCCCTCGGCCGATCCGGCCGACCGCGAGCACGTCGAACCGTTCCCCGGTGGGCGCTTCAACCACTACCTGACCGACCTCAACCGCGACTGGCTGGCCCTGGCCCAGGCCGACAGCGTGCCCAAGGTCGAGCACTTCCATCGCTGGTACCCGAACGTCCAGATCGACTTCCACGAGATGGGCAAGGATAGTACCTACTATTTCGAACCCTCGCCGAAAAGCATGGAAAGCCCGCTGCTGCCAAAGAGCTCGTACGAGGCCAACAAGGTGGTGGCGCGCTACCACGCCCAGGCGCTGGACGCGATCGGATCGCTGTACTACAGCGGCGAGAACTTCGACAACTTCTCGCCGATCTACGGCTCGACCTATCCGGACTTCCATGGCGCCGTGGGCGCCACGGTCGAGCAGGCCAGCTCGCGCGGGCGGGTGCAGGAGTCGGTCAACGGCCTGCTGGAATTCCCGTTCACCATCCGCAACCACCTCAACGTGGGCCTGGCCACGGTGCGTGGCGCTGTGGAGCAGAAGGAGTACCTGTTCCGCCTGCAGAAGGACTTCTTCCGCAGCGCGCTGGACCAGGCCAGCAAGCATCCCGCGCGTGCGTGGGTATTCGGCGACGGCAACGATCCGACCTTGAGCCGACGCCTGCTGTCGCTGCTGTTGAAGCACCGCATCGAAGTGCATGAGCTGGAGCGCGCGGTCGAGGTGGATGGCAAGCGCTTCGAGCCGGGCAGCGCCTGGGTGGTGCCGGCGCGGCAGCCGGCGTTCCGCCTGGCCCATGCGATCTTCGAGTTCACCCCGCCGGTGAAGGGCGACGTGTTCTACAGCGGCACCTCGTACGCGGTGGCGCCGGGCTACGGCCTGCGTTACGCCGCCAGTCGTGCAGCACTGCCGGCCGGACCTCGCGTGCAGGAGGTGCCGGCTGTGGCGGGGGGCGTGGATGGCGTGGCCCGCTATGCCTACGCGCTGGACCTGCGCGACTACGGTGCCTACCGCCTGGTCGGCGCCCTGCTGGCCCAGGACATCCGCCTGCGTGCAGCCTTCGCGCCGCTGGTGCTGCCTTCGGCCGACGCCAAGGACGAGCCGCGCCGCGGCGTGGTGCTGGTGCCGGTCGCCGGCCAGCCGCTGGCGGCCGACGCCCTGCATGCGCGCATCGATACGCTGGCCAGGTCGCTGGGCGTACGCGTGCATGCCTTGGCCAGCGGCAAGAGCGCGGCCGGCATCGACCTGGGCAGCGACAGCGTCAAGCCGATCCGCAAGCCGGCCATCGCCCTGGTGATGGGGCAGGGCGTGTCGCCGCCGGAGATCGGTGCGGCCTGGCACGCCTTCGATACCGCGCTGGGTTACCCGACCAGCAAGCTGGAGCCGGCGCAGCTGGGCGAGGTCTCGCTGGACCGCTACACCACCATCGTCCTGGCCAACGGCAACTACGCCGGCCTGCCCGAGAATGCAGTGGCGGCGCTCAAGCGCTGGATCGCGGCCGGCGGTTCACTGGTGGCTTATAACAGCGGCGCCCGTTGGGCGATCGACAAGGGCCTGGCACCGGCCAAGCTGCGTGACCCGCCGCCGCCGCAGGCCGAGCGCCTGGATTTCGGCAGCCAGCGCGAGGTGTTCGCCCTGCGTCGTGTGAGCGGAAACATCCTCAGCGCAGACGTCGACCTCAGCCACCCGCTGGCCTTCGGCCTGGAGGACCGCCGCCTGCTGGTCAACAAGGAGACCGGCCTGGTGTTCGAGAACAGCACCAACCCCTACCTCAACGTGGTGCGCATCGACGACCGGCCCACGGTCAACGGCTACCTCTCCGAGGAGAACCTTAAGCGCGTCGCCGGCAGTGCCTTCCTGCAGGTGGCACCGGTGGAGAAGGGCAACGTGGTCGTCTTCGCCGACGACCCCGCCCACCGCAAGTACTGGCACGGCACCGAGCGCCTGCTGCTCAATGCCGCGCTGTTCTCCAACCACCTCAATCCAATCCGCCAGCGCGGCGAATGAGCCGTGCCGGGCCTGCCCGGGCAAGCCGGGCGGACTGGCCTTGCAAGGCGATACGGCGGCGGGCTACCAGGCCCAACCTGGATGCCTGCCGGCCTGTTCGATCCAGGCCGCCACCTCCGCGGCCTGGGCTTCTTCCAGCGAGTGCAGCTTGACGTAGCGCGAACCCTCGCCAAGCGGAGGCGGTGGATCGAAGCGGGCGCCGGCGAAGAACACCACGTTCGCCGAGACATCGTAGGCCGCCAGCTCGATGACCCAGCCAAGACCGGGCAGGCCGTAGTAGGCCTTCTTCCATTTCACGGCATAGCCGACCCCGGGCAGGGACTGCCGGATCTGCGCATCCAGGTGGCGCAGCACGGGCTGCAGGCGCGGCATTGAACTACTGATCCAGGCCTCGACGGGTGCATGGTCCTCGCCAGGCAGCGGGGGTTTGCGGGTGCCAGTGGGCTTGATCGACTTGGCCATGGTCGGCTCCGACGCACGGAAGGGTCCGATGCTAGCGCGGCGGATGGGCGGCTCGAAGTGCTACTCAGCCCACCGCGGCGCCGAAGCGCGCGTAAAGATCCCCGGGTAGCTCGTGTTGCAGCTTCCAGGTAATGGCCATGGGCCGCTCGCCCTCGTGGCTGACGTAGGTAGCCGGTCCCAACAGCCAGAATGCGCGGTCGTCCACGGTCAGGCGGGCCATGGGCAGGATGGTGCTGCCCTGGCTGGCATGGTTGCGGTAGCGCCTGCCGACCTCGCCGTCCTCGCGGGGGGTGGACTGGCTTTCCCAGTGCAGCAGGGTGGGACTGATGGCGTAGTCGCGGTAGCGCGTGGTCGGGGAGAAGTGGCCGACGCTCTTGTCCAGGGTGATGGCCAGCAGGTCCACTCTTTCGGTCTGGTCCCAATGTACGCCGCCCGCCCAGGCTGGAAGGGTAAGCCTTGTATGGCTGGCGAACGCCGCCAGCACCTCCCGGCGGGTGTAGCGGGCGTGCACCCGCAGCGGGACGTGGGGATGGGTGGACAACGCCTGCTGGAGGTGGTCGACCCGGTCGGCAAGCACTTCCATCAGCTGCCCAAGCTCGGCCAGCACCTGCGGATGGCTCCACAGGACCTGGGCTGCCTGGCGGAGGTCGTGGACGGGAACCGGGAATTTGTCGAACAGCACCGCAGCCAGCATGTGCAACAGACGGCGAGCGGTCTGGTCCAGCTGGGCGATGTCCGGGGCCTGCGGCATGGCCGCAAACTCGCGGTACTTGCCGATGCGCAGGGCATCGTCGACGTGCAGCAAGCGGCCGATACCGCGCCTTAGCACGGCCTCGTGCGGGCCTGCGGGCAAGGTGGCCACGCCGCCGGCTTCCAGCAGGTCCGACCAGCTGCGGTTTGCCGAGTAGATGTCTTCCAGCTCGATGCCGCTGAGTTCCAGGAAGTTTTTCAGGGTGACGTGCGGCTGCGATTCGGCGACCCGGCGCAGCTCGTAGGCGCGTCCGCGCCAGGTGGTCGGAAGGCTTCCGCGGATGTTGGCCAGGACTCGCTCCGATGCAACCGGGTCCAGCTCCATGTGGCAGCCGCTGGGCAGGAAGGGGAAGCCCTGTTCGATCTGCTGTTCGATCTGCTTGCGGCCGCCGCCAAGCAGGGCGCCGAAGCGGCGGTGCATGCGGAATTCCTTGCGGTGCTGGCCCACGAAGTCCAGCACCGTGCAGATGCTCTTGCTCGGTTCGCGGCGCAGGCCGCGACCCAGCTGCTGCAGGAACACCGTGGGGCTGTCGGTGGGGCGCAGCAGGAGCAAGGTGTCGACCGTGGGGATATCCACGCCTTCGTTGAACAGGTCCACGGAGAACACCACGCGGACCCTGCCGTTGGCCAGGTCCTGCAGGGCCTGGCGGCGTTCCTCGTCACTGCTGGCCGACCAGACCGCAACCGCCGCGATGCCGGCGCGATTGAACTGCTCGGCCATGAACCTGGCGTGGGCGACGGATACGCAGAAGCCCAGGGCACGCATGGACCCCGGGTTGGGGACGGTCCTGAGCGTCTTGTAGATGATGCTACTGGCGAGGGCATGGTCGCCCGTCACCAGGTTGCTCAGCTGGTCGAGGTCGTAGCCCCGCCCCCTGTGCCAGGCCAGGTTCCGGTAGTCGGTGCCGTCGGCAATGCCGTAATAGGCAAAAGGCACCAGCCGGTGCTGCTCGATGGCGTCCCACAGCCGTAGTTCCGCTGCGATCCTGTTCCCGAACCAGTGCAGGATGGGCTCTTCGTCGCCACGTTCGGGGGTGGCGGTCAGGCCCAGCAGCTCCAAGGGTGCCAGGTGCTCGATGAGCTCCCTGTACGTGCGTGCGGCGGCGTGGTGGAACTCGTCGATGATCACCACGTCGAAATGGTCGGGTGCCAGGGGCTGCAAGCCGCTGGCCGTCAGGCTCTGGATCGACGCGAATACATGCTCGAAGCGGGCAGGGCGTGCGCCGCCGACCCATAGCTCGCCAAATGCCGGGTCGCGCAGCGCATGCCGGAAGGTGGCCAGGCTCTGTTCCAGGATTTCCTGGCGATGGGCCACGAACAGCAGCCGCGATCTTGCCAGGCGTTTGCGCAACCGCTGGTAGTCCAGGGCGGCCATGACGGTCTTGCCCGTGCCCGTCGCGGAAACGAGCAGGTTGCGGTGGTGGCCCTGTAGCCGCGACAGCTCGATCAGCTCCAGCAGCCGCGACTGGAATGGCTCCGGGCGGATTTCGACCGGGCTTAGATAGACCTGCGGGCCTTCCGCCCGGCTCCGGGTCAGCTCCTGGAACTCGTCCGGGTCGAAGTCGCGGAAGTCGTCATGTTGCCAGTAGCTCTCGAACACGGCCGAGAACTTGTCGATGACGTCCGGATTGCGGGCACCGGAGACACGCACGTTCCATTCCAGGCCCGTGACCTGGGCCGAGTGAGTCAGGTTCGAGGAGCCGATATAGGCCGTGGAGAAACCGGAGTGTCGATGGAACAGCCAGGCCTTGGCATGCAGGCGGGTACTGGAGGTGTCATAGGACACCTTGATCCGCGCACCGAGGTCGCGCAGCGCCTTTAGCGCCGATAGCTCGGTGGAGTTGGTGTAGGTGGTGGTCAGAACCCGCAATGGCCGGCCCTGGTCCACGTGCTGGCGCAAGAGCTCCAGCAACGGACGGATCCCGGTATTGCGCACGAACGCCATCAGCACGTCGATGCGGTCCGCCGAGGTGACCTCGGAGCGGAGCTGGAAGCCGATGTGGGGCTCGCCTGGGGCATTGGTCAGCAGCGTCGTGTCCAGCAGCGGAGTGGCTGGCGGTAGGATCTCCTCCGGCTGGCTATCGGGTCGGAAGGCGACAACCGCCCGGAGCAGGTCGCCAGCGGGCGAGAGCCGGTCAGTCGCTTCCACCCCGCGACCTTGGGCGGCCAGCAGCTCGGCGATTTCGCGCGCCAGCCGGGTGCCCACCTGGACCCGCAGCTTGGTGTCCAGGGAATCGATGGCCCGGCGCACCAGCGACGCCAGATGCAGGGAGATGCGATCGGCCGCCTCCGCCGGATGCAATGCTTCCCGTACGGGCTTGTGCCTGGCATCGAGCTCGGAAAGGGCGTCCTCGAGCGCCTCGGTGACCAGTTGTTCGTACAGCCCGCGATGCAGTCCCGGCATGTGCGCCAGGCTACCAGTTTGGTGGCGGAAATCATCTGCTCCACGTTAGGGGACGGATGGGGTGGAGCATGCCTGTGTGACCTTTGCC
Source organism: Pseudoxanthomonas suwonensis (assembly GCF_010093235.1). Taxonomy (GTDB): domain Bacteria; phylum Pseudomonadota; class Gammaproteobacteria; order Xanthomonadales; family Xanthomonadaceae; genus Pseudoxanthomonas; species Pseudoxanthomonas suwonensis. The sequence continues at coordinate 100,751 of NZ_PDWP01000007.1, read as the reverse complement.
CCATGGACCCAGGCGGCCACGGCGCTAGGTTCATGATGACCGTGCCAGATATCGCACGGTTTACGGGCTGGAACGGAGAGGAACCAAGGCTCGAATCCACGCTGCATCCCGCCGTTGATGCTCGGCCTGCTGCTGGCCTTGCCGCCGGCGTCCGCCGCTCCCCCGGGGGCGCCGGGCTCGGCGGTGGAAACGCAGCTGGGGCCTCTTGTGCGCCCGGAACTGCGCAGCGAGGTCCTGGTGGTTGGCACCGCGCACCTGGCCGGCATCGATTGGATCCAGCCGGCACACCTGGACGGCGTGCTGGATCTGCTGGCGTGGTTCGCGCCGACGCGCATTGCTGTGGAGCGGCTGTCGCCGGACGAGGTGGCGCTGCTGCTGGAGCGCGCCGTGCATGATCGCGGCGCGCAGCAGGTGCTGGACCAGTTTGCCGGGCCGATCGTCACCCACGGCCGTGCCATGCAGCAGGCGTTGGGCGTGGGCCGCGCCATGGCCCGCTCGAAGGCTGAGGCGCTGCTGACGGATGCGCCCGGATTGGCCGGGCCGGCGCGGGTGGAACTGGTGGGCCTGCTGCTGGCGGCCTTCGAGTTCGATTCCGCGGCACTGCAATGGTGCTACCTGTTTCCCGAAACGAGGGCCAAGGCGCAGGTCATGCCGGAGCCCACCCGGCAGGCCTTGGCCATGCCGCTGGCGCGGCGCTCCGGCCTGCAGGGTCTGGATCCGGTGGATAGCCAGTACGAAGCCGTGCGGACGTTGGCGCTTCCAGAGACGGTGCTGGAGGAAGCCTTGCGCCAAGCCTGGGGCGAGGAGTGGCGGCTGGCCGCGGTGATCTGGGAGAACCATCCCTACGCGTTTGCCTCCCTGCTCAAGACCCGGCGGAGGGGCGCGAGGTGGGCGTATCCGGCCACCTCGGCCTGCGCGATGGCGTGCCGCCGGTGCTGAAGGCCGCTTCGCAGCTGCAGCTGGCCGCGCTCTGACGGCACGGCGCGGCGTGCAGGACGCGGCGGCTTCCCCTACGCTTGCCGCCCGACCCGCAAGAGACCGCGCCCGATGCCGTTCCGGATCCGCCTCCCCGCCCTGGCCCTCGTGATGCTCGGCATGCTCGCGATCCTGCCGGCGATGGCGGGGCACGAAGCGCCGGCGGGGCGGCAGGCGGCTACGGCGCCGCGCTTCGCCTACGCCTATGAGACCCCGGCCTCGCCGGAACTGCGCCAGATCCACCGCCGCGTGCGCGAGGCGGACCTGCTGCGTCAACTGCCGGAGATCCAGGCCATCGACGGCCTGTTCGCCCTCACGCGTCCACTGCGCTACGTCGCCGCCGAGTGCGGCGAGTTCGGAGCGTTCTATCGCCCGGACCGGGCCGAGGTGGTGCTGTGCTACGAGACTCTGCGCACGCTCTATGAGCGCGGGGTGGAGCACCAGCAGGCGCTGGGCCTGGCTGACGACCACCCGCTGCGCTATGTGCGCGCCAACGTGCGCTTCATCCTGCTGCACGAGACCGGCCATGCGCTCGTCCACCTGCTGGACCTGCCGGTGACCGGACGCCAGGAGGATGCGGTCGACCAACTGGCGGCGATCCTGATGCTGCGCTTCGCCGACCTGGATGAAACGCCGCAGGAGGTCACCGACAACCTGGGGCTTGCCGCCAACTGGATGCTCTCGCGCAGCACCGGTGCCTACAACCTCGCGGCCTATGCCGACGAGCATGCGCTGGCCGAGCAGCGTTACTTCAACCTGCAGTGCCTGATCTACGGGACCGATCCGGAAGGATTCGCGTCCATGGTGGATTCCGGCGACCTGACCGCTGCCCGTGCCGCGCATTGCCCCGGTGAGACGGTGCGGGTCACCCGTGCCTGGGTGCGCCTGCTGGTGCCGTACCTGGCACCTGGGCATGAGGCCTATCGCGAAGAGGCCATGCGCTACCTGAAGCGTACGCGCTCGCCGGGGCCGCAAACTGCAACGGCCTCCGGGGCGGAGTCCTGAGCGCGCAGGTCCCGCTGCGCAGGCGAGGGCGCGGCGATCGGCCGGGGATTACTGGGCCCGCCGCGTCACCTTGCGCACCGCTGCCTGCATCCCGGTCTTGACTCCGGCCATGGCCGAGACGACGGTCGAGGCCGTGGATGCCTTCCATTCCTCGTAGGCTTCGTCCAGTTCCGCCAGCTCCTGTGCGGTGAAGAGCTTGCGCGCCATGGCGAACATTTCCTTCTCCTCGTCGTTGGCGTGGTGGTCGATCAGCTCGCCGAACACCTTTACCCGGCCTGCGAACTGCGGCGTGGTGATGTCGGCGGCGTGCACGTCCGGGATCACGGTCTTTTCCACCGCGCGGTGCTCCTCCACCGCCTCGGCATGGGTCTTGAGGCCTTCACGGTCGGCGCGTTCGGCGAACTTCGGGTAGAACACGGTCTCTTCCCACTTGGCGTGCGGGAGCAGGTTGGCCTCGATCTTCCCGAGCAGCTCGGCGCGCTTCTTGCCGGCGCGGTCGCTGGTTTCCTCCATCTGTGCGAACAGCGCCCGCAGTTCGTCATGTTCGGCCTTGAGGGTGCGGAGTATGTCGCGCGTCGCCATTGCCTGGTCCTCGGGGGAGTGGGGCTTCGGACCATGCGGCAGGGATCGTGGTCGGCACGTGAGCGCCGGCGCTATGCTCGAGCTGCCGGCCGGCCGGTGGGGCCGGGACCGGTGCGGGTGGCGTCGCGGCCACCCCAGGGAGAACAGCCATGGGCAGGAACAGATTCGCTTTTCTGCTTGCCGCCACCCTGATGGCGATGGGCGCCGCCGCGGATGCGGCTGACCTGGCCATCACCGGGGCGCGGGTCGTGCCTTCGCCCCAGGACGAGGCGATCGAGGATGCGGTGGTGCTGGTCTCCGATGGCCGGATCACGGCGGTCGGCCGGGCAGCGGAGGTGGTGGTCCCTGCGGGAACGCGGCAGCTGGATGCCAGGGGCAAGGTCGTGCTGGCCGGCTTCTGGAACAGCCACGTGCATCTGCTGGGTCCGGCCTACCGCAACGCCGGCAGGCTTCCTGCCGGGCAGCTCGAGGCCACGCTGCGCGAACAGTATGGACGCTGGGGATTCACCACCATCTTCGATCTGGCCTCGGCACCGGGCGATGCGCTGGCGCTGATGCGGCGGATCGGGGCAGGCGAGGTGCGCGGCCCGCGCGTGCTCAGTACCGGATCGCCATTCTTCCCGCAGGGCGGTACGCCGGTGTATGCCCGTGACCTGGACCTTGCCGCCGATGGCGTCGATCCGGAAGTGGCCGACGCGGATGCCGGGCGCAATCGCGCCCGGACGCAGCTCGACCAGGGATTGCACGGGGTGAAGCTGTTTACCGGCGCCATCGTCGGCGGCACGGAGGGTGTGCGCCTGATGGATGCCTCCGTGGCCAGGGCTATCGGCAAGGTCGCCAGGGATCGCGGGCAGCCGGTATTCGCGCATGCCACCGACGCAGGCGGCCTGGTGGTCGCGCTGCAGGCCGGCGTCGACGTGCTGGCCCATGCCACGCCCGCGGCCGGGCCCTGGAGCGCACCGACGGTAAGCCGGCTGGTGCGCGAGGAAATGGCGCTGGTGCCCACGCTTGCGATGTTCGAGATCGAGATCCGGCGCGAGCACGTACCGGAGGCGGTGGTGCGGCGCTTCGTCGGTGCGGCGCAGTCGCAGGGGTCCATGCTGCAGGCCGCTGGCGGCAGCGTGCTGTTCGGTACCGATGCCGGATACATCGACCAGTACGACACCAGCCGAGAGCTGCAGCTCCTGGCCGGTGCGGGCATGGGCTGGCGCCAGCTTCTGGCGACCCTGACGACGACGCCGGCGCGGGTCTTTGGCGAGGACGGGGAGCGAGGTCGCGTCGCTCCCGGGCTGGTCGCGGACCTGGTGGCCCTGGATTTGGATCCGGCCCGGGGCGCGCAGGCCTTCGCCGACGTGGCCTGGACAGTGCGCGCCGGCGAGGTGATCTACCGGAAACCGTGATTACCGACGCCGGTTCGTGGCAGCGCTATCCCGCGAGCCGTGCAAGATAGGAAACCGCTTCGAGTTCGCAGTTCGACTTGATAGCCCCGGGCAGGCCAAATACCCGAGGTCGTCGACGGAAGTCGAAAACGCGATACAGGTGGTATTGCCCTGCATCCCGCTCAGAGCGGGCGAGTTCGTTGCGACTGACGAAGAATGGCGTCAGCTCGCCGAAGGCAGTGGTCTTCACCTCGATCAAGCGCTCGCGTCCATCTTCTTCATAGGACAACACGTCGAAGCCGAGGCCATCGCCTTTTGTCGCCGCGACATGCTCGACGCGCTCGCTCAGCGCCTTCTTCCCGGCAGCGTGCAATCGCCGTGCTTCAAGGTCGAGTACGAACAGTTCCCCGGCCAGGCCCAGCGAGCGGTTCCGGCCTTCCTGGGCGATGTAGTCGCGGCGCGCGGGCGAGAAGGTTGGGGCGTAGGGGGCGGGGACTTCACGCAGGCGTTTGGCGGCGGGTGGGGGTACCCAGACGTTCGCGACGTCGGCATCCGCGACGCTGGCTTCGCTCGCGGGCCGCGAAACGGCGGCCTGGGCAGCCTCCTGCAACGCAAGATTGTTGCTTGCCTGGGCTTCCACCACCTTGAGGAGCAGGCCCTGGAAGTTGCCGCGGGGCTTGTATCCGTCGATGTAGGGATATCCAAGTGACACCATTACCGCGCTGATGTTGCAGTGCTTGAACTCGATCGAGGGTCGGCTCCGCCCATCCAGCTTCTGCATCAATGCGTTTGCATGCTCGGTCTTGCTGTAACGCTGGCCGTTGAGTTCCAGGGTGAGCATGCGCAGGTACGAGGCCACGCAGGCCTCAACCTCAAGCTCGGTCCAGTCTTCGCCCGTGGCCATCGTTCCCCCTGGGGTCCTGTCTGGCCTGCCAGGTTAGCGGCTGGTGCGAGACCTATCCAGATCGCGGTCTCTGCTGCTCCTTCACTGTCCTTGCCCCACACTGCCGCCATGCAGCAGCTTGCCGAAGACTTCTGGAACATCCGCGCGGCCTACCGCGTCGCGGGCGTGCTTGATATCGGGACCCACATGTCCGCCGTGCGGCGGCCGGACGGGCGCTTCGTCCTGGTCGATGCGGCAGCGCTGGACGATGCGTCGCGCGAGGCCTTGATGGCGTTGACCGAAGGCGGAAGCCTGGTGGATGCGGTGGTGCACGTGCATCCGTTCCACACCCTGCAGGTCGAGCCGCTCCACCGGTTGTTTCCATCCGCGACCCTCCACGGGACGGCGCGCCACCGCCGGCTGATGCCCGGTTTGCCATGGGCTGGCGAGCCCGTGGAACGATGGCAGGCGGGACATCCGCTGGCCGATGTCTTCGAGCTCTCGGTTCCCGAAGGCGTGGATTTCGTCTGCCCCGACGAGCGCGTGCACGTGGCCTCGGTGCTGGTGCGCCATCCGGCCTCGCGCATCGTGCACGTGGACGACACGCTCAACGTGATCGCCGCGCCCGGTGTGCTCGGGCGACTGCTTCCCCAGTCTGGCCTGCGCATGCATCCGATGCTTGGCCGGGCGCTGCAACAGCGCCCCGGCGCCGCCGACGACTATGCGCGCTGGGCGCGGGGCCTGGCCGGACGATGGTCCGATACCCGCTTCGTCTGTGCGGCCCATTCGGCGGTGCGCGAGCTCCCGCCAGGTGGTTTCGAGCGCGAGGTGCTGGACGCGCTGGAACGGGTACGGCGCACGCTGGACCGGCACCGCAGGCGCCACGGTTGAGCCCGGGGCAGGCCTGTGTCCATCTTCCCAAGGAGTTACAGACCCATGACTTCCCGTCTGCTTTCACCGCTGGAGCTGGGGCCATTCCGGCTTCCCAATCGTGTCTTCATGGCGCCGCTCACGCGTTCCCGGGCCGGCCAGCCGGGCGATGTCCCGACCGAGCTCAATGCCGAGTACTACGCCCAGCGCGCCAGCGCGGGCCTGATCGTGTCCGAGGCCACCCAGGTCTCGCCGCAGGGCAGGGGCTATGCCTGGACCCCGGGCATGTACAGCGATGCCCAGGAGGCCGGCTGGAAGCGGGTGACCGACGCGGTGCATGCGCGCGGCGGCCATATCGCCGCGCAGCTGTGGCACGTCGGGCGCATCTCGCACGTCCTGCTGCAGCCGGAAGGGGCGGCGCCGGTGGCGCCGTCGGCGATCGCAGCAGCGGGCGCAAATGCCTTCGTGGTGCGCCCGGACGGAAGCGCGGGCAACGAACCGACCTCGGTTCCGCGGGCGCTGCGGACCGAGGAGATCCCCGGGGTGGTCGAGCAGTTCGCCCAGGCGGCGCGACGCGCGCACCGGGCGGGCTTCGACCTGGTCGAGGTGCACGGTGCCAATGGCTACCTGTTGCAGCAGTTCCTCTCCAGCAACAGCAACCAGCGCGAGGACCGGTACGGCGGCTCGCTGGAGAATCGCGCCCGGTTCCCGCTGGAGGTTGTGGATGCGGTGGTGGCGCAGCTGGGCCCGGAGCGGGTCGGGGTGCGCCTGTCGCCGCACTTCGCCGGCCACGACATCGCCGACGCCGAGCCGGAGGAAAGTGCCCTTTACCTGGCGCGCGAGTTCACCCGGCGTGGCATCGCCTACCTGCACATTGCCGAGCCGGACTGGGCGGGCGGTCCCAGGCTGAGCGACCAGTTCCGCGCCGCGTTGCGCGAGGCTTTCGCTGGCGTGCTGGTGTTCTGCGGTGGCTACACCGCCGAAAGGGCGGAGCAGCTGATAGCCTCCGGCGGCGCCGACGCGGTGGCCTTCGGCCGGCCGTTCATTGCCAATCCGGACCTGGTGGAGCGCTTCGCGCAGGGCGCGCCGCTCAATGAGCCGGATCCTTCGACCTTCTATGGCGGTGGAGCCACGGGTTATACCGATTACCCGACGCTGGGCGATTAAGGCTGCGGGGACGCCTGGAAGACCGGGTCACCGGGTCCCGGCCCAAGGCCGGGACGACGGTGGCCGGATCGGCGTGGCACAGGCGGGTTACTTCTTCGGCGCCTTGTTGCGGTCGCCGGTGGCTTCGACGATCAAATTCGCCACGCCCTCGGGGTCTTCCTGCTGGGCGACGTGGCCGCCCGGGAAAGTGCGGATGGTCCAGCCGCGCGACTCGGCCGTGCGCCAGCCGCGGTCGGTCTTCGCGCGTTCCTCGATCGACTGGTCCTTGGGCACGAAGGCGACATAGGTCACCGGCAGGGCCTTTGCGGCCGGGTTCTTGAACGAAACCGGCTGGCTGAAGCACTTGACCGAGTGCTTGACGCTGTACGGCGGCTTGTCGCCCGGCTTGACCCACGGTACCTGCATGAAGCCGTCCTTGAAGCGGTCCGGCGGCAGCGGCTGGTTGGCGCCGAAGATGTCCCACAGCGACTGGCCGTCCTCCGGCACCGCCGCGTCGAGGAAGACCACGTGCTTCAGGCGCTCGGGGATGCGGTCCATGACGCCGGTGACCACCATTCCCCCATAGCTGTGGCCGGTCAGCACCACGTCGTGCAGGTCCTCGAACAGGATGGTGTTGACCACGTCGTTGATATGCGTCTCCAGGTCCACCTCGGTGCTGTTGAGGTGCTCGCGCTCGCCGAGGCCGGTGAGCGTGACCCGGTAGACCGTGTGTCCCTGTTCGGTGAGGAACGTGCCGGTGCGCTTCCATTCCCAGGCACCCGCGGTGGCGCCGTGCACCATGACAAAGGTTTGCGGCTCGGCGGCAGCCGCCGGCATGGCGATTCCCGCGAACAGGGCGATCGAGGCGAGCAGGGCATGGAGACGGCGGATGGGCGTTGCCAGGGACATGCGTGGACTCCGGGTGAACGGCCGGCGGAGAGTGCCACAGGCAAGCGCCGCGCGGAGCGTGCCGGCGCCCGCCATCCAGCATTGGAATGGAGGGATAGCAAATCGCGGATCGTCGGCCCGGATTTCGCGCTCCCGTCATCCTTCCCAACCGGCCATGACCATGATCCGCTCCAGGTCCTGGATTACACGCGGCCGTCCAGCGCGCATCTATAGCCTGCGTTGCCATGATCACCCCAGCCCGCACGCCTGCGACCAGGCCCAGCCAAGGCAGCATTTCCGAACGCTTCCTTTCCTTCATCGACGATCCGGCCTTTCCCTGCGTCGGATCCAAGGCCGCCCTGGCGCGCGCGGCGATCCAGCCGAACGAGTTCGGGCGGCTCGGCGACCGTGGCAACGATGCGCCGCTGCTCGACGCCCTTGCCGCGTTCGCGCGCCGCATCGAATCCATGGACGCGGCGGATACCACCGTGCATTCGTTCGTAGCCTTGTTCGACGGTCCCTCCGATACCGACGAGCGCCGCTTCGAGGCCATGCTGTGGTCGCAGCTGCAGCGCCTGCACGACCTGGACGCGCGCCGCGGCACGCCCTGGGCCGCGGATGTCAGCCGCGATCCGGACGATCCGCGTTTCAGCCTCAGCATCGCCGGCCATCCGTTCTTCGTCATCGGACTGCATCCGGGTGCCTCGCGGATCGCGCGCAGGTTCGAGGTGCCGGCGATGGTGTTCAATTCGCATCGCCAGTTCGATCGCCTGCGCGAGGACGGCCGCTACGCCAAGATGCAGGCCGCCACCCGCAAGCGCGACACCGCCCTGCAGGGCAGCATCAATCCCAACCTCGCCGATTTCGGCACGGCGCCGGAAACGCGCCAGTACAGCGGGCGCAAGGTGGAGGCAGAATGGACCTGCCCGTTCCACGTGCGGAGGCCGCAATGACAGGTGAGACCGTGCGCATCGCCCCCTGCTCGGGGCATGCGGTCGAGCTGGAGGCCGGGGACGAACTTGTGGTGATCGATCCGTTGGGGCAGCAGGTCAGCGACCTGACCGCGTTCAACCGCGAGGACCTGGACGAATACCTGTCCTCGGGCCGCAGCATCGACTACGCCTCCAAGCTGTGGCTCACCACCGGCGACACGCTTTACTCCAACCGCAGCCGCCCGATGTTCACCATCATCGAAGACACCTGCGGCCGCCACGACTTCACCCTGACGCCTTGCTCGAAGGAGATGTTCGAGAAGCTCTACGGCGAGGAAGAGGGCCGTCCGGGCTGCGAGGGCAACCTGGCCAGGGCGCTGGCGCCGTGGGGCATCAGCCGTGACCGGGTGCCGGTGGCGTTCAACATCTTCATGCACGTGTCGGTGGATGCCGAGGGGAAGATCGCGGTGCTGCCGCCGCTGAGCAGGGCCGGCGACCACGTACGCCTGCGCGCGGAGATGCCGCTGGTGGTGGCGATGACCGCCTGCTCGGCGGGCCAGTCGAACAACTTCAGCTACAAGCCGATCGACTTCCGGGTCGAGCGCGCACCTGATCGCGCCAAGGCCTGATCGCCGCACCCGAGCCCCAGTCGCAGGTGCCAGAATGGAGGCGCACGGATGGACCGTGCGCTCGGGTTCGACCAAGGGGAAGTGGATGACCGTAAGGATCCAGTGCCGTTGCGGAACAGTGCAGGGCGAGATCGACGACCGCGGCGCCTATGCGCGCGTGACCTGCTACTGCCGCTACTGCCAGGCCTTCGCCCAGTGGCTGGGCACGCCGGGACTGCTCGACGCCCAGGGCGGCACCGATATCCTTGCTGCCAGGCCTTCGCGCATGCGCATCACCCAGGGCAAGGACCAGGTGGCCTGCATCAGCCTCAGCAAGCGGGTGGTGCGCTGGTATGCCAGCTGCTGCCGCACGCCGCTGGCCAGCACCGCGCCCACGCCCGACCTGCAGTACGTCGGCGTACCCATCGCCTGCGTCGCCAATGTCGCGGATGTGCAGGCGCTGGTCGGTCCGGAAGGCCGTGCCGAGGCCAATACGGAATCCGCGCACGGCCCGGTCCGCGGTTCGCATATCGCCCTGACCGGAGTGCTGCTCAAGGTCGGCGTCGGCATCCTTGGCGGGCGCCTGCGCAAGGACCGCAGCTCCCCGTTCTTCGACGAAAACGGCAAGCCGATCCGCGAGCCCGAGCGGATCCCGATGCCCGGGCACTGACGTGCGCCGGGAACTGCTGCCACGGGACCTTGGCTTCGAGGTGCAGGCCGGTGACGAGGCCTCGCTGTTCGCCTGGTTCCTGGCGGCGTTCCTGTTCGGCAACCGCATCAGCCAGGCACTGGCAGCGCGCACCTGGGAGGTGATCGTGCGCCAGCACGGCTGTGATACCCCGGCGCGCCTGTGCGCCTGCAGCCACGCCCAGCTGGTGCGGATGCTGGGCGAGGGCGGCTACCGCCGCTACGACGAATCCACCGCCATCCGGCTGTCCCAGCTGTGCCGCAGCCTGGTGGACGAGTACGACGGACGGATCCTCGGCGTGTTCGAGGCCTCCCGCGACCGCGCCGACTTCGAGCGGCGGCTGCTGGCGTTCCGCGGCGTAGGCCCGGTGACCCTGGGCATCTTCATGCGCGAGGCGGGGCGGGCGCTGTACGGGGAGGGATAGCGCGCCGGCCCCGCCTGTGCAGGGCTCAGGTCCGGGGCGTGACCGACAGGCCGGCGGCCTCGGCAGCGTGGGTGCCGCACTGGGCATCGAACGCCGAAGGCGCGCCGGAGACGCCCACGCCACCGACCGCCACGTCGCCCACGAACAGCGGCAGGCCGCCTTCGGCGGTGGCGATCATCGGCGCCTGCGGCAGGTTCCAGTCGGCGGCCTGGCGGGTGGAGACGCGATAGACCGCGGCCGAGTGTCCCTTCCACTGCGCAAGTGCTCCGCTGGCCGGGCTATGGGAATTGGAAAAGCTGGCCAGGTTGCCGCCGTGGTCGAACACCGCCACCGCGACCTGGTAGCCAGCCTGGCGCGCGTAGTCCAGGCAGTGGTCGACGATGGCATCGGCGGTGCGGGGTTCCAGCACCGGACGCGACTGCTGCGCGGCGGCGGGCAGGGCGGCCACGGCGAAGGCCAAGACGATGCTCGTGGGCAGTGCTTTCATGCGGATGCTCCTGATTCGGGAGGAATGCGGACAACGCTAGATCCGTCGCTGGGCCGCGGCGGTGAGGCGGATGATCTGGCCGGGGTCGTCGGTGCACAGGTAGATGGCGCCATCGGGGCCGACTACCGGCTCGTAGATCCGGCCCGGGCTGCGGAACACGACCTCGTCATGGAGCACCCGGTCGCCGTCCAGCGTGAGCAGGTGCAGTTCGCGGCGGCCGAGGGTGCCCAGCAGCAGCTTGCCGTTCCACAGCGGGAACTCGTCCCCGCGGTAGAACGCCAGGCCTGCGGTGGCGATCGAGGGCCGCCAGTAATGGCGCGGCTGCTCCACGCCTTCGGCGCGGGTGTGCGGGGTGATCTCGTTGCCGTCGTAGTTGATGCCGTAGGTCACCACCGGCCAACCGTAGTCGCCGCCGGCGCGGATGACGTTGAGCTCGTCGCCGCCACGCGGTCCGTGCTCGGTGGCCCAGATGCGCCCGGTGTCCGGATCCAGGGCCAGGCCCTGGGCGTTGCGATGGCCGATGCTGTAGATCGTGGGCAGCGTGCCCTGCATGGCGAAGGGGTGGCCGGCCGGCGTGCCGTCTCCGCGCATGCGGTGCATCTTGCCGGCGGGGTCGGCCGGGTCGCGGGCGCGCTCCGGCGTGCCGCGGTCGCCGACCGGAAGGATCAGGTAGCCCTCCGGGTCGAACAGCAGCCGGCCGGAGTAATGCCAGGCGGTGGTGTCGTAGCTGGACTCGTCGGCTTGGAACACCACCTGCTCGTCGACCCAGGCATGGTCGCGGATGCGGCCGCGCACCACCCGGGTCATGGCCCGCACTTCCTCGTCGGGCGCGCCGGGATTGAGCGGGTGGCTGTAGCTGAGGTAGATCCAGCCGTTGCGCGCGTGATCCGGATCCAGCGCCAGGTCGAGCAGGCCGCCCTGGTTCCAGCGATGGCTGCTGGAGTGCACCACCGGCGTGCCGGAGATCGGGCGCGGATCGAGCACGCCGTTGCGCACCACGCGCAGGCGCCCGACGCGTTCGGTGACCAGGGCCGTGTCGCGGTCGATGAAGACCATGGACCAGGCGGCGACCAGGCCATCGACGAAGACCTCGGCACGGACCGCGTAGTCCAGGGTATCGACCACGCCCGGCACCGGGTCGGACTGGCGCGGTTGTGGCGGGCCTTCCTCCTCGGGCCGGGTGGCGCGGGTGGGCAGGAAGTCGGCCAGCGCGTTGATCTCGGCTTCGGTCAGGGTCTGGCCGAACGCCGGCATGCCTTGCGACGGAATGCCGCGGCGGATGATGCGCTCGATGTCGGAGCGGGTACCGCCGTAGCGGTAGGTGGCCGGCGACAGGGGCGGGCCCAGGCTGGTGCCCTCTCGGTGGGGGCCATGGCATCCGGAACAGTTGCGCTGGAACAGCGCCGCCGCGTCGGGTGCCTGGCCCGGGGCCTGGGGCGCGTCCTGGGCACGGGCGACGCCGGCCGGTAACAGGGCGGCCAGGACTGCGATGGCGTACAGGAGACGATGGCGTGGCATGGAGTCCTCCCTTTCTGGCTGCGCGGCCTCGTGCCGCGTCTGCGCATGGGAGCGCCGCGGGCCGGCGGGCTGGATGGAGGGAACCTCCGGTTTTGCTATAGATTCGATGCAGGCGCCGCCGGAACGGGACCGTGAGCGAGCACAGGGCCATCGGCAGGATCGAGGAAACGGCCGCCCTGCCTGGCGCAGGCGGGCCCGGCAGCGACTTCACCGCTGGCGAGGCACTGGTGCAGCCGGCGCTGAACCGCATCACGGTGCATGGCCAGGTCCACCAGGTCGAGCCGAAGGTGATGCAGGTCCTGCTGCTCATGGCGGCACGTCCCGGCCACGTGGTCGGCCGCGAAGCCTTCCTGGAGACCGTCTGGGCCGGGACGGTCGGCGACGACTACCTCCTCAATCGCGCGGTTTCCGAGCTGCGCCGCATCTTCGGCGATGATCCGCGCACGCCGCGCTACATCGAAACCATACGCAAGGGCGGCTACCGCCTGGTCGCGCCGATCGCACCGGCGCGGGTCGCCGCGGCCGTGCCTGCGCCCGGCGTCGGAAGCCCGCCACCTGCCGCGGTATCGCCAGCGCAAGCGGAGCCTGTCGGCGCGGCCGCCACCCCACCGCCAGCCCGGGGGCGCTGGAGGCTGCTGGCGCCCCTGGTCGTGGTAGCGCTGGCGCTGCTCGTCACCCTGGCCGCATGGCGCATGCGGCCGGCCGCCACGCCCCTGGATGGAGCCTGGGAGGTGCAGCCGCTGACCAGCTACGTGGGCCGGGAGGTCGAGCCGTCGCTCTCGCCGGACGGCAGTCGCGTGGCCTTCGTCTGGGACGGCGGCCAGGGCGCGCTGGACATCTACGTGAAGACGGTGGGCGCCGAGGACACGCTCAACCTCACCCGGTCCCCGGGCGACGAGCGCTATCCGCTGTGGATGCCGGACGGACGCAGCCTGCTCTACGCGCGCGTGGATGGCGACGGGCTGGCGGTGATGCGGGTGGCGGCGTTGGGCGGCGCGCCGATCCGGGTCATGGGCGATGCCCGGGTGCAGGCGGTGCGCGGGATGGCGATCTCGCCCGATGGGCGGCTGCTGGCCTATTCGGCCCGCGAGCATGCCGATGCGCCTTACCGCGTCGTGCTGGCGGCGCTGGACGGAGGCACGCCCCGCGTCGTCTCGCAGCCCCCGGGCGGCTCCGTGGGCGACCTCGACCCGCGATTCTCGCCCGATGGCCGCTACCTGGTGTTCGTGCGTGCGATAAACGAGGTCACCCGTGACCTGTACCGCGCCGGCCTCGGTGGCGGCGCGTCCACGCGCCTGACCTTCGACAACCGCAAGCTCAACGGCGTGGCCTGGTCGCCGGACGGCGAGCACCTGCTGTTCACCTCCACGCGCTCGGGCATGTACGCGCTGTGGTCGGCCGCGCCGGATGGCAGCGACCTGCGCCAGGTGGCGCTGGGGAACGAGGTGGTGCAGCAGCCGACGACGGCGGCCGGCGTGGATGCGATCGTGTTCGAGCACTGGGCGCACCGCTCGCAGCTGCGGCTGGGGGACCTGGGCACGCGCGGCGAAGGCGACGCCGGGCCGTTCTTCCACAGCACCCGCTGGGATTCCAGCCCGGCCTGGTCTCCGGATGGGCAGCGCATCGCCTTCAGCTCCAACCGCAGCGGGCCGCATGCGATCTGGGTGAGCCGCAGCGACGGACGCGATGCCGTCCAGGTGGCCGGTTTCGGTGGTGCCTTCATCGACAACCCGGCCTGGTCGCCCGATGGTCGCCTGCTCGCGTTCGATGCCAGCCCGGACGGCACCAGCGCGATCTACGTGGTCGCCTCCGATGGCGGCCAGCCGCGGCGCATCACCACCGGCCCGGGCGATGCGAGGCATCCATCGTGGTCGCGCGACGGGCAGTGGCTTTATTACGAGGCCAACCACGACGGGCAGTGGCGGCCGATGGCGCGACGGCTGGAGGGAGGCGATCCGGTCGTCCTGGCCGCCGGGCCGGGCGAGCGTCCGCGCGAATCCGCCGACGCTCGCTGGCTGCTGTACGCGCGTCCGGATACCGGTGGGATCTGGCGCATGCCGCGGCTCGACTGGGCGGGCGAGGCGCCCGTGGCCGCCACCCGCCTGGAGGTGGACCTGCGCGGCGGTGACGTGGACCGCTGGGTGCCGGGCGAGGCAGGCATCTATTACGTGCGGCGGCCGGAGGACGGAGTGTCGCAGCTGGCCCTGTTCGATCCGGACAGCGGCCGTACGCAAGACGTGCTGCCGCTGGCGTCCGGGTTCGAAGGCTGGGGTTTCCAGCTCTCGCCGGACCAGCAGCGGATCATCTATTCCGAGCCCACCAGGCATGAAAGCGACCTGCGCATCGCGGTGCTGCGCGAGCCGGACACGTAGCGGTGGCTCGGCCACGGGTATCGGGGCATGCCTTCAACCGGATCCGCCGGAGCGTGACCAGGGTCGCGCCTGCGCGGGAACCGACGTGGCCGGCGGCCTGTCGGAAACCTGGGCCCACTGCAAGGAGTCGCCATGTCCCGCGCCATCGCGCTGACGCTGTGCCTGCTGTCGGTCGTCAGCCTTGCCGTTCCAGCCAGGGCCGATCCGGTGGTCCGCGATGGGCCGGTGCACCAGCTGCGGATCTACCGGATCTACGACCGGACCCGCGTCGCCTTCCACGACCGCTTCCGCGGCCACGCCGCGCGGATCATGGCCGGGCATGGCTTCGACATCGTCGCGATGTGGGAATCGCGTTCGGAGGAGGGGCCGGAGTTCGTGTACCTGCTGCGCTGGCAGGACGAAGCCACGATGAAGGCGGCCTGGGAGCGCTTCATGGCCGATCCGGAATGGGCCGCGATCAAGCGCGCCACCGCGGCCGAGCACGGCCAGTTCGTGGGCGACATCGAGGACCGCACCCTGCACCTGGTGGACTACTCGCCACCTGGCCGGGTGCGCTGACCGGGAGGCTGCTCAGCGCGTGGTGTAGGTTGCATTCCCAGTCCGGTGCCGATGGTCAGGATCGCCCAGCGCCGCACATCGAGCATGCGGTCCAGTTCGCTCAGGCCCTGGACTACCGCGTCGTTGTGCATCACGACCGCGGGCGCCTGGCCATCGATCCGGTCCAGGTGCGCGGCGAGCGCCTCGGGCAGGTGGAACGGACGCTCCCACTCGCCGGGCAGGTTCTGCGCGCCGGCCGAGATCGAGCCGTCCGGTTCGATCGTGCCGGGGCAGGCGATGCCCACGAACGGCGCCAGCGCCAGGCCCAGGGTGCGCGCCAGCGCCGCCAGGCCGTTGAGCATGGCCGCCGTGCGCCTTACGGCGGCCTCGCGGTCCGGGCGGTCGGTCTTGTGTCGCCACACCATGCTTTCCAGCACCCGGCCGTGGCCGCCGGTGGGGTCGCGGCGCAGCCGGTGCTGGACGATGCCGCAGCGCAGCTTGGTGCCGCCGATGTCCACCGCGAGGAAGGCGTCGTAGCGGTGCATCTCCCGCGGCAGCAGAGGCGACCAGCCGAGCAGGCCGCCCTCGTCCGGGTCATGGCGCAGCGGCAGCAGGCCGACCCCGGTATCGGCGAGCTCCAGCAGGCGGATGGCGCGGCGCATGGCCAGGCCACCGGTCTGGTGTTCGGGGAAGCCACCGCCGATCACGATGCGCTCAACGCCGGCCCAGTCGCGCTGGGCCATGAACACCTGGACCACGTAGCACAGCTGGCGCGCGTACTCCTCGACGGCCAGGTGCATGGCATGCGATGCGTCGAGGCCACCGCCGACCAGGACCAGGTCGATCTGATCCTTCTTCAGTTCGCGCGAGGGCTTGCGGCCGAACGGGTCCTTCGCGGTGAGGTGGTGCTGGCGCGCGGCATCGACCAGGCCGCGGAAGGCAGTCTGGCTGGCGCGGTCGCCGATGAATCCGTCGGCCTGCGGATCGCGTACCGGCAGGCTGTAGGCGTCGATGTCCAGGCCGGGCAGGTGCACCGCGGCGTGGCGGCCGCGGTCATCGGGGCGGGCAGGCGTGCGGCGGATGCGGGCCATGGGCGGGTCCGGACGGGTGCTGGCCCATCCTGTACGCCGTGCGGTGAGGCCGCGGTCGAGGCGGGCGCGCAGCGTTCACGGCCGTGCGCCGACCATGCCGGTTCCTCCAGCGGAACCGACGCGATGCCCCATGATCTCCAGCGCCGCGAAGCGGCGGCACGCCTGCCCGGCGTCGATGTCCATACGGCCGTGTTGCGGATCCGCATCGGCCGGGCCTCGTTGCGCGCGAAGGCCGCCATCTCCACCCGTGGCCTGCTGGCGGTCACCGGCCTGGTCGTGGGGACGCTGCTGTCCAGCGCGGCCATCGTCGCCGTGGCCACGCGGAAGCTGCCGCAGGGCGCGATGCCGGCCGGGATGAAGCGCAGCCGCTGGTAAGCCTCAGGGCGCCGGGCCGGTGACGGTCAGGTCGCCCTTGCGTGGCCCCTCCACGAGTTTCCAGCCGGGCTTGAGGGCCAGCGTCCAGCCTTCGCCGTGCAGGCCGTCGCCGCCGCGCGGCAGTGCCACCACCGCGCGCTTGCGGTCGGCGTGCACCAGGGCCGCGCCGCCTTCCACCACCAGCTCGCCCCAGCGGTCGGTGAGGCGCAGGGTCGGGTAGACGGTGCCGACGTCGTCGAGCGCGGCCAGGGTCTGTGGATTGAACTGGAAGCCGCTGGCCTGCAGCGGCAGTACCAGCACCGGACCATCGACCAGGTCGCGGCGCCAGGCGGCCAGTCTCTCCAGCCGCTGCCGCTCACGCGCCTCCTCGGCGGCGTGGAGCTGCCGGTCCGGGTCGTAGCGACGCTCATGTGCGGCCAGGTCCGGCGTGGCATCGAGGTCGATGTGCAACGCGGTGGCCAGCATCCGGCCAAGGTCGGCATCGGCGCCAAGCTGCCCGCGCCAGCCGGGGTCGGCACGGTCCAGCAGCAGGCCATAGGCCGGACCGCTGGCGTAGGCGAAGGAACGCACGAAGCTGGGCGCATCCAGGAAGCGCGCAAGCGCGTAGACCCCGTAAGCGCGCCGTTCCTCGTCGCGCGCAAGGGCCACGCGCACGCCGGTGTATTCGGCCAGGCCCTCGTTGATTTCCAGTGCCGCCTCCTCGCGTGCGGCGGCCGGGAACAGGCGTCGCCGGGCCTGGCGGAACGCCAGCGCATCGGCGACGTGGGCGCGCTGCACCGCCGCATCGTCGGCCATCAGCGCACGCGCGAGCGCGCGCCATTCCAGCTGCAGCAGGTAGCGGCCGTGCTGGCTGTCGAGATGGCGGTTGCCGGCCTCGGGGCGGTCCAGGCCCAGTTCCGGCTGCACGCGGTGGAACAGCTCGTGGACCAGCATCGCACGCAGCAGGTTGGGCTCCAGCGGCAGTGGCCACACCAGCTGGGTCCAGCGCGTGCCGGACCATCCGGTGGCGGTGTTGGCCAGCATGGCCTCGCGCGGCAGGGTGCCGGTGTACAGGCCATCGGCCTCGACAAGGACGCCCCCGGCGTCGGCCTCGCTGGCGACGATGGCGCGATCGGCCGGATCGACGATCATGATCGGCCCGCACAGCGACCGTCCCCACAGTGCGCCGCCGTCGGCCTTGCACAGGCGCCTGGCCTCGCCGAATACATATCCGGCCACGGCCGGGTCGGGCGCCGCATGGGCGGTCGGCGCGAGCGCGCACAGCACGACGGCAAGGCATGGCAGGCGCATGCGGGGCGAAGGCATGGTCGGCTTCCTGTGGCAGGCGGGGCGACGAGCGACGATAGCACCGTCGCCATCGCTGCGGCCCGTGGCCGCGTCGCGGATGAACGCGGGCCGGACCGAGCGCGGCCGCCAGCCGGCCGCACACGTTACGATGCGCGTTCCTCCGCCGATTCTTCCCGGATTCCCCGCATGCGGGCCAGCATCGATTCCGCCCCAGCGGCATGAACGACGGCGTGGCGTCCCCACCGCCCGCGGTCGAGCCGCGCATGGACCGCATGCAGCCATGGCTGGCCGCCGCGGCCAGCGTGGTGCTGCACCTGCTGTTGCTGCTGCTCCTGCTCATGGCCGAGCCGCCGCCGGTGGTGACCCAGCCGCAGGGCGCCTCCAGTGCCGGGCGGATACGCGTGGACTTCGTCGGACGACCGCAGCCGGGCCCGCCATCGCCCGAGGTGCGGGAGCCGGAACCCGCGCCCGCCGACGCGGCGCCTCCGCGCGAACTGGATGCGCGTGAACTGGCAGATCCACGACGCGTGCTGCTGCCCGCGCAACCGGAGCCGCAACCGCAACCGCCGCGTCCCCAGCCGCAGCCACGCCCGCGGACGGAGCCGTCGCCCCGGACCGCAAGCCAGCCTTCAGCACCGGTCACCGCGCCGACCCGGGCGCCGCCGCATCCCTGGAACGGACGGCCGCCGGGCATGGTGGAAGAGGACGTGGAATCGCCAGACAACGGTCGCAACGCCGGCATCGTCGACAACGGCGGCGCACCGAACCAGGTCGATACCGGTGGCGAGCCGGCCATGGACGTGGGCGGCTACCAGGTCATCTACGAACTGCTTGGCGAACGGAAGCTGCGCGACTGGATCGAGCAGGGCATGACCGAGGTGGCGATCCCGCTGCCAGGCACCCGCCACTTCATGGTCTGCCCGGCCGAGGTGGCGCTGCGCCGTGGCGCCAGCAAATGCCGCATGGTGGATCCGGCCTCGCCGGAGATGATCGGCATCGGCGATGCGCGCGAGGTGATCAGCGTGCGCTACGTGTACCACCTCGGCAAGCTCGTGTGGCGCGGGCCAGGGCCTTACCGCTGACCCGCGCCGGGCAGGCTCACGACTTCCTGCGGTCCAGGTAGCCGTGCATCTTCAGCCACGCGGCCCAGGCTTCGAACCAGCCGGTGCTGGTGGTTTCCTTCTGGTACATGCCGAAACCGTGGCCGCCCTGCTCGTAGTAGTGGAACTCCACCGGGCGCCCGGCCTTCTGCCAGCTCTCGACCAGGCCGAAGCCAGTATTGGAGAACAGTCCGTCGTCGGCGGCCAGGGCCACGAACATCGGCGGCGCGTCGGCCGGCACCTTCTCGATCGCCGCGATCGGGCCGTAGATGTTGCCGATGAAGGCCGGCCTGGCATCCTCGCCATGCAGTGCGGTGGTCAGCGTCAGCATCGCGCCGGCGGAGAAGCCGATCATGCCGATGCGGTCCGGGTCCACGTTCCATTCCTTCGCGCGGCTGCGCACCAGGGCGAAGGCGGCGCGCGCGTCGGCCAGCTGCGGGGCCAGCATCTGCGCTGCATTGGCTGCACCGGGGTCACGCGGCGGACGCGGGCCGGACAGCATCTGCCGGATCGACTCGGCGAAACCGTCCAGGTCCGCCGGGGTCTGGTTGAGGCGGTACTTGAGCACGAAGGCGGCCACGCCCTTCTCGTTGAGCGCGCGCGCCACGTCCCAGCCTTCGTTCTCCATCGACAGCGAGCGGAAGCCGCCGCCCGGGGCGACGATCACCGCCGCGCCGGTGGCCTTGGCCGGGTCCGGCAGGAACGGGGTCAGGGTGGCTTCGGGGACGTTGCGGGCGAACACGCTGCCGTACGGCTTGTGCCAGACCTCCGGATTCTTCGCATCAGGCAGCGGGCCGGTCGGGAGCTTGATCGCGTCGGGCTGGGCCGGGGTGGCGATCGGCGTCATGCGGTCGTCGAGCGCGTGGGCCGGGGCCAGGCCGGCGCCGATCACCAACAGCGCCAGCAGCAGCGGGCCGCAACCGCGGCGGAGGGTTTGCCTGGCGTGCCTGGCAGGGGAATGCAGGGGCATTGCGGGTCTCCCTTTGTCGTCCGTGGATGTCTTGCTTCCCGCGCACCGGCAACCGCGGAAGGACACGGCTGCCGTCGGCGTGGCGATGGGGGATGCCGGATGCGGGGCGCGGGCGAGCATACGGCAGCAATGCGTGCGGTTCCGCCGGTATAGAAAAATAGCTGGCAGCCATATCCATTTTGAAATCGCCGTAGCCGTCGCATGCGGCTACCCTCTGGCCTCGTTTCCGCGTGTCGCGGAAGGGATTCCCGGAGGATTCGAATGACCCGTTCCCTGCGAGCCGCCCCGTTGCTGCTGGCGCTGGCGTTGTGCAGTGCAACCCAGGCTTCCACGCCGTCGCCGGAGGCTCCCGGGCAGGGCGCGAGGCACGGCGAGGACGCGGCACGCGACGCCGAGGCGCTGGCGGCCTCCCTGGTCGCGCAGCTGACTCCGGAGGAAAAACTCGAGCAGCTGCTCAACACCGCGCCGGCGATCCCGCGCCTGGGCGTGCCGGCCTACAACTGGTGGACCGAATCGCTGCACGGGGCGATGGGCACGCTGCCGACCACCAACTTCGCCGAGCCCATCGGCCTGGCCGCGACCTTCGACGACGAACTGGTGCGGCGGGTAGGCCGGGTGATCGCCACCGAGGTCCGAGGCCTGCATGCGCTGGCGCGCCAGACCGGACGCACCGGTCGGATCGGCACCGGCCTCAACACCTGGTCGCCGAACATCAACATCTTCCGCGATCCGCGCTGGGGGCGTGGCCAGGAGACCTACGGCGAGGATCCATTCCTGGCCGCGCGCATGGGCGTGGCCTACGTGAAGGGCGTGCAGGGCGAGGATCCGCGCTGGTACGACATCATCGCCACCCCCAAGCACTACGCCGTGCACAGCGGCCCGGAATCGACACGGCATTCGGCCAACGTCTACGTCTCCCGCCACGACCTGGAGGACACCTACCTGCCGGCGTTCCGCGCCGCGATCGTGGAAGGCGGCGCCGGTTCGGTGATGTGCGCCTACAACCGCGTCGACGGCCAGCCGGCCTGCGCCAACGACCTGCTGCTGAAGGACTACCTGCGCGGTGCCTGGGGCTTCAAGGGCTACGTGGTCTCCGACTGCGACGCGGTGACCGACATCAACCGCCACCACCACTACGCGCCCGATGCCGCGGCCGCGGTCGCCGCGGCGATGCGCTCCGGTGTGGACAACGAATGCAACGGCGCCACCTTGGTGGATACCGCCGGGCTTGCGCGTCCGTACCGCGATGCGCTGGACCGCGGCCTGATCGGGATGGGCGATGTCGACCGCGCCCTGGTGCGGCTGTTCGCCGCCCGCTACCGCAATGGCGACCTGCCGGGCCTGCGTCCGCTCTCGACCGACACCGCCTCGCCGCAGGACCTGGGCAGGCCGGAACATGGCGCGCTGGCGCTGGAGGCGGCGGAAAAGAGCCTGGTGCTGCTGAAGAACGACGGCGTGCTGCCGCTGCGGCCCAGGACGAGGATCGCCCTGGTCGGTCCGCTGGCCGATGCGACCCGCGTACTGCGCGGCAACTATTCGTCGCCGCAGTCCGCGCCGCCGGTGTCGGTGCTGGAGGGCCTGCGCCAGGCGATGCCGGAGGCAGAGATCAACCACGTGCCGTTCGGCGAGACCTATACCGATGGCGATCCGGTGCCGCCTTCGGCACTGCTCACGCCCGATGGAAAGCCCGGTCTGCTCGCGCGCTACTACAACACCCGGCGGAAGCCACCGGCGCGTTTCGAGCCGGGGCAGATGGACGAGTGGATCCAGCGTGTCGGCTTCGAGGACGCGCCGGTCGTCACCCGCGTGGAGGCCGACGTCAACAGCCGCAGCCTGGACCTGGGGCAGGTGCACGACATCCACCGCGTGGAATGGACCGGTTACCTGGTGGCGCCCGAGACCGGCAGCTACCGGCTTGGCCTGGGTGGTTTCAACGGCGCGCTGGAGTTCGACGGCAAGCCGCTGCTGGACCTCGGCGGCGCGTCCTGGAACAGTCTGCCGACGCTGAAGACCGTGCAGCTGGAGGCCGGCAAGCGCTATCCGATCAAGGTGGTCACCGAGGCACGCGTGCTCGCGGGTATCGGCCTGCTGTGGAAGCGCGTGGTCGACGATCCGCTCGGTCGCATGCGCGCGGCCGCGGCCGGCAGCGACGTGGTGGTTGCCGTGGTCGGCCTGACCTCGGACCTGGAGGCTGAGGAAGCACCGGTCGAAGTGCCGGGCTTCAAGGGCGGCGACAAGACCAGCCTGGACCTGCTGGCCGACCAGCAGGCGCTGCTGGAGGCCGCGCGCGCCACCGGCAAGCCCCTGGTGGTGGTGGTGATGAATGGCAGCCCGGTGAACCTGGCCTGGGCGAAGCAGCATGCGGCGGCGATCATCGAGGCCTGGTATCCCGGACAGTCCGGCGGCCTGGCCATCGGCAATGTGATCGCCGGCCACGCCAATCCTGCCGGACGCCTGCCGCTGACCTTCTACCGCTCGGTCGAGGACCTGCCGCCGTTCGACGACTACGACATGCGCGGGCGTACCTACCGCTATTTCGAAGGCGAGCCGGTGTATCCGTTCGGCCATGGCCTCAGCTACACCTCGTTCGCATACGCGCCGCTGAAACTGCAGCCGGCGGCGGCCGGCGCGCACGAGGGCCTGAAGGTGGTCACCGAAGTGCGCAATACCGGACGGCGCGCCGGCGACGAGGTGGCGCAGCTGTACCTGGACTTCCCCGACGTCGAAGGCCTGCCGCGGATCGCCCTGCGCGGATTCCAGCGCGTGCACCTGGCCCCGGGCGAGCGCCGCGTGCTGGAGTTCGACCTGGATCCGCGCGCTCTCAGCGCGGTCACGCCCGAAGGCCAGCGCCAGGTATTCGCCGGCAACTACCGCGTATTCGTCGGTGGCGGGCAGCCGGGTACGGGCGCGCCCGGACGGGACGCCGCGTTCAAGGTCGGACAGACGCGTCCGGTCGAGCGCTGAGCGATTGCGGGATGCCGCCCGATGGCGGCATCCCTTGCTTGCCGCGGATCAGGAACGTCGCTGCGCGATCCAGCGGTCCAGTTGCGCGGCGAAGGCCTGGCGCTCGCGTGCGCCATAGGCCGAAGGCCCGCCGGTCTGCACGTCGGCGCCGCGCAGCTCTTCCATGAAGTTCCGCACCGACAACCGCTCTGCGATGTTGTCGGCGGTGAAGCGTTCGCCGCGGGGATTGACGGCCATTGCGCCCCTGGCCAGCACCCGCGAGGCCAGCGGGATATCCTGGGTGACCACCAGGTCGCCCGCGGCTGCACGCTCGGCGATGGCATCGTCGGCCACGTCATAGCCGCCCTGCACCTGGATCGCGCGGATGAAGGGCGAGGGCGGGGTGCGCAGCCACTGGTTGGCGACCAGGGTGACCTGGACCTTTGCGCGTGTCGCTGCACGGAACAGCATCTCCCGCACCGGCACCGGGCAGGCGTCGGCATCCACCCAGATGCAGCCGGGGCGGGAGCCGGCCTCGCTCATCCCTGGGCGGCGGGTTCGCTACCGGTCTTTGCCGCATCCTTGGCGGCGCGCTTCTTCGCGTCCTTCTCGTCCTGCTTCTTCTTCTTGGCCAGTTCGCGCTGGCGTTTCTCGAACGAATAATTGGGCTTTGCCATCTCTGCTCTCGTGATATCGAGCATGCAGTGTACGTGGTTATGCCCGAAGCCCGGCGGAACGGCCGTCGCATCCGTGGGAATTCGGCGTCCATATGCGGCGATCGCCGCCGATCAGCCTGCTATTGCGGCCTCGATCGCGGCAACGTCGATCTTGCGCATCGTCATCATCGCCTCGAATGCACGGCGGGCCATGCCCGCGTCCGGGCTGTTGATCGCCTCGATCAGCACTTTCGGGGTGATCTGCCAGGACACGCCCCAGCGGTCCTTGCACCAGCCGCAGTCGCTTTCCTTGCCGCCGTTGCCGACGATGGCGTTCCAGTAGCGGTCGGTTTCGGCCTGGTCGGCGGTGGCGACCTGGAAAGAGAAGGCCTCGGACTGCTTGAAGATCGGGCCTCCGTTAAGGCCGACGCAGGGAATGCCGAGGACGGTGAACTCGACGGTGAGGACGTCGCCGGCCTTGCCGGAAGGGAAGTCGCTCGGGGCATGGAAGATCCGTCCAACCGAGCTGTCGGGGAAGACGCTGGCGTAGAAGCGGGCCGCGTCGAGGGCATCGCGTTCGAACCACAGGCAGATCGTGTTGCGCGCAACCATGATTGTCTCCTGTTGGAGGGGGGGGCGCGGCGACTGCTTGCCGCAGCGACAGGGGTCTGGTTGTACGTCGTCTGGCGTGGGCGGAATTCGACACGGCACGGTCGTCGCGATGCGGCGGGACATGCCGGGAGATCCATGCGCCCGTTCCCCGGCCCCGGTTCCGGGCGGTGGGCGCACCCATGTTGCCTGCCGTGGGGCCACGGCACCGTCTAGACTTCGCCGGCATCGCCACGATGGCGCATGCTCCCACCATCCAAGGAGCCCGTCTTGAACGCTGTCACACCCGGATTCTCGTCGCTTGTCGTCCTCGTCACCGGAGGGGCCCGGGGGCTGGGCGCCGCGATCAGCCGCGCGTTCGCGGGGCAGGGTGCGCGGGTGGTGGTGAATTACCGCCGCAGCGAGGCGGCCGCGCAGGCGTTGCGGCGCGAGTTCGGCGAACGTCAGCTGCTGCCCGTACAGGCCGACGTCACCGATCCGGCACAGGTGGCGGCCATGTTCGCCGCGGCCCGGGCGCATTTCGGCGCGCCGGTCACGGTGGTGGTCAACAATGCACTGGTGGACTTCGTGTTCGATGGCGATGCGCGCCCGAAGGCCGGGGACATCGCCTGGGAGCGCTTCGCCGTCCAGTTCCAGGGCGGCGTGCGCGGCGCGCTCAATACCGTGCAGGCCGCGCTCTCCGGGATGCGCGAGGCCGGTTTTGGCCGGGTGGTCAACATCGGCACCAACCTGTTCCAGAACCCGGTGGTGCCTTACCACGACTACACCGCGTCCAAGGCCGCGCTGCTGTCGCTGACCCGCACCCTGGCCGCGGACCTTGGCCCGGATGGCATCACCGTGAACATGGTTTCCGGCGGCCTGCTGCGTACCACCGACGCCAGCGCGGCCACGCCGGAGGCGGTGTTCGACCTGATCGCCGCGAGCACGCCGCTACGCCGGGTGACCACGCCTGAGGAGTTCGCCGATGCGGTGCTGTTCTTCGCTTCGCCCTGGTCGCGCGCGGTGACCGGGCAGAACCTGGTGGTGGATGGCGGGCTGGTGAAGGACTGATGCCGAATGGCTACGCCGTCAGGCAATGACGATGCATGCGCTGGTGCACTCCCCGGATGCGGCCCTTCGGCCTTATCCGGGCTACGTCTGGCCGTAGCCCGGGTAAGCGCAGCGCACCCGGGGATGGCTACGCCGTCAGGCAATGATGATGCATGCGCTGGTGCACTCCCCCGGATGCGGCCTTCGGCCTTATCCGGGCTACGTACCTGTAGCCCGGGTAAGCGGAGCGCACCCGGGAATGGCTACGCCGTCAGGCAATGATGATGCATGCGCTGGTGCACTCCCCCGGATGCGGCCTTCGGCCTTATCCGGGCTACGTACCTGTAGCCCGGGTAAGCGGAGCGCACCCGGGAATGGCTATGCCGTCAGGCAATGACGATGCATGCGCTGGTGCACTCTCCCGGATGCGGCCTTCGGCCTTATCCGGGCTACGCCTGACGTAGCCCGGGTAAGCGCAGCGCACCCGGGGATCGGATTGGTCGATCAGTTCTTCGGATCCAGCCGCAGCAGCCAGCCCTGGGCATCGCGGGTGCCGTCCTCCAGCAGCCAGACCGTACCGTCCGGGCCCTGTTCGACCTCGCGGATGCGGCGGCCCAGTTCGAAGCGCTCGGCCTCGCGTGCGCTGGTGCCGTCGAAGGCGATCCGCACCAGCGACCTGGACGACAGGCCGCCGATCAGGCCCGAGCCCTTCCACCCCGGATAGCGGTCGCCGCTGTAGATCACGAAGCCGGCCGGCGAGATCACCGGGTTCCAGCTCACCGCCGGGGCATGGAATTCCGGGCGGGTGTCGTGGTCGGGGATGGGCTTGCCGTCGTAGTGGTCGCCGTTGGAGACGATGGGATAGCCGTAGTTGGCGCCACGCTCGATCAGGTTGAGCTCGTCGCCGCCCCTGGGACCCATCTCGTGCGCCCACAGCCGGCCTTCGCCGTCGAAGGCCACGCCGAGGATGTTGCGATGGCCCAGGGTCCACACCTGCGCCGCCACGCCGCCCTGGTCCACGAACGGGTTGTCGGCCGGGACACTGCCGTCGTCGTTGAGGCGGATCATCTTGCCCAGGTTGGTCTTCATGTCCTGGGCCGGATCGAACTTCTGCCGTTCGCTGGAGCTGATCCACAGCTTGCCGTCGCGATCGAAGGCGATGCGCTGGCCGAAGTGGCCCTGGCCGCTGCCCTTCGGCTCCTGGCGCCAGACCACCCGCGGGTCCTCGGGCTGGCCGCCGCCGGCCTGGTCGGCCACCAGCTTCGCCCGCGCCACCGCCGCACCCGCGGTGCCGCCTTCGCCGGCCTCGCTGTAGCTGATGTAGACCAGCTGGTTGCCGGCAAAGTCCGGATGCAGCACCACGTCGGACAGACCGCCCTGGCCGCCA
This sequence comes from Pseudoxanthomonas suwonensis, assembly GCF_010093235.1. GTDB lineage: Bacteria > Pseudomonadota > Gammaproteobacteria > Xanthomonadales > Xanthomonadaceae > Pseudoxanthomonas > Pseudoxanthomonas suwonensis. The sequence goes on along the minus strand of NZ_PDWP01000007.1, from coordinate 74,010 downwards.
TGCGCCACCTTCGGCACGCCGCCGACCGTGCCCAGCTTGCCGCTGGCCGGATCGAACAGGCGCAGGGTTCCAGCCATCTCGGTGACCAGCAGGCGGCCATCGGGCAGGAAGGTCATCGCCCAGGGCGCTTCGAAGCGCTTGATCTCGGTGACCTTGAACGGGGCATTGGCCGGGGTGGCCGGGCCCTGCGGCGCGGCGTGCACGGGTTCGACGATGGCCAGGGAGCCGGCGGCCAGCAGCGCCAGGCCCGCGGCCAGGGCGAGGGAAAGCGCGGTCGATTTCATGGCGGTTCCTTGCAGGATGCGGAGTGGCGGCCACCGTAGCGGGGGCGACCTTGGGCCTGCGTCAACATCGGCGCCTGCTCCGCGGCCCGGGTAAGCGAAGCGCCCCCGGGAACGGGCGAGGCCTCCACGTGATCGAAGGTCGCGGGCACTCCATTGCCGGATGCGGGCCTGCGGCCTTGTCCGGGCTACGGGGTGCGAGGCTGCGGGTGGCGTTCGTCGGAGACGATGGCGCCGTCGACCAGGGTGATGGTGCGGTCGCAGGTGGATGCCAGGCGCGGATCGTGGGTCACCACCAGCACCGCGCAGCCGAACTGCTCGTTGAAGCGGCGCAGCAGCTCGAACACCGAAGCCGCCGTCTTCGTATCCAGGTTGCCGGTGGGTTCGTCGGCCAGCAGCAGGGAAGGGCGGGTGACCAGGGCGCGGGCGATCGCCACGCGCTGCTGCTGGCCGCCTGAAAGCTGGTCCGGATGGCGGTCGGCGAACTTCTCCAGGCCGACGTCGGCCAGCAGGCCGCGGGCGATGTCCAGGATTTCCGCGTTGGGCCTGCCGTGGGCGACCATCCACGGCATCAGCACGTTCTCCAGCGCGGTGAACGCGCCGATCAGGTGGTGGAACTGGAACACGAAGCCGATGTGGCGGCCGCGCAGCGCGGTGCGCGCCGCGTCGTCCATCCCGCGGGTCGGCTGCCCGCCGAGGTAAAGCTCCCCGGCGGTGGGCGAATCGAGCAGGCCGACCAGGTTGAGCAGGGTGCTCTTGCCCGAGCCCGAGGGACCGACCAGGGCCGCGAAGTCGGCGCTGTCCAGGCGCAGGTCGATGCCGTGCAGGACCTCGACCTCGTTCGGCTGGCCGATGTTGTAGGACTTGCGCAGCCCTTCCAGGCGCAGGACCTCGCGCAACTCAGGCATGCCGGATCGCCTCCACCGGATCCAGGCGCGAGGCGCGCCAGGCCGGGACCAGGGCCGCGCCGATGCCGGCGAGCGTGGCCAGCGCCATTGCCGCGGGCACCAGGCTCGGCGGCAGGTCGATGGTGAACAGCTTCGGCCCGAACGTATTGAACGAGACGGCCAGGCCCCAGCCCGCCAGCGCGCCGATGGCGGAGCCGACCAGGCCCAGCACCGCGCCCTGGACCAGGAACACCCGCAGCATCTGCCGACGGCGCGTGCCCATGGCGCGCAGGATGCCGATCTCGCGTGTGCGCTGGGCCACGCTCACCGCCAGCACGCTGGCGATGCCCAGTGCCACCGAGATGGCGACGAAGAAGCTGATCATGCGGGTGGACATGCTCTGCGAAGTCAGCGCGTTCATCAGCTGGGCATTGGTTTCCAGCCAGCTTTCGGCCTGCAGGCCGGTGAGGCCGCGGATGCGCGCGGAGGTGTGGTCGGCGTCGAACACGTCGTCGACGGTCACGTCGATCACGGTCACGCCACCGGGCAGGGCCAGCAGCGACTGGGCCTGCTTGAGGTCGAGGTAGACGTAGCGCGCATCCAGTTCGCTCACGCCCAGTTCGAAGATGCCGGCGACATTGATCACCGCCTCGCGGCCATCGCCGGCATCCAGGCGCAGCTTGCCTCCGGTGCGCAGGCCCAGGTCCTCGGCGAGCTTGCGGCCGACCAGGCCGTTGCCCGAGCCGACGTCCAGCCGGCCGTCGATGATGTGCTTGTCGAGCGGAATCACCCGCAGGTAGCGCTGCAGGTCGATCCCGACCAGGGCCACCGATTCGGTGGCGTCGCCGCGGCGGCCGAAGGCGGGACCCGATACGACCGGCGAGACCGCGGTGACACCGGGCAGGCGCTCGATCACGTCGCGCACCTGCAGCCAGTTGTCGATCGGGCGCATGGCCTGCGGGCGCGGATCCTCCAGCACCAGCTGCAGGGTGCCGGCCTCGGGCGGCGCGAGCAGGTTCACTTCGCGCGGCGCCTCCACCCGCACGTGCGCCTGGCTGCCGAGGGTGCGCTCGATCAGGTTCTGCTGCAGGCCGGAGATCAGGGCGGTGACGAACACGATCACCGCCACGCCCACGGCGATGCCGCACAGGATCAGCAGCGACTGCGCGCGCCCATGGCGCAGGAAACGCATCGCGATGGTGGTTTCGATCCACATGGGATCAGCCCGCGCCGCCCTGGACGGCGGTGGGCAGGGCCTGGTCCTTGCTCGCCGCCGCGGCGGGCAGCGCCGCCGGCAGCGGCTGCACGCGCAGGCGTACGCGGTCGCCATCGGCCGGGAGCGCGGCATCGTCCAGCGTGCCAGCGGCCAGCACCTGGTCGCCTTCGGTCAGGCCTTCGCTGACCTCGGTCATCGCCAGGCCACGCAGGCCCAGCGTCACCGGCACCCGTTGCACGCGTCCGCCGCGCACGCGCAGCACCTCGGCACGGGTGGCCCCCGGATCGTTGCCGAGCAAGGCATCGTTGGGCACGGCAAGCGCCTTGTCGCGGCGGCCGGTAAGGATGGTCGCGGTGACGGTCATGTCCTGGCGCACGAAGTCGGCCGAGGGGTCTATGCGCAGGCGCACGTCCACGGTGCCACGCGCCGGATCGATGCCCGGGGCGACGTGGTACACGGTGGCGGGGAAGGGGCGGCCGGGGAAGGCATCGGCCACGCAGGTGGCCGCCTGGCCGACTTCCAGCAGGGACAGGTTCTTCTCGTCCAGCGGCAGCAGGATCTCCCCCGGCGCGTCGGCCGCGATCTCCAGCAGCACCTGGCCCGGAGTGACGGTATCGCCGGGCTCGACCTGGCGGACCAGCACGGTGCCCGCCACGGTGGAGCGGATCACCGCGCGCTCGAGGTCGGCCTCGGCCGCGCGCAGGCGTTCGATCGCCTGGACTTCCAGCGCGCCGCCGCTGGCCACGGCTTCGGCAGCCCCGCGCGCCTGCTCGGCCGCGGCACGGGCGGCCGCCACCGCCTGCGCGGCCTGCTCGACGCTCTCGCGAGACACCAGCCGGCGCTCGCCGAGTTCGCGCCGGCGTTGGGCCTCGCGCTCGGCCTGGGCGAGATCGGCCTGGGCCTGGCGGTAGCGGGCCTGGGCATCGGGACGGTCGGCCTTGCGCAGGGTCTCCAGCGCGGCACGCGCCTCGTTGCGGCGGGCTTCGATATCCAGCGCCCGCAGCACCACCAGCACGTCGCCGGGCGCGACCCGGTCGCCCTCCATTACCCGCCGCTCCAGCCCCAGGCCGGAGATCTCGGCGCCGACCTGGACCCGCGACAGCGCCGCGACCCGGCCGGTGGCCACCACGTTCTGCACCAGCGGGCCCGAAGCCACCTCGTAGCCCGGCAGGACCGGTCCGAGCCAGCGCGCCACGGCCCAGGACAGCAGCGCCAGCAGGAGGACGAGGGCGGTCGCGATCATCCAGCGGCGCCGCGCGGGAAGGTGGGGCATGGACATACCTGGCACGAAAGGCCGCCAATCTTCGCCCGCATCGCGTGAGTGCGACAACGACGGCGGCCGGCCGCCGCTGGCCCGGGGTTGCTAGGCTCGCTGCTGGCGACGAGGGGGTAACCCATGCACAGACGGCAGTTCCTCGGCAGCGCGATGGCCGCCTCCCTGCTGGCGCTGACCGGCCCGGGACGGGCGCTGGCCGCCGGGCCGGTGCGCCTGCTGCCACCCGCGCTGCGCCCGGGCGACATGGTGGGCCTGGTCAGCCCGTCCTCGGCTACCGACGACAGCCTCAAGCTGCAGCTGGCGACCGAGGCGATGCAGGCGCTGGGCTTCAAGGTGCGCGCCGGCGAGCATTACGGCGACCGCCGTGGCCACCTGGCCGGCAGCGATGCCGACCGCGCCGGGGACATCAACCGCATGTTCGGTGACCCGGAAGTGCGGGCGCTGGTGTGCGGGCGCGGCGGGGCCGGCGCGGCACGCCTGCTGCCACTGCTGGACTACGGGCTGATCCGGCGCAATCCGAAGGTGCTGCTTGGCTATTCGGACATTACCGCGCTGCATTGCGCGATCCAGGCGCAGACCGGGCTGGTGACCTTCCATGGCCCGATCGGCTCGGGCAGCTGGAACCGCTTCGTGGTCGACCAGTTCCGGCGGGTGTTCTTCCAGCACGAACTGCTCGAATACCGCAACCCGCCGGACGAAGACGAGGACGAACTGGTGCCGCGCCGCAACCGCACCATGACCATCCACGGCGGACGCGCCCGCGGCCGGCTGCTGGGCGGCAACCTGTCGGTGCTGGTGGGCCTGGCGGGGTCGCCTTACCTGCCGGCATTCGACGGGGCGATCCTGTTCCTGGAGGACGTGGAGGAGGCGCCGTACCGGGTGGACAGGATGCTCACCACGCTCAAGCTCGCCGGGGTGCTGGATCGCATCGCGGGTTTCATCTTCGGCCAGTGCACGGACTGCGAGCCGCGCGCTGGCTATGGTTCGCTGACCCTGGAGCAGGTCCTGGACGACCATGTCCGTCCGCTGGCCATCCCGGCCTACCGTGGCGCCCAGATCGGCCACCTGCGCGAGCAGTTCATCATCCCGGTCGGCGGCCAGGTCGAGATGGATGCCGACGCCGGCACCTTCCGCCTGCTGGAGCCTGTGTTCTCGTAGATTGGTGACTGGTGACTGGTGACTGGTGACTGGTGATTGGTGATTGGTGATTGGTGATTCGGGATTGGGGATTCGTCAGGAGCGGGAACCGGGAGTGGCGGCAGAGCAAAGTCATTGGCCGGACTTGACCTTCCCATGATGGGAAGGTTCACCATGGTCGCCATGGATACCCCGAACATCGTTGTAGTCCCCGCGGCCGGCACAACTCCCGCCGTCCTGCGTCTGCCCGTGGAGGGCATGAGCTGCGCCTCCTGCGCCGGGCGGGTCGAACGCGCCCTGGCGGCACTGCCGGGCGTGGAGTCGGCCAGCGTCAACGTGGTCAGCGCCACCGCCGAGGTCCGCGGCGCGGCGCTGCCACCGGCGGCCGACCTGGTCGTTGCAGTGGAAAAGGCCGGCTACCGCGTGCCGGCGGGCGAGGCCGAGCTGGCGATCGAGGGCATGCACTGCGCTTCCTGCGTAGGCCGGGTGGAGCGCGCCCTCGCCGCGGTGCCGGGCGTGGTCGAGGCCTCGGTCAACCTGGCCACCGAGCGGGCACGGGTACGTACCGCTGGTCCCGCTGATACGGCCGTCCTGGCAGAGGCCGTACGCAAGGCCGGTTACCGGATCGCGGCGCCGGAGGCGCCCGCGGCAGCGCTGCCTTCCGGAACGCAAACGTCCCTTGCGGGGCAGCCGGCGGGGCTGGCTACGGCTGCAGACCCACGGTTGTCCAAGGAAGCCCGCCACCTGGTCATCGCGATCGTGCTGGCCGCACCGATGGTCCTGCCGATGGTTGGCATGCCCTTCGGCAGGCACTGGATGTTGCCGGGCTGGATCCAGCTGCTGCTGGCCACGCCGCTGCAGTTCTGGCTGGGCGCGAGGTTCTACCGCGCCGGCTGGGGCGCGTTGCGGGCCGGCACCGGCAACATGGACCTGCTGGTCGCACTGGGCACCAGCACGGCGTACGGCCTGAGCCTGTTCCACCTGCTGCGCGAGGGCGGGCATGCACCGCTGTATTTCGAAGGCTCGGCCGCGATCATCACCCTCGTGCTGCTGGGCAAGTTCCTGGAGGGGCGCGCCAAGCGCCAGGCTACCGCCGCGATCCGCGCCCTTCAGGCGCTGCGCCCGACCACCGCGCGCCTGCGCACCGCCCAGGGCGAGTCCGAGGTGCCGGTAGACCAGGTGGCGGTGGGCGACCGGGTGGTCGTGCGTCCCGGGGAACGCTTCCCGGTGGACGGCATCGTCGAGGAAGGACTTACCCATGCCGACGAGTCGCTCGTGACGGGCGAATCGGTGCCCGTGGCCAAGGCGCCGGGCGACCGGGTCACCGCCGGCGCGGTGAACGCCGATGGCGTGGTCGTGGTGCGCACCGCCGCGGTGGGGGCGGAGACCGCGCTTGCCCGCATCGTCCGGCTGGTGGAGGACGCGCAGGCGGTGAAGGCGCCGATCCAGCGCGCCGTGGACCGGGTCGCCGCGGTGTTCGTGCCGGTGATCCTGGGCCTTGCCCTGCTGACCTTGCTGGGCTGGGGCCTGGGCACGGGCGACTGGGACCGCGCCATCCTCAACGCGGGGTCGGTGCTGGTCATCGCCTGTCCCTGCGCCCTGGGACTGGCCACGCCGACGGCGATCATGGCCGGCACCGGCGTGGCCGCGCGCGCCGGCATCCTGGTCAAGGATGCGCATGCGCTTGAGCTGGCGCGCTCGATCAAGGTGGTGGCCTTCGACAAGACGGGCACGCTCACCGTGGGCGAGCCCCGCCTGCTGGAGGCGGTTGCGGTGGACGGCGACCGCGATGCGCTGCTGGTCCTGGCCGCGGCCCTGCAGCAGCACAGCGCGCATCCGCTGGCGCTGGCGGTGTTGCGCGAAGGCGTCGACGCGGCCCCGGCGAGCGGGCTGCAGGCGCTGCCGGGCCGCGGCGTGCGCGGCAGGGTCGACGGGCGCATGGCCTGGATCGGCAACCTGGCCCTGATGCGGGAAGCCGGCGTGGCCGTGGACGCACTGCTGGGGCGTGCGGAGGAACTGGAAGCCAGTGGCCACACCCTGTCCTGGCTGGCGGTGGAGGAGGGCGGCAAGCCGCGACTGCGCGGCCTGCTGGCCTTCCGCGACCAGCCGCGCCCTGGTGCGCGCATTGCGATCGAACGCCTGCGCGCGATGGGCGTGCGCACGGTGATGCTGTCCGGCGACAACCGCGGCGCCGCCGGCACGGTGGCGGAGGCGCTGGGCATCGACGAGGTGCAGGCCGAGGTGCGCCCGGAGCAGAAGGTGGCCGCAATCGAGGCATTGAAGTCCGGTGGCGTGGTGGCGATGGTCGGCGAGGGCATCAACGACGCGCCGGCGCTGGCGGCGGCCGATGTCGGCATCGCCATGGGTTCGGGCACCGACGTGGCCATGCATGCGGCGGCCATCACCCTGATGCGGCCGGAGCCGCAGCTGGTGGCCGATGCCATCGATGTCTCGCGGCGCACCACCGGCAAGATCCACCAGAACCTGTTCTGGGCCTTCGGGTACAACGTCATCGGCATTCCACTGGCGGCCGCCGGCATGCTGAGCCCGGCGCTGGCCGGCGCGGCGATGGCGTTCTCCTCGGTGAGCGTGGTCGCCAATACCCTGCTGCTGCGGCGCTGGCGTCCCGCGGCCGGCGCGGGGACGACGCCATGAAGCACGAAGCCGCGAAGGCCGCCCGGGACAAGGGCTTGTACTCGATCGGCGAGGCGGCCGCGCATTCGGGTGTGTCGGCCAAGATGATCCGACATTACGAGGGGATCGGCCTGGCCCCGCCGCCGCCGCGCCCCGCTGCCGGCTCCCGCCTGTACGCCGAGGCCGATGTGCACCGCCTGCGTTTCATCAACCGCGCGCGTTTGCTGGGCTTCGGGATGAAGCAGATCGAGCGGCTGCTGGCGTTGTGGTCGGATCGCACCCGCGCCAGCGCCGAGGTCAAGCGGCTGGCGCTGCAGCACGCGGCAGAGCTGGGCGAGCGCATCGCCCAGTTGCAGTCCATGCAGCGCACGCTTGAAGCCCTGGCAGGTCAGTGCCACGGCGACGACCGCCCGGACTGCCCGATCCTCGACGACCTCGAGGGTGGCTGCGGAGGCACCCCTCTCCCATCGGGAGAGGGGCTGGGGCGAGGGTAGGGCGGCCGGCGCGGTCGATGCTCGCTGCGATCCGGCCTGTCTGGTCGCGATCACCTCTGCCGACCGCGGCAGTGCCATCGCAAAGCAGCCGGCCCTCACCCCCCTGTCCCCTCCGGAGGGGACGGGGATACGCATTGATGGCATGCGCTTGCCGGGGATTCACATCGCCGCAGGCACCCTGTATCTGTAGTGCCGAGGAGGAGGTTTCCATGGCGACCGGATGGGCCGGCGACAACGCCGTCAACGACCAGATCGACGCGACCGTGAAGGACGGCATCGAGCGCGCCCGCTCGCGCCTGCCGAAGGGGCCGAGCCTGGAGCGCTGCGAGGAATGCGACGCGCCCATCCCCGAGGCGCGTCGTCGCGCGGTGCCCGGCGTGCGCCTGTGCGTCGCCTGCCAGTCCGCGCACGACGAGGACGAAGCCAGCTTTGCCGGCTACAACCGGCGCGGCAGCAAGGACAGCCAGCTGCGCTGAGTCCAGCGGTTACTTCGGGGCGCTTTCGGTGGCCGGCGGCGCCAGCCATGCGGCCGGCACTTCGCTGCCGCGCCAGCGGCGCACCACGCGCTGGAAGAACATGCTGTTGGGGACCTGCAGGCTGCTGCCGGCATGGGCCGGGTCGCGCGCCACTTCCTGCAGGGTGGTGTAGATCAGGTTGACGTCGACCACGCGGCCCTTGAGGCCGGGCTTTTCGCCGTTCTCCACCACCTCGATGTAGTCGTACAGGCGGAACGGGCGGGTGGTGAAGATCAGCACCGTGCAGAAGATGTTGGACAGCACGCTCCAGGCGGCGAAGAACGCCACCGCGCCGACCGCGGCGAAACTGGTGAAGGCAGTCCACAGCACCGTCCCCGATACGCCCAGTCGTTCCAGCACCAGCAGCAGGGCGCCGAAGCCGATCAGGCCGCCGCTGACCCGGTGCAGTGCAACGCCCATCTCCGGCGGAACGTCGCGCTTGTTCATGAGGCGGTGCACGATCCGGCGCACCAGCTGCTGCAGCAGCCAGGCGGCCAGGACGATCAGCACGGCCTGGACGATCGGCGTGACCGTGCCCAGCCAGCCCTGTACCCAGGCGGGCAGGTATTGCTTCATCCGTTTGGCATGGATACGGCCGCGCCGGCCGCTTCGCCTCTCATTCTAGGAGACGCTGCCCCCGACGCGCGCGCCGCGCATCGGATCGCATCCGCAGGATGGCTGCAATGCTTGCAGCATCGCTGCAGCTGGACGCTTAAGTCGCCCCGGAACCGCGACGCTAACCGTGCGGCGGCTGGTGCCGTCGGTACCGCTGCCCCGGCGAGTGGGGGGCTCCAGCCATGCGTGGCTTCCGGCAGGTGGCGCGCATCGGGGCAGGGCTAGCGCGCATGCAGCGCGTGGCCGTCCTCGACGCCGGGCCAGCGTTCCAGATGGTCGAGCTTGCGGCGGTACATCCCCCGCGCCCGGTCGGTATCCGCCAACTTCAGCGCGCGCGCCATCTCGTGTCGGGCCAGTTCCGGCTGGCCGGCCAGGAAGTACGCCCGGGCCAGGCCGAAGTGGAAGGCATGCTGCCCGCCGTCCAGGCGGATGGCCTTGCGGTAATGGGTGGCCGCGCAGGCGTAGTTGCCGGCGTCCTCGCAGCCGAGGGCGAGCACGAACTGGGCGAAGGGATCGGTGCGTCGGACCTTTTCCAGCCTGGCGACGAAGTCCGCGGCAAGTCCGGCCTGGCCGCTGCGCTGGTAAAGGTTCACCAGGTTGGACAGGGTCGCTGTGTGCTTCGGTGCCAACCGCCAGGCGGCGCGCAGCGCGGTGCCGGCGGCCTCGAAATGCCCCGCCCGCAGCTCCAGCACACCCAGGTTGTTCCAGGCCGGCACGAAGCGCGGATCGGCTTCCAGTGCCGCCTCCAGCTGCGCGCGTGCGCCGGCCAGGTCACCGCTGGCCATCAGTTCGGCGCCGCGGTTGTTGCGGAAATGGGCCAGGGCGCGGGCGTCGTCGACGACGCGCGGACGGCTGCGCATGGCCAGGATGTTCTGCTCGACGTCCAGCGTGTGCTGGCGCAGGCCGCCGCGGATTCCGGCATTGACGTGGCTGGCGCCGTAGATGACCCCCGCGTCGCGGTACCAGGCCAGGACCTCGTCCACTTCCTGCACGTGGGCGTCCATCCCGGCCGCACGCGCCAGGGCGACGAACACCAGCGTGAACGACAGGCAGTTGGCGCGCCGGTCGCGCCAGGCCTCGGCCACGGTGCGGGTGCGGTCGTTGTCGTATTCGAGTCCGAGGCCGTCAGGTTCCAGGACCATGGCCGCCAGCCGCTGGATCCGGTCCTCGCGGCTGCCGCCCGGGTCGATCACGCGCTCCTGCAGCATCGCCCGTAGCGGGGGAGGGATCTCCAGGACCTCATCGATCCCGGGAACAGGCCGCAGGGCCTGGATCGCCGGCAGGGTGGGAGGCGCCGATGGCGGCGCCGTGGACCCGGTCGCAGGTCCGGCCTGTGGGGTTGCGGCCAGTGCCGCTGCCAGTGCCAGTGCGTACATGACCCGCCTCCCGGTCCATGCCACGCCGAGTGTACGCCTCCGCGCGGGCGACGGCGGCGGTCAGGGCGCGTGCACCCGCACCTGCACGCCGGGCGCGGTGACGGTCTGGCCCGCGCGGATCTTGCAGGTCTTGCGCAGCTCCGGCGTGCCATCGACGCGGACCACGCCGCTGGCCACCAGCGCCTTGCCGGCGCCGCCGCTGTCGCAAACGCCGACCAGCTTGAGCAGCTGGTTCAGTTCCACATGCTCGCCCTGGAGCTCGAAATCGATGGTTTCCATCCGCGAAGTCTAGCGCGCGCGCGGGGCCCGGCTGGCCTGCGCCATGCGCCAGCGCTCCAGGCTCTCCAGCTTGCGCCGGTAGACGTTCCGCACGCGTTCGGTATCGCCGAGGCTGGCGGCCTTGGCCATCTCGCGCTGCGCGTGCTCCAGCTGGCCGTCCAGGAAGTACGCCCGCGCCAGTCCGAAATGGAACGCGTGCTCGCCGCCCTGGATGCGGATGGCGCGCTGGTAGCGTGCGATCGCGCATCCGTAGTCGCCCTCGTCCTCGCATTCCAGCGCGAGCATGAACTGGGCGAAGGGGTCGGTGCGGCGGATCTCTTCGAGCCTGGCGGCGTAACGCGCCGCCTGCTCGGGCTGGCCGTTGCGCTGGTACGCGTTCACAAGGTTGGACAGGGTCGAGGCGTGCTCGGGGGCAAGCCGGCGCGCCGTGTGCAGGGCCTCCAGCGCCTTGCGTTCGTCGCCGAGCCGTTGCTGCAGCACGCCCATGTTGTTCCAGGCCGGCACGAACTTGCGGTCGGCCATTAGCGCCGCTTCCAGCAGGGCGCGGGCGCCGGCCAGGTCGCCGTCGGCCATCAGTTCCGCCCCGCGGTTGTTGTAGACATGGGCAAGGGCGCGGGCGTCGCTGACGCCGCGCGGCCGCCCGCGCGTGGCCAGGATGTTGCGGTCCACGTCCACCGTCTGCTGCCGCATGCCGCTGCGGATGCCTGCATTGACGTGGCTGGCGCTGTAGATCACGCCCGCGTCCCGGTACCAGGCCAGCACCTCGCCGGCCTCCTGGACGTAGGCATCCATGCCGGCGGCGCGGGCGAGGGCGACGAACAGGAGGGTGTAGGACACGCAGTTGGCCCTGCGGTCGCGCCAGGTCTCGGCCACGGTGCGGGTGCGGTCGTTGTCGTATTCGATCGCCAGTGCGGTCTGGTCGAACACCAGTACCACCAGCCGCTCCAGCTGCTCCTGGCGGGTGCCGCCGGGGGCGATCACCCGCTCCTGCAGCAGCACCTGCAGTTCCGGCGGAATGGCCATGATCTCGGCCAGGTCCGGGATATGCGGCGGCTGCTGGACAGCCACTGCCGGCGGGGCCTGCTCCGCCGGGGGAACGGCCGGCGGCGTCGCCGGCTGGGATGCGGCCAGGGCCGCTGCCAATGCCATTGCGTACATGACCCACCTCCCGCTGCCTGCTGTCGCCAGTGTATGCCCGCCAGCCGTCCCTGGAATGACCCGGATGGCCCATCCGGCATGCGCGGCAGCCGTTTCCCGGGCAACGTTTTCCTGCGCTCCGGCCGCTGGCGGGCGTTGTATCCTGCGCCGCTGCCGCGCGCGCGGCTCCCATGACCCGCAACCAGGGAAGCTTCCCCATGATCCAGCGTTTCGAAACCGGTCCGCGCATGTCCGAAATGACCGTGCACAACGGCGTGGCCTACCTGTCCGGGCAGATCCCGGAGGACACCAGCCAGGACATCACCGGCCAGACCCGGCAGGTGCTGCAGGCGATCGATGCGCTGCTGGCCCAGGCCGGCAGCGACAAGACGAAGATCCTGCGCGCGGAGATCTTCCTCGCCGACATCGGCGATTTCGCCGGCATGAACAAGGCCTGGGAAGAGTGGGTGCCGCAGGGGCATACCCCCGCCCGCGCCACGGTGCAGGCGAAGCTGGCCGATCCGGCCTGGAAGGTCGAGATCGTGGTCACCGCCGCGGTCTGAGCGATCGTGTGATGGGCGACCTGTTCGCTGCCGCGGACGAGCACCACAGCCTGTTCTTCGCGCTGGTGCCGGCGCCGCCGGTGGTGGCCGCCATCCAGGCCGCGCGCCAGGCGCTGGAGGCGGGCCTGGCGCCCCAGCGCGGCGGTGGCGTGCCCGACGAACGCCTGCACCTGACCCTGCACTGGCTGGGCGAGTGGTCCCGGCTGCCGCAGGCGCTGGTGGACGATGCCTGCGCCGCGGCTGCACGGATGCGGCTGTCCGGCTTCGAACTGCGCCTGGACCAGGCCGAATGCTTCGGCCACGCGGAATCGATCTGGGTACTCCGGCCCTCGCAGCCGCCCAGGCAGCTGGAGGAACTGCACCGGGCACTGGCGGCGGCCCTGGCCGCCCGGCGGGTGCGCGTGCCGGTAGGGCCTTCGCTCGCGCCGCACGTGACCGTGCGACGCCGGGCAAGCGTGCGCTTCCCGCCGCAGCCGGTGCCGCCGGTGGAATGGCGGGTGGACCGCTTCGCCCTGCTGCAGAGCCTGCGTACCGGTGCGGGAACCCGCTACCGCGTGCTGGGAGAGTGGCCGCTGTCCGCGGCTTGAGGCGCCGGGGTCAGGACTTGTCCGCAGCCTGCAGCCAGCGCGCCGCGGCGCGGCCGGCACGCAGGCCGCTGGCGAAGCAGGCGGTCAGCAGGTAGCCGCCGGTCGGCGCTTCCCAGTCCAGCATTTCGCCGGCGCAGAACACGCCGGGCCGGGCGAGAGCCATCAGGTCCGCGTCCAGCGCCTCCAGGCGCACGCCGCCGCCGCTGCTGATCGCCTCGTCCAGCGGGCGCGGGCGCCTGAGCACCAGCGGCAGGCGCTTGAGCGTGGTGGCGACCCGTTCCATGTCGGCCATGGACTGTGGATCCAGCACCTCGCGCAGCAGCGCCGCCTTGACCCCGTCGACGCCGGCCTGGCGGCGCAGGTGTTCGCTCAAGCTGCGGCCCTTGCGCGGCCTGCCCAGCTCGGCGCGCAGGCGTTCCAGCTCGCGGCCGGGCACCAGGTCCAGGTGCAGGGTGGCGTGGCCGTCGCGGGCGATCGCCTCGCGCAGCGGCACCGACAGCGCGTAGACCAGGCTGCCTTCGATACCGGTGGCGGTGACCACGCATTCGCCCTGCAGCGAGCGCGGGGTTCCGTCCAGGTCCTGCCAGTGGGCGACCACGGGCTTGAGCGGGGCGCCGGCGTGGCGCCCGGCGAAGTATTCGCTCCAGCCCACGTCGAAGCCGCAGTTGGAGGGCACCAGCGGCGAGACCTCGATGCCGGCGGCGGCCACGGACCCGACCCAGGCGCCATCGGAACCGAGCTGCGGCCAACTGCCGCCGCCCATGGCCAGGACCGTGGCCGGGGCGCGCACGCGCAGCTCGCCATCCCCGTTGCGGAAGCGCAGGGCACCGTCATCGTCCCAGCCTTCCCAGCGGTGCAGCACGTGGAAGCGCACGCCCTGTTCCTTCAGTCGGCGCACCCAGCCGCGCAGCAGGGGCGCGGCCTTGCGGTCCTGCGGGAACACGCGGTCCGAGCTGCCCACGTAGGTTTCCACGCCGAGGCCGCGTGCCCAGTCCCGCAGCTCGCCCGGTCCGAAGTCGGCCAGCCAGGCGGCGACCTGGGGCGCGCGGACACCGTAGCGCCGGGCGAAGCCGGGCATGGGCTCGGCGTGGGTGAGGTTGAGGCCGCCTTTGCCGGCAATCAGGAACTTGCGCCCGACCGAGCCCTTGGCTTCGTAAAGGTCGACTTCGATGCCGGCCGCGCGTGCGACCTCGGCGGCCATCAGGCCAGCCGCGCCGCCGCCGACGATCGCCAGGCCCGGCAGGGTGGTCAGCTCCGCAGGCATGGATCAGCGCGCTTCCACGCCCAGCAGCTCGACCTCGAACACCAGCGAGGCGTGCGGCGGGATCGCGCGCCCGGCGCCGCGTGCGCCATAGGCCTGCGCGGACGGGATCATCAGGATGCGCCGGCCGCCGACGCGCATGCCGGCCACGCCGTCGTCCCAGCCGCGGATCACCTGGCCGGCGCCGAGCACGAAGGTGAAAGGCTCGCCGCGGTCCAGCGAGCTGTCGAACTTGCGGCTGCGCTTCTCCGGCAGGCGCTCGTCGTACAGCCAGCCGGTGTAGTGCACGGTGACGCGGCTGCCGGGGGTGGCAAGGTCGCCCTGGCCGGTCACCTCGTCGATGCGCTCCAGCTGCGCGACCGAACCGCCAGGCGGCGGGCCGGACTGGCCGCAGGCGGCCAGCAGCAGGGAGCAGAGCAGGGCGGAAAGCAGGAAAAGACGCATGACTTCGGGTCCTCGAGGGGACGCAAGGGTAAACCGCCGGCGGCGGCCGCGGCGATGGCGCGTATCATGCGCGCATGGCCAAGCTGCTGTTTTCCCTGCGCAACGTGCCCGAGGATGAGGCATCCGAGGTGCGTGCGCTGCTCGATCAATATGGCTTCGGCTGGTACGAGACCGACGCCGGCATCCTGGGCCTGTCCGCGCCGGGCCTGTGGCTGCGCGACGCCGGCGAGTATCCACGCGCCCGGGCGCTGCTGGACGAGTACCAGCTGCAGCGCCGGAGCCGGGTCCAGGCCGAGGCGCTGGAGCGCCAGCAGCGCGGCGAAGGGGAGTCCTTCATGCAGTTGCTGCGTACGCGCCCGGCCTTCGTGCTGCCGCGACTGCTGGCGATACTGGTGATCCTGGCGTTCACCCTGTCGCTGCCGTGGTGGCTGCTGCGCTGAGGATCGGGCAGGGGCGGCCATTACAATGGCGGCATGCTCAATCTCGCCGCCTACCTGTTCGTCCACATCGACGATCCGCACGCGCTCGCCGGGCACCTGCATGAAGCCGCCCGGGCGGCCGACCTCAAGGGCACCATCCTCGTGGCCGGCGAGGGCATCAACCTGTTCCTCGCCGGACCGGACGAGGCCCTGCGCGGCTTCGTCGACGGACTGCATGCCGATCCACGCCTGGCCGGGCTGAAGCCGCGCTACAGCCGCAGCGGCACCGTGCCGTTCGCCCGCCTCAAGGTGAAGGTGAAGCCGGAGATCATCAGCTTCCGCCATCCCGAGGCCACGCCGCTGGCCCAGGGTGCGCGCGCGCCGGCGGTGGATCCGGCCACGGTGGCGCGCTGGCTGGCCCAGGGCGGCCGCGACGACCAGGGCCGGCCGGTCGTGATGCTCGATACCCGCAATGCACAGGAGGTGGCCTACGGCACCTTCCAGGGCGCGCTGACCCTGCCGATCACGAAGTTCACCGACCTGCCGGCCGCGCTGGAGCCGCATCGCCAGGCGCTGGCCGACGCGACCGTTGTCAGCTTCTGCACCGGCGGCATCCGCTGCGAGAAGGCGGCGCTATGGATGCGCCAGGACGGCATGGACAACGTGCTGCAGCTGGAGGGCGGCATCCTCGGCTGGTTCGAGCAGGTCGGCGGGCAGGGGTACGAAGGCCGCTGTTTCGTGTTCGACGAGCGCGTCGCGCTCGATCCGCAACTGCGTCCGCTGGTGGACGAAAATTTTCGTGAAGAAACGCTTGCGCAAGTTACGGAGACTGTCTAATATTCGCGCCCTCAGCTTCGTGGGGCCATAGCTCAGCTGGGAGAGCGCTTGCATGGCATGCAAGAGGTCGCCGGTTCGATCCCGGCTGGCTCCACCAAATCCGACGCAAGTCGGGCGAAGCGACGATATTGTCCCCATCGTCTAGAGGCCTAGGACACTACCCTTTCACGGTAGCGACCGGGGTTCGAATCCCCGTGGGGACGCCACATTTCCAGCGGTACGCAGAGGCCTGGTGGCCGATGCTCGTGGGGCCATAGCTCAGCTGGGAGAGCGCCTGCATGGCATGCAGGAGGTCGGCGGTTCGATCCCGCCTGGCTCCACCATCTTCTGGCGTTGCCGCGCGCCATTCCCTCTTTGACGACATTGCCCGGGAATTCCGTGCATGCATCGCCGTGTGCCTTCGCGCGCCGGTGATGCGGGCGATACCGGTTGCGATCAGCCTGCCCCGGCCTGCTCCTTGAGCCACTGCACCACGGTTGCGATCGCGTGGCGTTTCGATGCCCCCGCGCGCGGCCTGGCCGGACGCACGATCCAGTAGGCCTGCGGCAGGTGCACGGCCTTTCCGTCGAATGGCCTCAGCAGCGTGCCCGCCGCCAGCGCGTCGCCGGCGAAGCGTTCCCGCGCCAGCGCCACGCCCTGGCCGAGCTCGGCGGCTCGTAGTACCAGGTCCGACGATGCCAGCCGCGCACCGTGTTCCAGCGCGAGCGAGGCCGGACCGAAATGGCGACGCCACAGTTCCCAGCTCGCCGAGGGATCGCGGTCGTGCAGCAGTCGCATGCCGTGCAGGCAATCGACCTCCTCGCCACCACCGGCTTGCCGCCAGTAGGCCGGGCTGGCGACAGGGTAGAGGCGCTCATCCATCAGTGGTTCGCATTCCAGTCCCGGCCAGGGGCCGGCACCCATGCGCACTGCCAGGTCGATGCCTTCGGACGGGGTTTCCAGGCGCTGGTTGACCAGGAGCGAAAGCGCGATCCGCGGATGTGCGCGTTCCAGCGCGGGCAGCCGGGGCAGCAGCCAGCGGCTGGCAAACGAGGGTGCGGCGGCGATCGTCACCGAAAACGGGGAACCGGACTCGCGCGCTGCTTCGGTCGCATCGTCCATTTCCCGGAACAGCTCCTGCAGCCGGCGCGCAAGCGCTGCGCCCTGCGGCGTCGGCGTCCACCGGCGCGTCGAGCGCTCCACCAGCGGCACCCCGATCCAGGTTTCCAGCTCGACCAGGTGGCGACTGACCGCCGAGTGCGAAATGTCGAGCTCGCGGGCCGCGGCGCGCACGCCTCCATGGGCGTGGACCAGGGCGAATGCCCGCAGGGCGTTGAGGGGGAGGGGCTTCATGGTCTGGATAGTAGACCGTCATGGTGCGCACCTGCACCGCCGCGGGCTGCCAGACTGCATCGTCCTTACAGCGGAGTCTGCGAATGCCCCCCGGTATCCTGGCCGCCACCGGCATGCTGCTGGTGGCGGCGCTCACGCCAGGCCCCAACAACCTCGTGGTCCTGCGGGCGGCGGCCAGGGGCGACCTCGCGGCGGTATCGTCGGCGATCGCGGGCATCGTGCTCGGTGGAGTGCTGATGCTCGTGGTGGTGACGGTTGCCGCCGATGCGATGCCGGCCGGCTGGACTTCCCTGCGGTGGGTCGTTGCGTCGGCCGGGGCGATCTACCTGGGATGGCTCGGTGTCGGCATGGTCCGCGGGGCGGGGCAAAGTGGCGCAGGGAGGCTTCCCGCCGGTTTCGCCGGCCTGCTCGCATTCCAGTTCCTCAATCCGAAGGGCTGGGCAATGGTCCTGGCCCTGGTGGCTGCGTTTCCCGGCCAGGGCGTGGCCGGCACGCTGCTGTGGCTGGGGCCGCTGTTCCTCTTCGTTCCCTTCGCCTGCCTGCTGCTCTGGGCGCTGGCCGGCCGGTACCTCGCGTACTTCCTGCGCATGCCGGCCCGGCAACGCGTGTTCGCCCGCATCATGGGGCTGGCACTGCTCGCCAGCACTGGCCTCCTCCTCCTGTCTTGACCCCAAAAGGGACCGCCATGCCAGAGACGAACTCCCCGCTTCGCATCCTCGGTTTCGCCGGCAGCCTCCGCAGGCGGAGCTATAACCGGCGGTTGCTGGACCTTGCGGCCACGACCGCGCCTGGAAGGATCCAGCTGCTGGTACACGACATCCACGACGTCCCGCTCTTCGACGAGGACGTGGAAGCCGACACGCATGGCGGCCCGGAGGGCGTCAGGCTCCTGCGCGCCGCCATCGCCGCCGCCGACGGAGTGCTCATCGCCACGCCCGAATACAACCAGTCCATGCCCGGGGTACTCAAGAACGTCCTGGACTGGCTCTCGCGCAAGGATCCCGCATATGGCGAGGTGCTTGCCGGCAAGCCGGTCGCCATCGTCGGGGCAACGCCCGGCAGGTGGGGCACGCGTGTCGCGCAGGCCCAGGTCCGGCATGCGCTTTCAGCCATGGAAGCGCTGGTGATGGCGACGCCGCAGGTCTACATCGCCGGTGCGGGCGGGCAGGGGCCGGATGCCGATCCGTTCGACGCTGCCACGGCGCGGCGGCTCGGGACGTTCCTGGAAGCGTTCCGGGAGTGGATCGGGCGGGTTTCGCTGGCCGGAGACGGGCGCTTCGCGGCACCGGAATCATGAGTGGCGCGCGCACGTTGCGTGACAGCAGCGCCGGCTGCGCGCTAGTTGCATATCCTGGTGACGCGGGGAGGAAAGAATCCTTGCCGAGGTTCGCTTCGTGTAACCCGTGCTGGACGCAATGCCGCGACAAAATGAACGCGACGGAACCGCGATTCGGCCTGCAGGGGGAAGTGGAGAACTCCCGGCTCGCATGGAGAGTCGTGGCTTGTAGGATCGGTGCGCGAGTCGCCGGACCGTCCGTCAAGCCAGGGAGAGTAATCGGGTGCATCCTTTCCCCTGTCGCCGGAGCAAGGCTCCGCCATGCATGCCACTTGTCCCGCGCGCTCTGATGCCGGGTGTCATCCTTGCGGGAATGCTGCTGGTGGTTCCATGCGGCCATGCGGCGGCAGCGGAGCAACCCGTCCAGGCGAATGCGGGATGGCCGATCCCGGCACCGGTGGACCGCAACCACGATGGCGTTGTCGATCTCGTAGTGGACGCCACCGATGTGGCGCGGAAGGTGTTCAACGTGCGGGTGCGTATCCCGGTGCAGGAGGCGGGGAGGGTCACGCTGCTGTACCCACGCTGGGAGAGTGCAAGCCATGGACCCAGCCTGACCGTGACCAATCTTGCGGGACTGGTCGTGTCGGTGGACGGCAGGCGCGTGCAGTGGCGGCGCGATCCGATCGAGCCGCATGCGTTCCACCTGGAGGTGCCGGCCGGCGCGACGACGATCGAGGCAACGTACCAGGTGGTTGCGGGCGAGGACCTGCTGGCGCCGGACATGGTCGTCGTTCCCTGGCAGAAACTGGTCCTCTATCCGGCCGGCTGGTACGCACGCAACATCCAGGTGAGGCCGTCCGTGTCGCTGCCGCCTGGCCTGGCGCCTGCCTCGTCGCTGGAGGCCGTGTCGTCCACCGCCGGCGCGCTCGAGCTGGGCGTCGTCACCCTCGAATCCCTGCTGGATTCTCCGCTCCTTGCCGCGCGCCACCTCGGGCGGATCCCGTTGGGCAAGGCAGGTGGGTCGGAGGTGACGCTCAACCTGATGGCTCCGCGCCAAGAGGATCTCGAGGTGCCGCGCGAACGCGTCGCCGACCTGCGACGGATGGTCGCCCAGGCCGCGGCGGTTTTCGGGCCTGCGCCGTTCGAGCGCTACGAGATCCTCGCGCGGATGTCGGATGACGGCGCCACCGGCGGCACCGAACACCGGCGTTCCGGCGAGATTGCCATTGCGTCCAGCTACTTCCGGGAGTGGCCTGCGCAGCTCGGCAGCCGCGACATCATTCCGCACGAGCTGGTCCATGCCTGGAATGGCCTCTACCGCGTACCGGCCGACCTGTGGGCTCCGACGCCGAACACGCCGCAGTCGGGCAGCCTGCTCTGGGTGTACGAGGGGCAGAGCGAGTTCTGGGGACGCGTCCTGGCTGCGCGCGCCGGCCTGCGCAGCCGCGGGGAGACGCTGGACCAGCTCGCGATCGACGCCGCGCGCGTCGCCAATACACCGGGCCGCGCATGGCGCAGCCTTTCGGACGACGTCAACTATCCGTCCTTCATGCTGCTGCAGCGCGTGCGCTGGACCGAGTGGCAGCGGCGCAAGGACTACTACCAGGAAGGCGTGATGCTGTGGCTGCACGTGGACGCGCGCCTTCGCGCGCTCACGCGGGGCAGGAAGGGCATCGACGATTTCGCGCGGTCGTTCTTCGCCGGCGCGACACCGGATGCTCCCGCCAGGACCTACACCTTCGCGCAGTTGTGCGATGCGCTGGAGGCCACGGCGCCGGGAGACTGGGCTAGGCACCTGCGAGCCTGGGTGGACGGCCACGACGAGGTCGATACGAATGCCGGCCTGGCCGGGCATGGATGGCAGCTGGTCTATACCGACACGCCCACCGAGGCGTTCCGCCAGCAGGAGGAAGAGGCGGGGATGGTCGACCTGTCCTACTCGCTGGGCATGGGCGTGACCGCGCAGGGCGTGCTCGCCTCGGTCGTGTGGGATGGACCGGCCTTCAAGGCGGGCCTGGCGCCTCGCGCCCGGATCGTGGAGGTACGGGGCCAGCCTTTCGACGTCGCGCGACTGCTGGATGCAGTCCGCGACGCCGGCAACCAGCCGGTGGAACTGCTCGTCGAACAGGACGGAAAGCGCGTCGCGATGGTGATTCCCTACAGTGGATCGCTGCGGTATCCGCGACTGGCCCGGATCCCCGGCACGCCGGACACGCTGTCGCGGCTGCTCGCGCCGCGATAGGCGGCGCCGGGAGCTGGAAGCCATGCGCGGCGAAGTGCCGCGCATGGACGTAACGATTGCACGCGTCACTTTCCCGACGCCACGTCGGGCGCCAACATCTTGACTGCCATGCAAGGCAGCTTCTACGATGCCAGCCCTGAGTGCCTGCGTCCGCGCAATCGCGAGCAGGCCAGGCAGTTCCTTGGGGAAGGAATTACGTCTCGAAAGGGGAATTCATGCTTTTCGTACAGGGATTGTGCGCCCGCATAGGTGGGGTATCGGCCGCTTGCGCCGCCTCGTCTCCGCGTTCGCAGGAACGTAGTCACTAGGTACCGGATCACGACCGCGGGGAAATCCGCGGCCGATGCAGTGCTTTTGCCTTAGCAGTTGGGGAAGGTGGGTCCCGCCCGGGGCACGCCTGATGTCGGCACGCTTTGCCTGCCAGCCAGAGCCAGGGATGGAGTCGCACCATGACAACGTGCATCGTCGGCCTCGTCCGCATGCTCGGGAAACTGTCCGGGAGTCCT
Source organism: Pseudoxanthomonas suwonensis (assembly GCF_010093235.1). Classification (GTDB taxonomy): domain Bacteria; phylum Pseudomonadota; class Gammaproteobacteria; order Xanthomonadales; family Xanthomonadaceae; genus Pseudoxanthomonas; species Pseudoxanthomonas suwonensis. The sequence goes on along the minus strand of NZ_PDWP01000007.1, from coordinate 52,693 downwards.
GCGCCAGGATGGCGTGCGGGTGGCCTTTCGATGCGTAAGCGCGTCTTCCATCCGGCATCGGTGCTGGCGTTGCTCGCCCTGCTGCCGGCCCTGGTGCACGCGAGCACCGACGTTTCCGGCGTGATCGAAAGCGATACGCGCTGGACGCAGGCGGGAAGCCCGTACGTGGTCAGCGGCGAGCTGGTCATCCGCAACGGCGCGGCGCTGGAGATCGATGCCGGCGTCGATGTCTACATGCGCGATTCGGCCATGGTGACGGTGCAGGCCGGCAGCCTGCGTGCGCTGGGCAGTGCCTCCCGGCCGATCCGCGTGCGTCCCGAATCTTTGCGCGACGGCGGTACGGCGTCGCCCGGCGCGTTCGGGCGCTGGACCTTCCTCCCGGGTGCCGTGGACAGCCGGCTCGAGCACGTGGTGCTCGAGTACGGCAACGGCATCTCGGTGCAGGGCGCGGCTCCGGTCTTCAACTTCCTCGACCTGCGCAACAACCTCGGTGCGGCGATCGTCATCGACCTTGAAGCGTCGCCGACCGGCAGCGGCAACCGTGCCCGCAACAATGGCCTGGACGGCATCGAAGTCCCGCCGGGCGACATCCAGCGCAGCGTGAAGTGGGGCCTGCGGGGCATTCCCTACGTGGTCCGTGCCGGCACGGTGTCGGTGGGCGCGTCGCCGTCCATTTCCCGCACGTCGCCAGCGACCCTCGAGCAGGGCCAGTCGGCCACGATCACCGTGGATGGAACCCGGCTCGCCGGCGCGACGTCACCCACGTTCGATCGGAAAGGCCTGACGGCGACGGTGTTCCCTGGAGGAACATCCTCGCGTTTCAACATCCAGGTTACCGCCGCCGCGGATGCCGATCTCGGCCCCGCGGCGCTTCGCGTGCTCGTCGATGCCGGTGAGGTGGTGTTCCCGGCGGCGCTCGGCGTGACCCAGGCGGCACCGGGCGTGACCGCCGTGTCGCCCGACGTCGCCATCGCCGGTGCCGGCGTTACCGAACTCACGGTCACCGGCCGCAATTTCAACGACCGTTCCGAGGTGCTGGTGAATTCCAGCGCCATTCCCACCACCTACGTCAGTAGCTCCGAGCTGCATGCGCGCCTGCCCAACCAGACGGCGGCGGCAACCCTGCCGGTGCAGGCCCGCAACCCGGATCCGCTCGACGAGGGGCAGTACCTGGTGTCGGCCAGCTCGGCGACGCTCAAGGTGCAGATGCCGGTGCCGCCGACGGTGGCCTTCGAGCCGGCGCCGATCGCCATGCCGCCGGACGGCCAGACCCGCGAGATCCTGGTGCGCCTGTCCAAGGCCGATTTCCGCGACCATACGCTGAACTTCTCGCTGTCCGACCCGACGAAGGCCAGCCTGTCGCCGCAGACCCTGGTCATTGCCGCGGGTCAGGTCGAGGCGCGCCTGGCGATCACGCCGCTGGCGCAGGGCTCGGTCACGCTGATCGCGCAGTCGCCGACCCTGGCCGAGATCCGCGCGCCGCTGTTCATCACCCCGGATTTCCGGGGCGCAAGCACGAGCTTCGCGCTGCCGGTCGGCATCACCGTGGCCGGCGTGGAACCGACCACGAGCCATGACGTCACGGTCACCCAGCAGGGCGTGGTCGGCGTCAGCATCGGCGGCGTGCTGACCGGTGCGAGTCCGCGTGGCTGGCAGCGTGGATCGGCACAGCCGTTCACCATCCATGGCGTTGGCATCCCGGCCGGTGCCCAGCTCTCCTTCGTGCCGGCGGACGGCATTACCGTGGGCCAGGGCGTGGTCGCGGCCGATGGCAGCACGCTGGTGGCGACGGTTACCGCTGACGGCGACGCGCAGCCCGGTCCGCGCCGGCTGGTCGTGCGCGATGCGGCGGGAAGCCAGCTGGTGTTCGCCGACGCTGCCGCTTCGGTAGTGCAGCTGACCTCCGGCGAGCCGCAGCTCGACTCCATCAGCCCGGGCCGCCTGCTACGTGGCGCCAATGCCTCGCTGGTCATGCGTGGCCGCAACCTGCAGGGCGCTTCGCTCGAAGTCCTGCCGGGCGAAGGCGTGGTGCTCGATGCCATCCCGCAGGTCAGTGCCGACGGCACCGAACTGCGTGCAAGCATCGAAGTGCTGGCCGACGCGCCGCTGGGCGAGCGCGTGGTGCGCGTGACCACGGCGTCGGGCAGCAGCCAGGCCGCGGCTGTACCCGCGAACACCTTCCACGTCGTCGCCGGCCTGGGGCCGGAGTCCCTGGCGGCGGCGCCGACGGTCGGCGTGGTGGTTGGTGACGCCGAACCGCCGGCGGACGAGGTCGGCCTGCCGGTGCTGACGTCCGATGTCGGCATCGTGGTTGGCGCATCGGCCATCGGCATCGCGCCGTCCAGGGCGATCATCGGAACCACCACCACCGTTACCGTGCAGGGCCAGGGCCTGCAGGACGTGACCAGCGTGTCGCTGGTTCCGTCGCAGGGCGTGGTCGTCGGCGCGCCGCAGGTGGAGGCCGAGGGCACCCGCCTGGTCTTCACGGTCGAGGTCGATGCCGGTGCGGAGCTGGGCCTGCGCAGGCTGGTGCTGGATACGCCTACCGGTCCGCTGGCGTTCGCGAAGGTGCTCGATGGGGCGTTCCGGATCTCGGCACCGCTGGCCGAGCTGGATTCGGTCACGCCGCAGGTGGCCACGCTTGGGGGCCCTGCGCAGAAGCTGGCTGTCCGCGGCCGTCATCTGGCCAACGCATCGCAGGTGCGCGTGATCCCGGCAGACGGCGTCACCGTGAACTATCCGCTGGCCGCGTCGGCCGATGGAACGCTGCTCGAATTCGCCATCGTGGTCGACGCCAATGCCGCACCGGGCGTACGCAGCCTGGTGGTCACCACGCCGGCGGGCGACTCCACGAGCGAGCCGCACGAGGGCAACACCATCTACCTGGCAACGCAGGCCGGCCCGGTTTACCACGCGATCGCCGCGCCGCTGGTCGGATTGACGGTGGGCGACACCGGTCTGGGCACCAGTGTCGACGGCAGCTTCCTGTCCAACGTGGTCGGCGTGCTGATCGAATCCGATCCGCCGGCGCCGGTCCAGCTCGACGCTCCGGCGGTCAGCCCCGAGGTGCGGGTAATGATCGGCAGCGTTGCCACCGGGAAGACGCCCGCGGGCATCCTGCAGGGCACGTCCGGAACGCTGGTGGTGCGTGGCGCCGGGCTGGACCAGGTGGCTGCGATCTCGGCCACGCCGTATGATGGCCTGCTGTTCGGCACGTTTGCCGCGAGCGCCGACGGAAGCCAGCTCGAGATCCCGCTCTCGGTGACCGCGGATGCCACGCTGGCTGAGCGGCGCCTGCGGCTCTCGACGGCGGGCGGCCAGGTCGCATGGGTCGACGCGAAGGACGCGGTCTTCGGCATCGGCAAGGTGCCGACGATGGATTCGACCTCACCGATCATCCTCGATGCCGGAACCGTCACCACGCTCAGCGTGCGCGGCACCGGGCTCCGCAACGTCGACGGCGCGCGCCTGCTGCCCGGCGATGGCGTGCGGCTGGTCGGCACGCCGGTGTGGTCGCAGGACACGTACGGCGAGTTGCTGCAGCTGACCTTCCATGTCGACCTGCAGGCCGCGCCGGGCGACCGCGTGCTCCAGCTCACCGTGCCTGGCGGCGCGACCACGGCCACGCCGAACCCGGCCAACACGGTCAAGGTGGTCCGCCCATGAACCTTCGCACCACCCGTCATTCCATCGAAACGGTCGCCAGAGACGGCGACGGGAAGCCAACGCCCAAGGAGTCTGTCATGTCGCAGCTGCCGTTCCTCTCACGCCTGCCGATCGCGGCCGCGATGGCTGCGTTCCTGGTCGCGCCGGCCGCGCTGGCCTTTGACCGCGGCAGTACCGGCACCGACGGCGAACTGCATCCAGCCAGCAACATCGACATCCAGCTGCCCGAATCCGGCGTGCTGAACTACACGACGGTCAACATCCCGTCGGGCGTGACCGTCCGTTTCCTCAAGAACTCGACGAACACCCCGGTGTACCTGCTGGCCAGCGGCAACGTGACCATCGCCGGGACCATCGACATCCGGGGCGGGGATGCCGCGGCCACGGGTACCTACGGCGACGGCGTGCTGGGCGACGACGGCAACCCTGGCGAAGGCGGGCCGGGTGGCTATTCCGGTGGTCGGGGTGGCAGGGCGGATGCCCAGCAGCGCGTCGCGCTGGTGCGCGGCGGTGCAGGCCTCGGGCCCGGTGGCGGGCCTGGTGGAATCGAGGGTGGAAACAACTGCACTCTGGATGGTTCCTACTACCCATACATCGGCGTAGGGGGCGGGTACAGCGCCACCGCCTACAAGCGCTATACGACGTACTACTGTGGCGCGAGCTACGGTCCTAAGGGACTTGCGTACGGTTCCGACCTGCTCCAGCCGCTTATTGGTGGATCCGGGGGCGGAGGCGGACGTGGCGGTTCCAACTACGCCGGATCGGGTGGCGGTGGCGGTGGCGGCGCGATCCTGATTGCTGCTTCGGGAACGCTTTCGGTAACCGGAACCATCGACGCGAATGGTGGTGATGGTGGCGGACTCGCAGGAGCCGGTGCAGGTGGCCAGGGGGCTGGCGGCTCCGGTGGAGCAATCCGTCTGATGGCTACACGCGTGGAGGGTAACGGCCGCCTGTATGCCAACGGCGGATGCATTAACGCCAACAACAATCGCCGCCAGTCCTGCGGACACAACGGCGGGTCCAATGAGTACGGCGGCTCTCCTGGCCGGATCCGGATCGAGGCGGACGCCATCGCGTTCAATGGCACCTCGCAGCCGGCGTTCGTTCGTGACACGCCTGGTTCCGTCTTCATCTCCGGGGCGCCGGCGCTTCGCATTGCTTCGGTCGCTGGCCAACCTGTCTCGCAGAAGCCAACCGGAGTCAACGACGTAGCGCTCCCGGCTGCCGCTGCGGAGGGGCCGAACGTCATCGGATTCGAGACCACCAACGTGCCTCCGGGCAACGTGGTGACCCTCCGGGTGGTACCGCGCCACGGGAAGCCGGTCGAGGTGATCAGCCCAGCTATTGCGGGTTCGACATCGGCCGGTACGACCCAGGTTTCCGTCACACTGCCGGCCGGCGCGAGCACGTTGCAGGCGACGACGACCTATACGGTTGTGCTGGCGACGCTCGGGGATGAGGCGCTGGTTGAGCGCATGTCCCGGCTCGCCAACAACGAGCGTGTCGAGAAGGTCGACGTAAGGGTATCCATCGGTGGGGAGCCACTGGCGACCCTGCACACCGTTTCTGGACGAAGCATCGAATTGCCCTATGCGGCCCTGGCCGCCCTCGGCTTCCGCGGATGATCGCCCGCTAACGTCGCAGATCCCTTACGAAGCATTCCGGAAACGCATACAAGCGAAAGGAACAGGTCATGAAATACGTGGCATCGCTCACCCGCGCAACGCTTGTCGCCGCCTTGGGCATGGGGTTCGGCATTCCGTCGGTCTTGGCTTTCGATAGCGGGAGCACGGGCGCCGACGGTGCGCTCAATCCGACCGTGAATACCGAGATCCAGCTTCCCGAATCCGGGATCCTCAATTACACCTCGGTCAATATCCCCGCAGGCGTGACCGTGAAGTTCCGCAGGAACACGGCCAATACCCCGGTGTACCTGCTCGCCAGCGGGGACGTGACCATTGCTGGTGCCATCGACGTATCCGGACAGGACGCCAAGCCCACTGGCACCTATGGGGACGGCAATCTCGGCGACGACGGTATTCCCGGGGAGGGTGGTCCTGGTGGCTTCGATGGCGGTCGCGGTGGTCGCGATGACCAGCAGTTGCGTGCAGCCATCATCCGTGGCGGCGCGGGGCTTGGTCCCGGCGGCGGAGCTGGAGGAATCGAGGGCAATGACAACTGCAACACCACGACGGGTTACTGGAAGTACGTCGGTACTGGTGGCGCGCACGCTTTCAATGTCTACAAGCCTTCGACCCGGAACTATTGCGCGAACAACTACGGGCCATTCTCGAAGGCTTACGGCAACGAACTCCTGCAGCCGCTTCTGGGTGGCTCGGGCGGTGGGGGCGGGCGTGGCGGCGCCAACTATCCTGGCTCGGGCGGCGGCGGCGGCGGCGGCGCCATTCTTGTGGCCGCATCCGGCACCTTGCGCATCACCGGAAGCATCAATGCCCGTGGTGGTGACGGTGGTGGCATCGCCGGCACGAATGTCGGTGGCCAAGGTTCCGGCGGTGCCGGCGGCGCAATCCGTCTGATCGGAACCAAGGTGGAGGGGAACGGAAACCTGTATGCAGAAGGCGGATGCATCAACTACAACAATTCGCGACGTCAACGCTGCGGTATTGCTGGAAATACGGCCGATTTCGGAGGCTCCGAAGGCCGTATCCGCATCGAAGGCGAGGCGATCACCTTCAGCGGCAACTCCTACCCGGCCTACATCGGTGATACGCCCGGACCGGTGTTCCTGTCGAACCCGCCGACCCTGCGCATCGCCTCGGTAGCGGGCCGTGCGGTTCCGGCGAACACCACCGGCGTCGCGGACGTTGTGCTGCCTGCCTCGGCCAGCGAAGGGCCGATGGATGTCGTGTTCGAGAGCAGCAACATCCCGCTTGGCAACCAGGTGACCCTGCGCGCGGTCCCGGCGTATGGAACCGTGGTCGAGGCGACCAGCGGAGCCATCGAAGGCTCCGCGGCGGCTGGCAGTGCGTCGGTTTCGATCACCCTGCCGTCCGGGCCGACGATCCTGCAGGCGTCGACGACCTATTCGATCACCGTGGCCTCGCTCAACGACAGGGTGCTGGAGGAGCGCCTGTCGGGCTTTGCGCAGAACGAGCGCGTCGAGCGGGTTGACGTGACGGTGGCACTGGAAGGCAGCGCCCAGGCGACCCTGGTTACCGAATCCGGCAAGCAGTTCCAGCTGCCGTACGCGGCCCTGGCTGCCGTCGGCTTCCGCGGCTGACCCAACCCTGTAGACGACGCCCGAGCATTCCGCGATAAGGACGCGCGATCGATGAGCCACTCACCAGCAGTCGCCGGTGCCCGGATGCGGCGCCGGATCCAGCGGCGGATTGCGCTTGCCGCCCTCGGCCTGGCTCTGGTCGCGGCCGGCCTGCCCGCGGCCGACCTCACGGTGGAGGATGGCGTCGTCGTCAAGTTCGGCCAGGACGCGGGGCTGGTCGTGCGCGACCGCATGGCGGCCGGCAAGGGCGTGGTGTTCACCAGCAGCAGGGACGGCGCGCCGGAAGGCACGCCGGCGGCTGGCGACTGGCGTGGCGTACGCATCGAGAAGTCGTCTGCTTCTTACGGGGTGGTGAACTACAACGACCTGGCCCTGCGTTACGCCGGTGGTGGCGAGGCCGAGGGAGGCGCTGCGTTCACCATGCGTGGGGTGGCGCATGGCCTGCAGTTCGTGCAGGTCACCGACAGCGTCATCGGCCTGCGCCTGGTCGATGGCGCTTCGCCGGCCATCACCGGTTCCAGCTTCCTGCGCAACCAGACCGGCCTGGAGGCAAGCAACAGCCAGCCGACGGTTGCCAGCACCCAGTTCGTCGGCAACAGCGTCCTGGCGATCAGCAACCTGACCCCCGTCACGGTGATCAAGGCCACCGGCAACTGGTGGGGTCATGCCTCCGGTCCGAACGATCCGGCCGCCAATCCGGCGGGGCAGGGCGATGCGGTGTCCGCTGGCGTCAACTACGCCAACCACCTTGCCGCGCTTCCGCTGATCAATCCGACCCTGCGCCTTGCGGCGCCGGTTCCGTATTTCGAGACCCGCACCATCGCGCTGGACCTGTCCTGCGTGAACGCCACCGAGTTCCGCGTGGCCGAGAACGGCAACTTCACCGGCGTCTCCTACGAGCCGTTGCCGGGTGGCCGCACCACCATCGAATTCGAGGTTTCCGCCGGCGATGGCCGCAAGACGCTGGGCGCGCAGTTCCGTGGCCCGGGCGGCAACGTGGTCAGCGCCACGCTGGCCGATGGCGTGCTGATTGACACCGAGGCGCCGCAGGTCAGCATCACCAGTCCCGCGCCCGGCAGCCTGGTCCGCGATCCGATCACCATCGAGGCTGCTGCCAGCGACGCGTCCGGCGTGGCAAGCGTGCAGTTCTTCCTCGGTTCCCAGTTGCTTGGCACCGATGCCACGGCGCCCTATGCCTTGGCGTGGGACACCGACGCCGTTGCCGACGGCAACTACAGCATCCGCGTGGTGGCCACCGACATGGCTGGTCGCACCGCCGAGCACAGCGTGTCGGTGACCGTTTCGCATGGCGCACCGGTGCCGGACCTGGAGGGGCCGGAGCTGGCCGACATCAAGGCCGGCAACATCCCGCTGGCGGACGGCGCCACCTTCAGCGCCGACTCGACCCTGGCATTCACGGCCAGCGACCGCAGTGCGATTTCCCGCATCGAGCTGCTGCTTGACGGCGTCGTGCGCGCCACCGCCATCCGCAACAGCAGCGGCGTGTTCACCGTGCCGCTGTCCATCCAGGGCCTCGCCAACGGCAGCTACGTGCTTGCCTTGCGTGCGTTCGACTCGCTGGGCAACGTTTCGACCCTGCAGTACACGATCCAGGTCACCCATGCCGGTCCGCCGGCGCCGGTCATCACCCGCCCGGCGAACGGAGCCAGCACCCGCGAGTCGAGCATCGTCGTCTCCGGCACGGCGCTGGCTGGCAGCACCGTGCAGGTACTGCGCGATGGCGTGGTGGCCGCGGAAGTGGCGGCCGGCACCGCTGGCAACTTCTCCGCCCAGGTCGAGCTGGTCCCCGGTGCCAACGTGCTCAGCGCGACGGCCACCAACCAGTACGGCACCAGCGCGGCTTCGGCCCCGGTGGCCGTCACCCTCGATACCAGCGTGCCGACCGCACCGACCGGCCTGACCGCGTCGCTGTTCAACGGCCGCATCCGCCTGGTATGGACGCTGTCCAGCGATCCGAACGTGGTCGGTTACCGGGTCTACCGTGCAGCGGCGCCATTCGAGGTGCTCGGCGAGGCACAGCGGGTCGCCACACCGGGGCAGAACACGTCCAGCATCGAAGACCTGCCGGACGTCGACGGCACCTACTACTACCGTGTGGTCGCGGTGAATGCTTCGGGCACCGAGAGCCTGCCCACGGCCATGGCCAGTGCCTCGATCGACCGCACTCCGCCGCATGTGGTGTCCATCGAGTACACGCACGAGGGTACGCATGACGCCAGCCGCGGCGTATATGGGCAGGGCAGGCTTGCCCTGGTCGTCGAGGTCAGCGAGCAGCTGCTCGGCACGCCTTACCTGAGCCTGGTCCCGGCCGGCGGCCTGCCGATCCCGGTCGAGCTCGTGCGCCAGACCGAAACCCGCTACGCCGGTTCGCTGACCCTGGCGCCGGGGACCGGGCAGGGCGAAGCCAACGTCCTGTTCTCCGCCCGCGACCTCGCCGGCAACCGCGGCGACAGCATCCTGGCCGGTGGCACGCTGCTGATCGACACGGTCGGTCCGTCGCTGACCGGGATCGAGCTGGCTCCGGCCGCACCGATCAACGCGGGCGTCAACCGCAACGTGCAGGCCACGTTCGAATTCGGCGAGGATATCCCGGCTGCGACGCCGCCCTCGTTCCAGTACCGACTGTCCGGTGCCGGTCGCGGCCCGGTGGCGCTGGGTGGCGTGCAGCGCCTGTCGGCCAGGCGCTGGCGTGCGACCCTGGAACTGCCCGCCGATGCCGGTGCCAATGGCAGCGAGGACCTTGCGTTCGACTTCGTGGCAGCCGATGCGCTGGGCAACAGTTCCAGCTCGGTGGCGGTGGCCAACGCGTTCCAGGTCTACCAGGGTGACCTGCCGTCCCTGAACGTGCCGCTGGGCCTGGGCGCCCGTGCACGTGCCGGCGGCCAGATCGCGCTGGAATGGCTGCCCGTCACCGGCGCCACCGGCTACCAGGTGTATCGCCAGGGTCCAGGCGATGCCGAGCTGCTGCCGCTGGCCCGCAGCACCGGCGCCAGCCATGTCGATGCCACGCCGGCCGACGGCACGTACCGCTACGCCGTGGCCTCGGTGCGCCAGGCCAATGGCCCGGAGTCGCTGAGCGCGATGTCGCCGGTGGCCGAGGCCACCAGCAGCCGCGTGGCGCCGGGTGCGCCGCGCAACCTGCAGCTGGTCCTGCTCAGCCAGGGGATCGGTGCCACCTGGCAGCCGCCGGTCGGCCCTGCGCCGAAGGCGTACCGCCTCTACCGTGCGGCGACTTCGCCGATCAGCGACGTAAGCGGGCTTACCCCGGTGCGGGACAACATCGTCGGCACCCAGGCAATCGACCCGGTGCCCTCGCAGTCCGAGCACGCCTACGTGGTCACCGCGATCGACGCGGCCGGCAACGAGTCGGCGGTGTCCAACTCCGCGTACCTCAACTTCAGCCTGCTGCCGGTGCGCAGCATCGAGGTCGAGCAGGTCGGCACCTCCCTGCCGCTGCTGCGGTGGACCCCGAACGGCACCGGCGCGGTCGGCTTCGACGTGCATGTCGGCGAAGGCGAGGGCCGCGTGACCCTCACCCCGACGCCCACCACGGCGCGCGAGCTGGTGGACACCGGCTTCACCGCCGGGGAGCGCCTGTACACCGTCGACGCCGTCGACGAGAACGGCGAGCGCCAGTCGCGCAGCCTGCTGCTCCCCAATGTCTCCACCCAGGTCGTCTCGGGCCTGCCGCTCAAGCGCAACGTGATGAACCGCGTCGGCGTGCAGGTTTCCAACCTGTCCGCGGCGGCGCTGGCCTCGGCCAGGGTCGTGCTGACCACCGGCTCGCGCAGCTTCCGCTCCGAGGAGTTCCAGCTGGCGGGCAACGCCACCCGGCTGGTGCCGGTGATCGTGGGCGGCCACGCGGACCTGCCGGCCTCGACCCGGATGACCGTTTCCGTCGTCAACGAGCCGCACGAGGGCGAGCGCGCCACCGTCGGCAGGATGGTCGACGTCACCGCGGTCGACAGCGCCCTGGTCGTGGGCATGGAGACCGACAGCTTCGTCCGCGGCGCCACCGGCAAGGTGCGCCTGGTGGTGGAGAACACCTCGGACGTGGAGGTGGAGCTGCTGACCGCCCGCAACTTCGGTGCGGCCGCGTCCAGCGAGTTGCGCCTGAAGCTGCTGGATACCGATGGCAACCTGGTGTCCACCACGCCTTACCGCCAGGCCACGGGTGCCGGCGTGGTCACCGTGCCGACCGGCGAGACGGTGGCGCGCATCGCCCCGGGCCAGCGCTACGTATCCGACACGTTCCAGATGCCGATCCCGGCTGCCAGCCCGGACCAGCTGCGCCTGCGCCTGGAGGTCGATGCCCTGCGTTACAACACCGGGCAGCCCGACTTCGTCTCGATCGCCGGCCTGGGCAGCGAGCGCGGCGTGTCCCTGTCGAACACGCCTTACTTCGGCCAGATCGAGAGCGTCAGCCCGGTGATGTCCTTTGGCACCGGCGACGTCACGATCACTGGCCGGGCGGTGGACCGCGACTCGGGCGACGCCGTGGGCAACGTCCCGCTGCGCATCGCGGTCAACCAGGAAGGCTTCGAGCGCCTGGCCAGCGTCACTACCGACGCGTCCGGTGCCTTCCGCTACGTGTACAAGCCGACCGTGACCGACTCCGGCCTGTACTACGTGGGCGCGATCCATCCGGACATGACGGATCGTCCGCAGCAGGCCCAGTTCACGATCAACCGGGTGAGCATCTCGCCGGCCTCGTTCAAGGTCACGGTGCCGCGCAACTACGCCTACCGGATCGATTTCCGGGCGGTGTCCGGCGCTGGCACCAGGGCGACCGGCGTGCGCCTTGCCTACCTGGCCGAGTACCAGTCCGGCGGTGCGCTGACCCCGGGCATCCAGGTCGTCCCCGGCGCGCCGATCGAGATCGGCCCGAAGCAGAACCTGGCCCTGCCGGTGTCGATCTCCGGCGACAACGCGGCGCCGCCTTCCGGCCGGATCTTCCTCGCGGCCTTCGCCGACGGGGCGGCCGAGCCACTGGCAGTCATCCCGGTCGACTACACGCTGACCGAGGCCAAGCCGGTGCTGAACGCACGCCCGAACTACGTCGAGGCCGGCCTGTCCCGCGGCCAGAGCGTGGTCGAGTCGGTGGAAATCGAGAACCGCGGCTTCGTGGCGATGGAGAACATGACGGCGGCCCTGCTGGACCGTGCCGGCAACCCGGCTCCGTCGTGGATCGCGCTCGCCTCTTCGCCGGCGCTGGGCAGCATCGGCGTCGGCGAGAAGCGCAGCCTCGACCTCAGCATCGCGCCCACCGAGCTGGTGGCCGAGGGCATCCACGAGTTCGTGCTGCGCGTGGCGGGCGCCAACGTTCCCAACGCCGACATCAACGTGTTCGTTTCGGTGACCCAGTCGGGCCAGGGCAACGTGCTGTTCAAGGTGGCGGACATCTACACCGCCACCCGCGACTCGCAGGGGAACCTGATCCCGGGCCTGGCCGGGGCGCGGATCCGGCTGCAGAACGAGCTGGTGGCCAGCCAGACCTACGACGCGACCACCGACGCATTCGGCGAGGCGTTCTTCCAGGGCCTCCCGGCCGGTTCCTACCGGTTCCGCGCCAGCGGCCCCAACCACCAGGACGCGGGTGGCCGCGTGGTGGTGCGGCCGGGGATCACCACCAACCAGTCGGTGTTCCTGGAATACACCCTGATCCAGGTCGACTGGACCGTCCGCGAGATCACCATCGACGACCGCTACGAGATCACCCTCGAGGCGACCTTCGAGACGGACGTCCCGGCCGCGGTGGTGGTGCTCCAGCCGACCAGCATCACGCTGCCGCCGATGGCGCCGGGCGAGGTGTTCCAGGGCGAACTGATCCTCACCAATTACGGACTGGTGCGCGCCGACGACGTGACGCCGACGCCTCCGGGTGACGACGCGTACTTCAAGTTCGAGTTCCTTGCCACGCCGCCGACCAGCCTCGAGGCCAAGCAGCGCGTGCGCCTGCCGTACCGCGTGATTGCGGTGGGCTCGCCAGGCGAGGGAGGTGTCGTCGGCCCCGAAGGGATGCCGATCGCTCCCCAGCCGATGTCGGAGGCTGGTGTTTCCAGGATTGCCACCGCAGCCGAAGGCAGTGGCGCGTTCCGCCCGGTCGCGACGGCTGCGCCGGCCGCCAGTTCGACCAACAGTGGTTGTTACACCTATACGTCGCGCTATCGCGTGGGCTGCAAGTACGAGTGCGCCAACGGCCAGGTGAGCGAGAACTGCGGCTCCGACGCAACCTGGATCCAGGTCGTCAGTACCCATTGCCCGGCGGGCACCCGCCCGGGTGGCGGTGGCTCCGGTGGTGTCTGGGGCGGCGGCGGTTGGGGTGGTTCCGGCGGCGGCAACTACAGCGGCCTGCCGGGCCTGCCGCCCTGCGTGCGCGGCGATGGCGACTGTTTCAACTCGCCCGACGGCCAGTCCGGCGGCGGCAACGAGGGCGGGCAATGACCCGGCGCGGTAGGCAAGGGGAGGGGGCGCATGCCCCAGGTGGAATGGACGGGGAGAGTCCGGTGATCGGAATGGAAGGCGGAAAGCGTTGGGTCCGGGGCGTGGTTGTCGCCCTCTGGCTGCTGGTCGTGGTGGCGGCGGGCATCCTCCCGGCACACGCCCAGGTGGAATACCCGCTCAACGCCACCGGGCTCATGTCCGTGACCATGAATGGCGAGTTCGTGGTGTCGGAGGACGACCTGCGGGTCAAGGTCCCCGGCGGCTATGTCCGCATCAACCGCGACTTCGACGGCGTCCAGTGGACCATCAACCGGCAGTGGTCTGGCCTGCATTCCCCCACCGCCGCGCGGGCGTTCTACGCCTCGGTCGGCAAGCTCTCGCGCTGCACCATCTATGACGGCATCAATACCTGCGACAGCGGGGCAGGGCAGTCGGGCTCGGTATCCAGCAGCTTCGGCAACCTGCTCAAGAACCGTGGGTCCATGCGGATCCTCAATGACGAGGATTTCGTCGCCGGCCAGGCCCCGGAGGAGCTTCCTGAGTTCCTGACCCGCAAGGGCGTGGGCTTCTCGATCAGCAGCGATCGCACGAGCTACAGCAGCAGCGATTACCCACGTTTCGTGATCCGCCCGCAGCAGGTGCTCAGGCTGCCAGCCAGCTCTGGTCCCGATGCGCATCCGGCACGCGGTAATCCCCGCCTGTCCGCGGGCACGGTCCAGGGCTTCCGCTGGACCGATCGCAGCGGGCAGTGGATCGAGTACGACGACCGTGGCCGGATCACCAGCTACGGCGACCGCAACGATGTGCGCGTGTGGTTCCAGTACGGCAGCCACGGCCAGGTCGAGCGCGTGCTCGACGACAACGGCCGCACCGTGTTCACGCTGCTCTACACGGACCGCGACGCCGAGTTCGTGGCCGAGGTCCGCGACCACACGCCGTTGGACGGGACCATCCGCAGGGTGCGCTACGAGTACAGCGACGACCAGCTGGTCCGGGTGATCGATGCCCGGGGCAACGTCACGCGGTTCGAGTACAGCGGCGCCAAGCTGTCCAAGGTGGTCGATGCGGCCGGCCGTGCCACGACCATTCATTACAACGCGCCGCCGGTTTCGCGCCTTGCCTACCGCGCCAGCGGGAGCGGCGGCGGCTCCGGGGCCCGCAGCCTCGTCTCGGGCGACGGACTGCGCGGCGAGCAGCAGCGCAGGGTCTCGAAGATCGTCGCCCCCGATGGTGGCGAGACCGAGCTGAGCTACGACTACGACAAGCTCAAGAAAGAGTTCGCGATGACGGTCCGCTATCCGGAAACGGAGAGCGGGCGACGCGTCCTGCACGTCAAGGTCGACAGCGATGGCCGGCTGGTCAGCTACGAGGTCAACGGCCACGTACTGCAGAGCAGCACCGGGAACCGCAGGAGCGCGACCTACACGGACGAGCGCGGCGGGCAGACGACGGTCCGCCGTGACGCGTTCGACGAGGTCACGAGCGTCACCAATCCCGACGGCTCGACGGTCAGGTACACCTATGAGGCCAGCTCGCTGGACCTGCGCGAGGTGGTCGACGAAGCCGGTGTGGCCGATCGCTATGAGTACGACGAGCGCGGAAACCTCGTCAGGAGCACCTGGGCCGCGGGCAAGCCGGAGGAACAGGTACGCCTCTACACCTACGACAGCCGGGGCCAGCTGAAGGAGGTCGTGCTCAAGGGCGTGCCGCATCCGGATGGCGGCATGACCCCGGACGTGCACGAGTACTTCGAGCATGACGCCAACGGAAACGTCGTCGCATATACCGACGGCGATGGTTACCGCTGGGAGGCCAGCTACGATGCGCAGGGCAACCAGGTACGCCTGGTCGATCCGCATGGCAAGGAGTGGCTGGCTAGTTACGACGCCCTGGAAAACCTCATTGAAGACGTCGATCCCACGGGTAACAAGTGGCGTTACACCTATGACCCGACCGGGCGCGAAACCAGCCTGACCGACGGTGCCAACAACACCTGGGTCACGACCTACGATGCCGCAGGGCGCGAGTACAGCCAGGTCAACCCGCTGGGCCAGAGCTTCGTCCAGGAGCACGACAAGAGCGGCCAGCTGCGGCGAACCCGGGATGCGTCCGGCCATGAACCCCTGGTCGACTACGACGCGTCAGGTCGCGTGGCGGGCGTCACGGATCCGGTGGGTGGACGGACCGACCTGTTCTACGCGGATGTCGATGGCACGGATCGTGGTACCCGCCAGGCTTCGCGCATCCAGTACCCGACGTTCGAGCGTCGTCTGCGCTACGACGCTCGTCGGCGCCAGACCCAGCAGGCTGATATCAGCGCCGAGGACGCGCGTGTCACCGGCACCGCCCATGATGTCCTCAACCGGCTTCAGTCGGTGACGGACCCGAATGGCCATACCTACACCTTTGCGTATGACGGGCTCGGTCGCGTGGTCGTTGCCACGGATCCGTTGGGCAATGGCGTGTCCTTCGCCTACGACCAGCGCGACAACGTGGTTGCCTTCACCGACGAGAAGAGTCGCGTAACCCGCTTCGAGTACGACGGCCGTGGGTACCTGGTCGCGGAGACCAATCCCCTCGGACAGAAGATCCGCTACGTATACGACGCTGTAGGCAACGTGGCGGAAATCATCAGGCACGACGGCGCGCGCATCGTCTACGAGCGTGACGATGCCGGCCAGGTGGTTGGCCGCAAGACCTACCTGGCCAGCGGAAGCCTGGAGCTCAGCGACGGCTTCACCTGGAGTGCAGCGGGCAATCTCTCCGGCTGGACCACCAATGGCGCAAGCGGCGAGCTGGAGTACGACGCCGCCGATCGGCTGCGTCGGGAGACTGTCACCATCGGCGGTGTCTCGCTCGCGCGGGCCTACACGTATCACCCGAACGACACGGTAGCCAGCTACACCGGCCCCGACGGCGTGACCCTGCAGTACACCTACGACGGGTTCGACAACCTGGAGCGGGTCGATATCCCTGGTGAGGGCTCGATCAGCGTTACCGCCCGGCACTGGCTGGCGCCGGCGACAGTGGTGTATCCCGGCGGCGTGGTCCAGGAGCAGGAGCGCGACGGCTTCCTCAACCTGACGCGCCTGCGGGTGCGCAGTCCGCAGCAGACCACCCTGTTCGACCTGACGAACCGCTTCGGCCAGCTTGCCGAACTGACCGCCCGTGGGGTCGATGGCCGGGAGACAGGCTACGACTATGACGAGGCCTTGCGCCTGGTCAAGACGGATGCCTCGTTCGCGGGCGGAAACAGCGAAACCTTCGTGATCGATGCCGCGGGCAACTGGATCAGCCACAGCGCGGTGAGCGGCACCTGGGAGTATGACGACGCCAATCGCCTGCTGCGGCGGGGCACGGTCAGCTATACCTACGACGCGTCCGGCAACATGATCCGGAAGGTCGATACCAGCCGTAACGAGCCGCAGCGGACGACGCATTACGCGTACGACGTGCTGAATCGCCTCGTGGAAATCCGCGATGGTGCTGGCTCAGTCATCGCCAGGTACACCTACGATCCCTTCGATAATCGTCTCAGCAAGACCGTTGGCGGCGTGACGACCCTCTATCTGCATGGCGAGGAAGGCCTGCTGGCCGAGGTCGACGCATCCGGAACGGTCCTTCGCAGCTACGGCTGGGACCAGCAGAATCCCTACGCGACCGCGCCGCTGTTCCAGCGCGTCGACGGTGCTTACTACTACTACCACAATGATCATCAGGGCACGCCCTGGCGCGTTACCAACCGTGCCGGAGCCGTGGTCTGGTCCGCGAGCCGGTATGGCGCCTATGGCCAAGCCACAGTCGCCGCGGGTTCACAGATCGAGCAGCCCTGGCGCTTCCCGGGGCAGTACCTGGATGCGGAAAGCGGCCTGCACTACAACCTGCGTCGCTACTACGACCCGGAGATTGGCCGGTATATCAGCGAAGACCCGCTTCGCTTTGCCTCGTCGAGCAATCTCTATGCTTATGCGGAAAACTCGCCGCAGAACTTCATCGATCCGACCGGTGAGGTTGCCTTCGTAATTCCTGCCGCATGGGCGGCCGTGCGCTGGGTGGCAGGCAGGTACGGGATGTGTCTGCTCGAGTGCGCTGCTGTAAGCGCAGTAACAGACCTGATCCAGAACCCGTGCGATATCGACGTTTCACACTGCCTGAAGGACTGCCTCTGGAGCCTGATTCCGATCAAGCTGCCCTGCAAGGCCTGGGGCATGGCTGGCGCCGCGGTTGGCGCCGCCGCCGGCGCGATGGGCAACAGCTTCCCGGGCGACACGCTGGTGCTGACCCCCGAAGGCCAACGCCGCATCGACTCCCTGAAGCCTGGCGATGAAGTGATCGCCTATGCGGAGTGGGAGGAGACGTCACGCACAGAGCGCATCACCGACGTGATGCTCTCGCATCGCGAACAGACCATCGTCACGCTCATCCTGGAGAACGGAAACCGCATCGAGGTGACGGGTGGTCATTCGATCCACACGCCAAGCGGCTGGCGAGCCGCGCAGCTTCTGCAGGCTGGTGGGCAGCTTGACGTCAAGGACGATGAAGGCCGGCTGGTGCCGATGGGCATCGCCAGCGTCGACATTCGCACGGAGACGATGCCGGTCTACAACCTCGAGGTGGCGTATGCGCATACGTTCTTCGTAGGCGAAGACGGTGTACTTGCGCACAACGGCGATGGTGCCTACTTCCTGGAGTTTGATGATGGAACGTGGTACGCCGGAAAGGGTGACGAGAAAAGAATGCGACAGTCGATTCGAGAGAAAACTCGTGGCGGAAAGCGCAGTTGTACAAACAAGGTCCACGTGAACGTCACAGGTCGGGACGCCAGTTTCATCATGGAAGACATGATCATGGAAGCAGCCGGGGACGCCGGGGGGGCTGGCTCCCACAACAAAGTTCGGTCTCCCGGCGCACGGATGAGGGGGCGAAGGTGAGGGCTCTCAAGCGGGAGGATGATTTTCGAAGCCATGATCCGTTTTTGGTGAAGGTACTCCGCGGGCGGGAGTTCGAGGCCGTGGACTTCGCTCTATCGCTGTCACAAGAAGGATATCCGGTCGGCCTGCTCGTCCAAGGGGACGAGGTTGATGAATGGGATTTTTTGCAGCGTGCGTCGGAATTGAGACGATTCGAGTTCGTGAATTTCGCCGGATCGCTTCGTGGTTCCAATCTGGCGTCTATTCGGGGCACTCGGTTTCTCAGAATTGTCGGGCGAAAGATTGCAGTGGATTTCTCCGATTTTCAGTCGCTTGAGGTTCTCCACTATCAATGGTCGCGAGAATGCTCTGGCATCGAACATGCGAATCGTCTCATGGAAGCTCATTTCTATGAGCTCGGGGCCTCGGGTAACAGCAAGACGCTATCGTTGCCCGCAAGGCTGGGGTTTCTTTCCCTGTTCAATTTTCATCATGATGAAATCGCCTTTCTCCATCCGATGGATGATCTCTCAGAGCTCGTTGTGGAGCGTGCAAGGAATCTCAGGCGTCTGCCCCCTCTCGATGGGCTGCGAAGGCTCGAGATGAAGAATTGCGGACGGGATCGCTTCGATTATTCGAGTATTGGCTCCGGCGTGGAGAGCGTGGAGATCGACGCGTGTGCGCCCATCTCTAGTTGGAATTTCGTCGGGTCGCCCAGCCTCAAAAGGCTCGTCATATGGAACAACAGGATTCCCCCGATCGACGCCGCGACTGCAGAAGTCCTCGCTCGGCTGCAGGTCGTCGACTTCCACGCCAACAATGTGGTCGATTCGTGATTGGGGGTCCGATGCTCGGAGTCGCGAAGCTCCTCTTCGGTCGGAGCGGGATAGGGAAGGGCACTTCGCTTGGGCCAGTCCAGTGCGACTAGTACTCTTTCTTGTGGTCGCCTGCGCCCTCTACGGCGCCTACCACTGGTGGCAGGACCGCGACCCGGTCGCCGCCGCCGCGGCCAGCGAGAACGGCTTCGTCCCGGTCGAGATGCCGGACGGAGCCGCCCGCAATGCCGTGCTGGTGCTGGCGCCGCGCAACTGCCCGTCGGAGCAGGCGCGGCGGACCAAGGCGCTGGTCGGGGACCTGGAGCGTGCGGGCATCCCGGTGGTGAGGAGTGACTCGCTCTTCTTCCGCGCGGCATTCCAACGGAGGTCATTCGTGGTTGACCTGATTGATAGTCTGCATACCAAGGTCGTTGGCGCCGCGGCCCAGATCTGGGTCCCGCATGGATTCAGAGCTATGAAGTCAGGCCTCAGTTCAAAGGGGCCGGAAATTACGCTGTCGATAAGGGTTGCGCGCAGCAGGACGAGCGGGCAAGGGACACTCGTGTGCTCCCTCCACGCTTACGCGGTTGTGAACAAGCTCACGCCGGTCCTCCGAGCAGAGAAGGGAAAAATAGGAGGTATCTACTATGAGCACGATTTCTGGTTGAGCCAGCTGGAGATGAGTGCTGCTGAGAGTGGCTATTGGACGATCCGCTCGGATCAAGATGTCGTAGCGGCGACCAAGGATATGCGTTCGTGGGAGGAAGATGTGCTCCGATTCCAGGATCGCTTCTCCACTCCAGAGAAGATCGAACTTGAGCTCATGGAGATGGCTAAGGCAGCTTCGCTGCCGTCTGCCGAGCTCGTCATGGCGCCCGCCGCGTATGCAGCCGCGAAGGGACAAATTGCAGAGTACGCAAGCCTCCTAGAATGGGCACTGTCGCGCTTTGAAGGAGGGAGCGCAGGTGCAAGAAGGGTGAAGCGAGTCGCGGAAATCTGTTCGCAGAAATTTGATCTCGGATGAATATGTAAGCCTGTTGATCGCTCTGGTAGTAGTCGGCGATGTGGCGCGGAGCCGTCCAATGAATGCCGGCGGGTAGATCGCGGGCTGGTCGGGATCGACACTGAGGTGAGCTGGGAACGTTTTAGTGCTCCTGTTCCCTGGATTTGTGCTTCGAGGGTGGAATTCCGTGTCTGGTTCGTTGTTTTTAGCGGCTTTCGAGGGGGAGTCATGAGAGCCATTTTCTTTATCTTGCTTGCCTGCGCCCTGTACGGCGGCTACCAGTGGTGGCAGGACCGCGACCCGGTCTCCGCCGCCGCGGCCAGCGAGAACGGCTTCGTCCCGGTCGAGATGCCGGACGGAGCCGCCCGCAATGCCGTGCTGGTGCTGGCGCCGCGCAACTGCCCGTCGGAGCAGGCGCGGCGGACCGAGGCGCTGGTCCGGGACCTGGAGCGTGCGGGCATCCCGGTGGTGAGGGGTGACTCGTTCTTTTTCGACGTGGACAATCCCACCGGGGAGCAGGTGGCGGGCATGCGGCGCGCGATGGCGGTGTTCAAGCAGGGGGCGCCCGCGGTCTACCTCAACGGGATGGCGATGTCGAACCCGACCTCGGCGCAGGCCATCGCGGAGTACAGGGCGACACGGCGCGGGCATTGGGCCGGCGCGGGGGCTAGGGCGGAAGTTGGGGAATGACGCGGCCGCGGCTGCGGGCGGGGAAGCGCCAGATGTCTGGACCGGCCGTGCCGCAGCGCCGGCCGGTGTGCAGGGAACGCAGCAGGGGAAGACGAGATGAAAGCAAACATGAAGCGCTGCCTGGCGGTGGCCCGTGCCCTGGTGCTGACCGCGGCCGCCGTGTGCCTGCCGGCGTTGGCGCAGGAAACGGTGTGTGCGCGCGTCAAGATCGAGATCAAGCAGGAGCTGACGCTCGAGCGGCAGGCCTTCGACGCGGAGATGCGGATCACCAATACCCTGCCGTCCACGGCGCTGGAGCGGGTGCACGTGGACGTATGGGTCACGGATGAGGCTGGGCAGCCGGTCACCATCACCACCGACCCGAACAATCTCTCGGCGGCGTTCTTCCTGCGGCAGACCCGTACCGAGAACATCGCCAATACCGATGGCACCGGCCAGGTGGCGGCTTCGACCACCGCGGTGGCCAACTGGATGCTGATCCCGGCGCCTGGTGCGGCGGGCAATACGCCCATGGGCAAGCGCTACCTGGTGGGCGCGACCCTGCGCTACCGCTTCGGCACCGAAGACCATGTGGTGGAGCTGAGCCCCGACAGCATCACCGTGCGCCCGATGCCCGAGCTCGCGCTGGATTACTTCCTCACACGCGACGTGGAGGCCGACAACCCCTTCACCCCCGAGATCGAGGCTCCCCAGCCGTACACCCTCGGCGTCCGGGTCAAGAACAACGGCGTCGGCGTCGCCCGCAAGCTCAAGATCGAATCCGCGCAGCCGCGGATCGTCGAGAACGAACAGGGGCTGCTGGTGAACTTCGTGATCCTGGGCAGCTATGTCCAGGACACGCCGGTGGCCAACTCGCTGTTGATCGACTTCGGCGACATCCCCGGCGGCAGCGCGAAGATGGGCCGCTGGGTGATGGAGAGCAACCTGTCCGGAACCTTCGTGGACTTCAATGCGTCCTTCACCCATGCCGACGAGCTCGGCGGCGCGCTGACCTCGCTGCTGCAGGAGACCAACGCCCACCTGCTGGTCCGCGACGTGCGCGTCGACCTGCCGGGCCGCGACATGGTGCGCGACTTCCTGGCGGTGGATGGCGGCACCTATACGGTGTTCGAGTCCGAGGGCCAGGACTTCGAGGTAACCGATCGTTCCGGCGAGGCCTCGCTTTCCGGCAGCGGCGGTGGCTACCGGCTGGCGCTTCCCGCGTCGCAAGGCTTCATGTACGTGCGCAAGCCCGACCCGTACGAGGGCCGGATGGCGCTGGGCGCCGTCGTCCGCTCGGACGCCAAGGCGATCGCGCCGGAGAACGTGTGGCTCTCGCGGACGCGCAATCCCGAAACCAAGCGCTGGGACCACTGGTTCAACATCTTCGACGTCAATTCCCCGGGCAGCTACAACGTGGCCTTCGTGCCGCTGTCCGAGGTGCCGGCCCCGCCGGTGCTGCAGTTCATCCCCGACCGCGTGGTCACCGAGAACCAGCAGGTCTCGTTCATCGTCGAGGCTTCCAGCCCGATGGGGCGGCCGGTTTCGCTGGCGGCGGCGCCGTTGCCGCTGGGTGCGAGCTTCGACGACCAGGGCGGGGGCGTCGGCGTATTCGACTGGACGCCCGGCACCGGCCAGGCCGGTGACTACACCATCACCTACCAGGCTACCGACGGCAGCCTGACCGGCGCGCGCTCGGCGCGGATCCGGGTTGAATCCGCGGCGCCGCCGGCGGGCCCGGCGACGCCGCGCGTGGTTTCGCCGCTGTCCGGGGCAGAGGTGGCAAGCCTGCGCCCGGTGCTGCGCGTGCAGACCGGCGAGCACAGCCGCGATCCGACCGTGGACGTCGAGTTCCAGCTCTACGCTGACGCTGGCATGAGCGAGCTGGTGGAAGAGGGCGTGGTGGTGCGCAATCCGGCCCCGGGCGAGGCCACGCAGTGGCAGCCTTCGGCCGACCTGGACGACAACACCCGCTACTACTGGCGGGCACGGGCCCGCTCCGCGGAGGCCAACAGCGAGTGGGTGACCGCCCAGCTGTTCGTGAACCTGTTCAACGATGCGCCGGGCAGCTTCAACCTTGCATCGCCCGCGCCAGGCGCGGTGGTGGCCACGCAGACGCCGCTGCTCTCGGCGACCAATGCCGTTGATGTCGACGGCGACCTGGTCACCTATGGCTTCGAGATCTATGCCGACGCCACGTTGACCGAGGTGGTGGCGAGCGCCGTGGCACTGCCGCCGGGACATGACGGCCATGTCCGCTGGCAGGTCACCACGCCGCTGGAGGACCGCACCACCTATTACTGGAGGGGCATCGCCACCGACGAACACGGTGCACGGACCCTGACTCCGGTGCGCAGCTTCCGCGTGTCCCTGGGCAACCAGGCGCCAACGGTACCGGCCATTGCCAGCCCTGTTCCCGGAACGCGCATCACCGATGGCGCCGCGGTCTGGCTGCGGGTGAGCAATGCGACCGACCCGGATGGGGACGCGCTGACCTACCTCTTCGAGGTGGACGTGGTGGCGACGTTCGACTCCTCCGAGCGCCGCGCCTCGGGCGAGGTGCCGGCCGGTTCCGGCGGCACCACCGGTTGGCAGGTGACGGGCCTGGCGGACAACGTGCACTACTACTGGCGTGTGCGGGCCAGCGACGGCGCCAGCCAGAGCGACTGGGTCGTGGGCGACTTCATCATGGATGCGCGCAACGAGTCGCCAAGCGTGCCGGTCGTGGCCAACCCGGGCGACCGCGCCTGGGTCTCTAGCCGCACGCCGACCTTCACCGTCCATCCGTCGACCGATCCCGATGGCGACAGCATTGTCTATGCCTTCGAGGTCTATGCGGACGTGGGCCTGGGGCGGCTGGTTGCCTCGGGGACCAGCACCACTGGCTCCTGGCAGCCGTCCAGCCCGCTCGAGGACCGCACCACCCACTACTGGCGCGTGCGTGCCCAGGACGTGCGCGGCGCGGCCAGCGCCTGGTCGCCGGTCATGACCCTGTTCGTCAGTACCGGCAACTACGTCCCGCCGACGATCGCCGTGACTTCGCCGGCGACGGTGGTCGACGCGGCGTCGGGCACCGTGGCCATCGAATGGACGGGTACCAACCCGAACATCGAGCCGCGCGTGGCCCTCTACTACGACACCGTGGGCAGCGGCTACGCCGGCACGAAGATCGTCGATGGCCTGGCCCCCGAACCGGGCACGGGGCAGGGACGTTACCAGTGGAGCACGGCCGGACTCGCGCCGGGCGCCTACTACGTCTACGGCGTGATCTACGACGACCGCGGCACGTCCAGGGCGTACGCGCCGGGCGCGGTCGTGGTGCCGGCCAAGCCGCAGCTCGGCGCCATCCGGGTGACCGCTCCGGACATGCGCCTCCATGAAGTTCTGGGCATGGGCATGTTCTCGGTGGTGCTGTCGCGGGCGCCGACCTCGGACATCGTGGTGCCGCTGAACTCCAGCGACACGACCGAGGCCACGGTCGAACCGCAGCAGATGGTGTTCCCCCCGCAGAACTGGTGGCTGCCGCAGATCGCGACCGTGCGGGCCGTGCAGGACGGCATCGCCGACGGCGACCAGCCCTTCGAGATCACCGTCGGCCCGGCCCAGGGCCGCGACCCCCACTACATCGGCGTCTCTGGCCCGGGCGTGCGCGGCGTGACCGTGGACAGCGGACTGCAGGCGCCGGGTGGGCTGGCCATCACCCGGTACATCCTGGTGTCCAAGAAGTACCTGCTGGGGCAGTGGACCTACCAGTACAAGGTGGTGCTGTCCAACGACGGCCCGCGGGTATCGGCGGTGAGTGCCCAGATTGTCGCGGCGCCCGGCTACAGCGTGCTGAACGGAACGCTGCTCTTCGGGGCGATCGGCAACAACGAGTCGGTGACCAGCACTGCCAACATCATCCTGATGTCGCCCACCGACAAGGGCAACGGCGATCCTGATTTGACGTGGAGACTGGTTGGAATATGAGGAAGGTGCACGGAATTCCCGGCGCGGCGCGCAGCGGGGGCTTCACCCTGATGGAGCTGCTGGTGGTGGTGGTGATCATCGGGCTGCTGGTGGCCCTGGTGGCACCGCGCTACTTCCAGCAGATCGGCAAGTCGGAGCGCACCGCCGCGGCCAACCAGATCGACGCGCTGCGCAAGGCCATCGACAGTTACCGCCTGGACGTGGGACGCTTCCCGCGGCAGGAAGACGGGCTGCAGGCGCTGGTCGTGCGACCCGAGGGGGAGGCGCGCTGGCAGGGGCCGTACCTGCAGCGTGGGGTGCCGATGGATCCGTGGGGGAATCCCTACGTCTACCGCGTGCCCGGCGCATTCGGGGATTACGAGGTGCTTTCGCTTGGCCGCGATGGCAAGCCGGGCGGGGAAGGCGAGGATGCCGACATCGGCGGGGATGGTTGAGGAATGAAGCACCACGTGCTCGTGGCCATGGGCGGGCGCACGACCTGGCTCGACATCGAGGCTCCGACACTGGAAGCAGCGGCGGCCGAAGCGCGCCGTGGCGGCGGGCGGGTGCTGCGCGTTGAAGCGGGCATCGAGGCGTCCGCCCCCGGGCGCGTGCGGTTCTCGCAGACCGTGTTCCTGCAGGAAACCCTCACCCTGCTCAAGGCGGGCCTCAACGTGGTGGAGGTGCTCGAGGCGCTGGAGCGCAAGGAACGGGATGGCGGTTTCCGTACCGTCCTCGGCCGGATCCTGCAGCGCCTGCGCGAGGGTGCGACCTTCTCCAGCGCCCTGTCCGAGCAGGGCCTGTTCCCGCCGGTGCTGGTCGCCGGCATCGCCGCCAGCGAAACAGCTGGCGGCCTGGCGGGCACCCTCGAACGCTATCTCGAGTACGACGGGCGCCTGGAGCAGATCCGGCGCAAGGTCTCGGCCAGCGCGATCTATCCATTGCTGCTGTTGCTGGTAGGCGGCGGCGTAATCCTGTTCCTGATCGGATACGTGGTGCCGCGCTTTGCCACCATCCTCGACGGGTCGGGCCGCCCGGTCAGTGCCGGCACTTCGATCCTGCTGGCGCTGGGGCAGGCGATCAGCGGCCATCCGTGGGTACTGGCGATGGTGCTGGCGGCGCTGGGTGCGGCGGTGGCCTGGCTGGTGACCCAGCCGGCGGGCCGGCGCGTGCTCCTTCGCGGCGCGATGCGGATCCCGGTACTCGCCGGGATCCTGGTGACGCTCAACCTCTCGCGCTTCTACCGGACCCTGGCGTTGCTGCTCAACAGCGGCATCCCGCTGTTCACCGCCCTGGGCATGGTGCGCGGCATCCTCGACCCGGTGCGCGCCGACGAACTGACGGTGGCGATGGAACGGTTGCGTGCCGGCCTGCCGCTGAGCGAGGCCCTGATGGGCAGCAGCATGATGCCGCCGATCGCCGACAGCCTGCTGCGCGTCGGCGAGCGCAGTGGCGCACTGGCGGAGATGAGCGACAAGCTCGCCGGCTTCCTGGACGCCGACCTCGACCGGCAGGTGGAGACCTTCTCGCGCCTGTTCGAACCGTTGCTGATGACCGTCATCGGCATCGTGGTCGGCGCCATCGTCGTGTTGATGTACACCCCGATCTTCGACCTGGTGGGGAACATCGGTTCGTGAACGTCGAATTGCAGGCGCCGGAGCTCGAACAGCCGGAACTGGACCTGGCCCTGGTCCAGGAGGTGCGCATGCGCGCGCTCTCCGGCCAGCGTCCGTGGCCGCTGCTGCTGCAGGACGAACTCGGGCTGGCGCCGCCGGCGCTGGTCGACATGCTCGCCAGGCTTTCGGGTATCCCGGCCATAGCCACCGCGGAGTTGTACGCCGGCGCGGTCGACTTCGGGCTGCTCGGCTACGTGGAATGCGTGCGTCGGTGCTGCGCGCTGCTGCGTACGGAAGCAGGCGGAATCCGCCTGGTGCTGGCCGACCCGTTCTCCCAGGATTCCGTGGCCTGGGCGCGGGCCTCGTTGCATGCGCCCTACGAAGTGCGGCTGGCGCACCCGGACGACATCAACGCCGCGTTGTCGGCGGCCGAACAGGCGGTGCGAGCCACCGAACGCACCTTCGCCGACGACGATGGATTGGGCGATGCGGCCGACGGCGACGCCGAGCTGCTCTCGCTCGAGGCCATCGCCGGCGACTCCAGCCCCGTGGTCAAGCTGGTCAGCTCGATCCTGTACGACGCCCTCAAGCAGCGGGCCTCGGACATCCACCTGAAGTCGTCGCCGACCGGCATGGCGGTCAAGTTCCGCCTCGACGGCGTGCTGGTGGGAGTGTCGGACATCGTGGGCGTGGAAGTGGCGCAACGGCTGATCTCGCGCATCAAGGTGATGTCGTCGCTCGACATCGCCGAGCGCCGCATCCCCCAGGACGGGCGCTTCCGGGTGCGCACGCGCGGTGGCAACGTGGATTTCCGCGTCTCGATCATGCCGAGCATCCATGGCGAGGACGCCGTGCTGCGCCTGCTCGACCGCAGCACGCTCACCGGCAACCACGAGAGCATGCTGCGCCTGACCGACCTGTCGCTGGATCCGGACGCGCTGGCGACGCTGCGGCGGCTGGTGGCGCAGCCGTACGGGATGATCCTGGTCACCGGCCCCACGGGCTCGGGCAAGACGACGACGCTCTACGCGGCGATCCAGGAGATCAATCACGGCCACGAGAGCATCATCACGATCGAGGATCCGGTGGAGTACCAGCTGCCGGGTGTCCTGCAGATCCCGGTCAACGAGAAGAAGGGCCTGACCTTCGCCCGCGGCTTGCGTTCGATCCTGCGCCACGACCCGGACAAGATCATGGTCGGCGAGGTGCGCGACGAGGAGACCGCACAGATCTCGGTGCAGGCCGCGTTGACCGGCCACCTGGTGCTGACCACGGTCCACGCCAACAACGCCTTCGACGTGGTCGGGCGCCTGCTGCACATGGGCGTGGACGCCTACAGCCTGGCCTCGGCCCTGGTCGGGGTATGGGCGCAGCGGCTGCTCCGGGTGAACTGCCCCGAATGCGCCCGGCCATACCAGCCGGATGCGGAGACGATGGCGATCTCCGGCCTGTCCGAGGACGACATCGCGGGGCGCGACCTGCGCGCCGGCACCGGCTGCCCGCACTGCCGCGGCACCGGCTACAAGGGGCGACGGGTGGTGGCTGAGTACCTGGTGATGAACGATGCGCTGCGCGACCTGGTCGCCAGTCGCGCGCCGGTGACGGCGATGCGCACGGAGGCCCGTTCGGCAAAGGGGCCGACGCTGCGCGCGGCCGCGCTCGACCTGTTCTTCAGCGGCCAGACCACGCTTGCCGAGGTCAACCGCGTGACCTTCGCCGAGTAGGACCATGGTAACGGCAAGCCTCTATATCGCTGGCGCGCACCTGTACGCCAGGGCCGCGGATTCCGAAGCGCTGCAGCTTCCGCTCGGCGCGCCCGCCGATGCTCCCGATCCGGCCGCGCTGGCCGAAGCGGCGGGCTGGCTGCGTTCGCGGCAGGGACGCGCCAAGGACGTGGACCTGCTGCTGTCTTCGACGCGGGTGCGCTTCGTCGGCGTGCCGTGGGTGATGGGCACTTTTTCCGGCGCCGCCATCCGGCGCCAGGCCGAGCAGGCCCTGGCCGCGACTGGCGCGGATCCGGACGGATGGGAACTGCGGATCCAGTGGCCGCGCTACGGATGCCCGGTGTTCGCGGTGGCCTATCCGCGGCAGCTGCTTGCGGGCGCCGCCGAAGCCCTCGCGGCGGCCGGACTCGGAGTACGGCGCTCGCTGGCCACCGCGGTGGCGACGGCCACGCGCGTGGGGCCGCAGATGCCTGAAGGACCGGGCCTGCTCTGCTTCGCCGAGGACGACGGGATCACCGGCGTCCATCTCGACGATGGCCTGATCGCGGACGTGGAATGGGTGTCGCACGCGGGCAGCGGACTGGACAGCGTGGACGTCTGGTGCCGCCGCAAGCGCCTGGAGTATCCCGGCGAGGGGCAGCTGCGCTGGCTGCAGCCGGCGCATTGCCCGCCGCCGTTCGAAGGCCATGCGACGTCCCAGGCCAACGGCAGCCCATCGGCGTGCATCGACCTGCTGGAGGCGGTGGCATGAGCCGGATGGATCGTGCCATCGAGGGGCTCCAGGTCGGGGGACGGCGCGGCTTCCTGCGTGGGCTGCTGCCGGCCGTCGCGCTGCTGGTCCTGTGCGTGCCGCTGCTGGTGGCGCGGCAGGCGCTTGAGCGCAGGTCCGAAGCCTATGCACAGCGACTGGAAGTGATACAGCAGGAGCAGCGCCTGGCCGCCGCCCGGCGCAAGGCCGCCATGTCCGTGCACTACAGCGATGCCGCGCTTGCGCAGCTGGGACGACAGGTCGGGCTGGTCAACCGGGACTGGAGCAGGCTGCTGGGCAGCCTGGTGCCGGAGGGTGGCAGCGTCCGCCTGCTCGCGGTGAACGTGGATCCGGCGGCTGGCATGGTGCGGGTTTCCGGCACCGGGACGCGTGCGGGCGATGCCAATGCGTACTCGGCGCTGCTCGAGCAGCGCGGTGTCGCGCATGACGTGCGCCTGCTCTCGCTGGAACCCGCCGGCGGGCAGGTGACGTTCGAGGTGGTGGCCCGATGGCGCGACTAGACCCCCGCAGGCTGGCCTGGGCCGCCAGCCGTTTCTTCCTGGTGCACGGTGCTGCCGCCTGGGGCATCGCCGCGGGACTGGCCTGCGTGCTGGTCGCGCTGGCGTTGCTTGCCGGCTCGCTGCAGCGGCATGCCGGGCTGAAACAGCGCTGGGAGGCACGGTCGGTGCCCGGGACGGTCGATCCGGCTTCCGATGACGCGCCAGGCCAGGCGCCGTTGTTCCCGGCGTACGCGGAGCGTTTCAAGTACACCGCCCGCGCCCTGGAGGCGCTCGGCATCGACGGGATGCCGCCGGGCAAGGCCGCGTTCTCCTGGCACCGCAACGAGGAGCCGGGTCTCGTTACCCAGACGCTGGCGATCCAGATCCAGGCGCCCTGGGAACAGCTCGGTGCGGTCCTGGACCGTGCGCAGGCCGAGCTGCCCACCGCGTATATCGCCGGCCTGGGGCTTTCCCGCGAGAACGGCGACGACACCGTGGTCGAGGCCGACGTGCAGTTCACCCTCGTGTACCAGGATGCCCCCGGGGGTGGCGGCGAATGAAGCCGACGCCCCGCATGCGCATCTATTTCGCGGTGATCGCGGTGCTTGCCGCCATGCTGCTGCTGCGTCCGGAGGGCGAGGCGACCAGTGGCGACGCCGGCATCGTCGCGGCGGTCGAACGGCCGGGGCACGCGCCGGGGCTGCCGGGGACCCGCGGGCGCAGCCCCTCGCTGCCGGATGCGCTGGTCGCGACCCCGGGGACGGGGGAGCAGGCGCCGCCCCCGCCGGGGCCGCTGCAGGAACCGCCCCCAGCGGTGATGTACGCACCGCCTCCGGCCGAGCCCAGAATCCTCGGCTGGATGGGATCGGGTGCGATGCGACACGTGTTCGTCGAATGGCACGACGAGAACTACGCGCTGGCCCCGTCGGCGACGCTGGACGACGTCTACCGCTTCGAAGGGATCGAGCAGGGGATGGCCGAATTCACGTACCTGCCGGATGGCACCACCCGGATGTTCCGGGTCGGTGAGCTGGATACGGCCGAATGAACAGGAAACACATGCAGACTGATCGGAAACTGGTGCGGATCCCGCGCATGCTCCTGGTGGCCGTGCTGGCACTGGCCATTTCCGCCTGTGCGGCATCCGGCGCACGGCGCGACGCCCAGCGGCTGTTCGAGGAAGGCGCCTACGCGGCGGCCATCGAGAAGTACCGGCTCGCGTCCGAGGCCGCCCCGGGCAACGTCCCGTACCGGCAGGCATACCTGACGAAACGGGCCGAAGCCATCACCCTGCTTTCCGGCAAGGCCGACGCGGCCATGGCACAGGGCGACCTGGTCGCCGCCGAGCGCGCCTACCGCACCATCCTGGAGATCGACACCGGCAACGCGCATGCGCGCGGCCGCATCCATGCGCTGGACCTGCGGCGCCGGCACGACCAGCAGGCGGCCAGGGCGGACGAACTGATCCAGGCGGGCGACTGGGACGAGGCACGCCGTCTGGTCGAGCTGGTCCTGCAGGAGGATCCGTCCAATGCGCGCGCGATGAATGCCCGCGACCGCATCCGCGCCCGCGACTTCGAACGCAACGCCTCCGGCGACGGCCTCGAGGCGCAGTTCCGCATGCCGGTCACGCTGGAGTTCAAGGACATCCCGGTGCGCGCCGTGTTCGACGTGCTCTCGCAGGCGTCGGGGATCAACTTCATCTACGACCCGGAAATCCGGCCGGACGCGCGGGTCACCGTGCAGCTGCGGAAGACGCCGCTGGACGAGGCGATCCGCATCATCGGCATGTCCACCCAGCTCGAGACCATGGTCATCAACGCCAACTCGATCCTGGTGTTCCCGAGTACGCCGCAGAAGATCAGCGAGTACCGCCAGCTGAGCGTGCGGAGCTTCTTCCTCGACAACGCCAAGGCCAGCACGGTCGCCGAGACCATCAAGACCATCCTCAAGACCGAAAGCCTGGTGGTCGACGAGAACCTCAACATGCTGATCATGCGCGATACGCCGGATGCCATCCGCCTGGCCGAGCGCCTGGTCCAGCTGCACGACACCAGTGCGCCGGAAGTGGTGCTGGAAGTGGAGATCCTGGAGGTCAACCGCACCACGCTGCGCGAGATGGGCGTGAACCTGCCCAAGGAGATCGGCGTGTCGGTGAGCGCCGACCAGAGCACGTCGGCCTGGCAGACGGTCGACGAACTGCGCGGGATCAACTCCTCCAGCCTTTATGCCAACGTTCCCAACGCCAGCATCAAGCTGAACGAGTCGACCACCAACGCCAGCATCCTCGCCAACCCGAAGATCCGGGTGCAGAACCGCGAGTCGGCCAAGATCATGATCGGCGACAAGGTGCCGGTGATCACCTCGACCTCGACCTCCACCGGCTTCGTGTCCGAGACGGTCAACTACGTCGACGTGGGCCTCAAGCTCGAGGTGCAGCCCACGATCTACGCGTCCAACGAAGTGGCAATGAAGGTCAACCTCGAGGTCAGCCACCTGGTCCGCGAGATCCAGACCCAGTCAGGCACGCTGTCGTACCAGATCGGCACCCGCAACGCCGAGACCGTGCTGCGGCTGCGCGACGGCGAGACCCAGATCCTCGCCGGCCTGATCAACCAGGAGGACCGCCGCACCGGTGCCGGCCTGCCGTGGCTGACCCGCTTCCCGGTCCTCAACCGCCTGTTCGGAACCCGCCGCACGGATGCGCAGGACACCGAGATCGTGCTGTCGATCACCCCGAGGCTGGTGCGCGGCGTGGTGCGCGCCGACCTGGCCGACATGCTGTTCGAGAGCGGCACGGCGGTCCGCCTGGGTGCGCGTGCGCTCAGTGCGCGCTCGGACATCGACGCCGTGCAGCCCGCGGCGACGGCGCAGCCGTCCGCGCCGCCCACCATCGTCCAGCCAACCGTGACCCCCCTCGGCACCGAACCGCCCGCGGCCATCCAGCCGATCCCGCAGGCCACGCAGTCGCAGGCCCCGGCACGGACGCTGATGGGCTGGAGCGCGCCGCGCGAGGTGCGGGTGGGCGAGCAGTTCACCGCGGTGCTGAACATCAGCACGATGCAGGCGCTGGAGCAGGTGCCGCTCATGCTGGGCTTCCCGCCGCATGTGCTGCAGGTGGTCTCGGTGGAGGAGGGCAGCTTCATGAACCAGGGCGGCGGGCAGAGCAGCCTGGTCCAGCAGGTCAACCTCAGCGAAGGGAAGATCAGCGCCACCCTGACCCGTCGCGGCAGCGCCGTTTCGGGGCAGGGCGCCCTGCTCAACGTGACCTTCCGCGCGTTGGCCGCCAGCGAGGGCGCCGCGCTGACCATCCTTTCCGCACAGGGCATCCCGGAGAGCGGTCCGGTCACGACCGTGGATGCCAGCGTGGTCGTGCGCTGATGATGCGACGGAGCAGCCATGGCTTCAGCTTCATCGAGCTGATCGCCTGCCTGGCGATCAGCTCGCTGCTGCTCATGATCGCGCTTCCGGTCGCCGAGACCAGCGTCAAGCGCACCCGCGAGGGCGAGCTGCGGCGATCGCTGCTGGAGATCCGGCAGGCGATAGACCGCTACAAGGAGGCCGCGGACGCCGGGCGGATCCAGCTAGAGGTCGGCGCCAGCGGTTATCCGCCGGACCTGCAGGTGCTGGTCGACGGCGTGGTCGACCAGGCCAGCCCTTCGGGCAGGAAGATGTATTTCCTGCGGCGCATACCGCGCGACCCGATGTACCCGGGACGGGCGGAGGACAATGGGCAGACCTGGGGCCTGCGCAGCTACGCCAGTCCCGCCGACGCGCCGGAGGAGGGGGACGACGTGTTCGACGTCTACAGCCTGGCCGCCGGCGTCGGCCTCAACGGCGTTCCTTACCGGGACTGGTGAATGGACAGGTATCCGGCAAGCAAGGGCTTCAGCCTGATCGAGCTGATCGTCGTGGTGGCGATCGTATCGGTGCTGCTGATGGTGGCCTATCCGCGCTACCAGGCCTCCGTCGATCGCGCCGAGACCACGGCGCTGCTGTCCAACATCCAGCAGTTGCGGATCGCGCTCGACCGCTACTACGAGGACAAGGGCAGGTATCCGGATTCCCTGCAGCGCCTGGTGGACGACCGTTACTTGCGCGCCCTGCCGGTCGATCCGGTCACCGGACGCAGTGACACCTGGATCTTGGTCACGGCGAATGCCGAACAGGGTTCGGGCATCGTGGACGTGCGCAGTGGCGCCCACGGGAGCAATGCCGGAGGCGTTCCATACCGGGACCTGGAGCCATGAAGCGGCAGGGCGGATTCACCTACCTCTTCCTGCTCTTCACCATCGCCATCGTCTCGGTGGGCCTGGTGGGCGCCGCCTCCGTCCACCATTACACCGAGCGGCGCCAGGCCGAAGCGGAACTGCTGAGGATCGGACGGGAGTTCCAGGCCGCGCTCGCCAGCTACCGGGCCGTCGGCAGCACCCGCGAGCTCCCGCTGACGCTCGAGGAACTGCTCGAGGACGAGAGGGGCGGAGTACTGCACCGCCACCTGCGGAAGATCTACCGCGATCCCGTCACCCGCGAAGCGGAATGGGGGCTGGTACGGGTCGGCGGCAGGATCGTCGGCGTGCATTCGCTATCGACCGCACGGCCGATCAAGGTCGCGGGTTTCCATCCAGGCGAGGAGCATCTGGAGAACGCCAGGTCCTACGAGGAATGGCGCTTCATGGTGGTGCCGGACCAGCCCGGCCTGCTGCCGGGAGCGCCTCAGAGGCCGGGACACCTGTAGTCGACCATCGGGCCATCCAGGCGGCGGGATTCCTGGGCCTTGTGGCGGGCGATGGCCGCATCCAGCTGTTCCGGCGCCCCGGTCCAGTACAGGGCGATGTTTCCGCCGGAACGCCTGGAGAGCGTCGCCAGGAGCCGGTCCCGGGGCAGGTCGCCATGGCCCAGGACGATGGTGCGGCCGTTCTTCGAGGTGCCACCAGCGGCGATGGCGTGCTTCTTCAGGATCGCGGAAAGCCCGTCAGAGTGGGCGACCACGCGGTCCTGCCCCGCGGCCAGGGCCGCCGCGACCTCGACATCGGTGAGGCGGCTCGCATCGAGCGCTTCCGTGCGGCGCTGCGACTGCGCCCAGGCGGCGATCCCGCCATCGATGACCTTGAAGTCGCGCAGGCCGTAGCGGTGAAGTCGTTCGCACAGCACCAGCGCGTCCGCACGCAGCCGGCCGCCGTCGTAGACGACAAGGCTGGAACCGCGGGCATTCGGCAGGCTCTGCAGCGGCAGGTTCTCCGCGCCAGGGATATGCAGCCTGGAATACTCGGCACGGTCGCGGACATCGACCAGCCTGGCGCCCGCCCCGCAGGTCCAGCAGGGCGCCGGCGGGGTGGCGGGGGAGGGGGCGTCGGCCGCCTGGCAGGTGGCCGCATGCACGCCGCTCCACCACATCGCAGCGAGCAGGGCCGCGACGACGCGCGTGCGCGTCCGCGTCCTCGGATGAATCGTGCAGGAGCCCTTCCCCCGGTACCAACACATGCGACATCCCCTATCGCGCCGAACCCAGCGTGCGGATTCTACGATACGGGCTCGCGCGAACCTGGCTGCTGGGGGCAGGAGGTCGTGGGCGCGGGGCAGGGAGGATCGCCGACTCGAGCAGCGACTGTTGTCATCGCTTCGATTGTGTACATCAGCATGGCCACACGGTGAATCTCGTCACAGTTCATCTACGTAACCGAACCGTGGCTGAAGTCGGGTTCTGGCGTGAACGGAAAACATCGTTATATTCCGAGCTCCCAGACGAAGGAGGATAGGAATGTCCCGTACCAAGCTAAATCTGGCGATGGCGCGTATGGTCGGTGTGGCGATCGTTGCCACCGTCGGTCTTGCCGGCTGCGCCACCTACAAAGAAGAGTTCGCGACGATCAACTCGCGTCTTGACCAGCTCGACACCCGGGTGCAGAACGCCGCCCAGAGCGCCGAGTCGGCCAACCAGTCCGCCCGGCAGGCCAACCAGCGCCTGGACCAGATCGAGAGCCGCGTGCAGGCGCTCGAGGCCGCGCCGCGCCGCCAGCCGCGCGGTTGATCGACCGCTTGTGCTGTTCCTGAGGGGACAGCATCAAGCCCTGACCCGGTGGCCGGCAGGCCACCGGGTTGTTTGCCCCAGTCAAGTCAGGGAGTTCGTCCCATCATCAAGTGCATGAGTCCCGCGTCCCGGGCCGCTCGCGGCACGCTGGCGCTGGCCTTGGCGTTTGCGCTTCCGTTCGTTGCACACGCCGAGGGCGACGCCCGCGAGCAACCTGCGGCCGCCGTTGACCAGATCCCCGAGGGCCAGGACGTATCCGACACGGTGATCGACCTGGCGGGCTGGATTGTCGCGACCGGCGACAGCCATGGCTATCCATTTGCAATCATGGACAAGGACGCCGCGCAGATCCTGGTGTTCGGCGGCGACGGCCGCTTGCGTGGTGCGGCGCCTGCGCTCTTCGGTTCGGCGGTCGGCGACCACATCGCTCCCGGCATCGCCGGCCTGGCGTTGCGGGAGATTCCGGGCAAGGACCGGACCACGCCGGCCGGGCGCTTCATCGGCGGATTCGGGCCTTCGCTCGACGCCGGCCGCGTGTTGTGGGTCGACTACGACTCGAGTGTCTCCATCCATCCGCTGGCCACCAACGTACGCTCCGAGCGGCGCCCGGAACGGCTCGCATCGCCGGAGCCGGACGACAACCGTGTCACCCACGGCTGCATCAACGTGTCGCCCGATTTCTACGAACTGGTGATCGAGCCGACGTTCGAACGCGGCGGCGTGTTCTACATCCTGCCGGACACGAAGCCGCTGGCGGAGGTATTCCCGGAGTTCGTGCAAAGCCGCGGAACCGCGCAGGGCGAAGACGGAAAGCGCGCCAAGCGTCGGCGCCAGTGATCTTCGGTGCTTGCCGCTGACGCTGTAGCCAGGCGCGCCAGGACAGTCGGGATACCAGGACGGGTGTCCAGCTGGACAGCCGAGGCCGACTGCAATCCGATGTGGGAGGCGGGCCGGGAGTAGCCGGACGGTCGGTCCGTCGTCCGTCCATGATTTCGCATAATATGGATTATGTTCAATCAGGGCCAGGCCACATGGCGCAGCTACCGGTCCGATCCTTGCGCCATGACCGGTCTAATACCGGCATGCCTCCGCCACCTCGCGATCCAGCCGCCGGCGCAATTCCATCGAGCGCTTGCCGATGGATTCGTTCCTGAGGATCGTCTCCCGGCGACGGCGCGCGGTTTCACAGCGACGGTCCGCCGCCGTGCTTGAATCGATGTGTCGGGAAGCCGTCGCCCGGTGGTTGTAGCCCTCACGGGTGCTGGAGCCGCGGACCGGCCTTCCGGCGTCCAGCATGGGCAATCGTTGCGGTGTGGGTGGCGCGTATTCGCCGTGGTCCCAGATTCCGGCCAGCTCGCTGTCCCCGGCGCACGGGCTGGACTGGTACGAGACCTGTCCAGCGCTGACACATTTGTAGACCTGCTGGGCAGGCGCGGCGACCGGCATCCACGCCAGCGCGCCGATGAAGAGCATCCTGTGCATTCCATGTCTCCGCTGCGCTTCCTTGCCCGCGGAGGCCACCTAGCCTCCCGGCTGCAGCCACCGGTATGTATACAACCCCAGCGCGGTCATGCCCAGCGAGCCGAACAGGTGCAGTCCGGCGCCCAGCAGCGCCGCACCGTACTGCTGGCGGCCGATCTGCTGGGCGATCTCCGCTGAAAACGTCGAGAACGTCGTCAAACCGCCAAGCAGCCCGGTGACCAGGAACAACCGCCATTCCGGGGCGAGGCCGGGGCGGGACGCGATCCACGCCAAGGCCAGTCCGATCAGGTAGCCGCCGGCCAGGTTGGCCGCCAGCGTGCCCAGGGCCACGGGGCCGCGACCGCTGTTGAGCCATGCGGCAAGACCCCAGCGCATCCAGGCACCCAGGGCGGCGCCGGTGCCAACGGCAATAAGGCCACGCAACAGGTCCATCAACGTCCCCAGTGCCTCGAAGTACCGGCCAGGCCGCCGCGGATCAGGTCAGCCACCCTTGCCCGCCTCCGGTCCGGAACGGCCGCTGCGCCTGCGCGCTTCCTCGCGGGCCGAGCGCAGTCGGTCCAGCTTCTCCTTGAGCCTGATCTCCAGGCCCCGCTCGACCGGACGGTAATAGACGCGTTCGCCCATGGCGTCGGGGAACCCGGTCTGGTCCAGGGCCACGCCGCCCTCGGCGTCATGGTCGTACTGGTAGCCCTTGTTGTAACCCAGCTGCTTCATCAGCTTCGTCGGCGCATTGCGCAGGTGCATGGGTACCTCGGCCGTACCGTATTCGTGGACGTCTGCCTTGGCGGCGTTGTACGCGGCATACGCCGCGTTGGACTTGGCGGTGCTGGCCAGGTAGATGGCGACCTGCGCCAGGGCCAGGTCGCCCTCCGGGCGGCCCAGGCGCTCGAAAGGGTCCCAGGCATCGATGGCCATCTGCAGGGCGCGCGGATCGGCCAGGCCGATGTCCTCCACTGCCATGCGGGTCAGGCGCCGGGCCAGGTAGGCCGGATCGCAACCGCCGTCGAGCATGCGTGCCAGCCAGTACACGGCGGCGTCCGGATTGGAGCTGCGCACCGACTTGTGCAGCGCCGAGATCTGGTCGTAGAACTGCTCGCCGCCCTTGTCGAAGCGACGGGTGCGGTCGGCCAGCACCTGCAGCAGGGTCGATTCGGTGATGCGGCCGCCCTCGTCGGCGGCCAGCTCGGCGGCGATCTCCAGCAGGGTCAGCGCACGGCGCACGTCGCCATCGGCGGCCGAGGCGATCTCGCGCAGGGCGCCCTCTTCCACCGCGATCCCCTGCCCTCCGAGTCCGCGCTCCTCGTCCTCGAGCGCACGCTTGAGCGCGGCGACGATGTCCTCGGCCGAGACGGCTTCCAGCACGTGCACGCGGCAGCGCGACAGCAGCGCGGAGTTGAGTTCGAACGAGGGATTCTCGGTGGTCGCGCCGACGAACACGATGCTGCCGCGCTCGATGTGCGGCAGGAACGCGTCCTGCTGGGTCTTGTTGAAGCGGTGGACCTCGTCCACGAACAGGACGGTGCGGCGCCCGGCGTCGAAGCGCTGGCCGGCCTCGGCCAGCACCTGGCGCACCTCGGGCAGGCCGGACAGGACCGCCGAGATGGCGCGGAACTCGGCGTCGGCGTACTGCGCCAGCAGCAATGACAGGGTCGTCTTGCCGCAGCCAGGAGGACCCCAGAGGATCATCGAGTGCACCCTGCCCCCCTCCACGGCGCGGCGCAGGGCCGAACCGGGGGCAAGCAGGCGACGCTGGCCGACCATCTCGTCGAGGTTGCGCGGCCGCATGCGTTCGGCCAGCGGGCGCAGGGCCTCCTGGCGGGCGGGATCTGCGGGCGTTTCCGGGGCGAGGGCCAGCAGGTCCTGCTCGGCGGAGGTGCGACGGGTGCGGCTCATGCGCCCATGATAGAGCGCCGGCACCTCACTCCGCGCATGCTCCGGCCAACACCGTGGGGCTTACTCGCCGACGACGTCCACGCCCTTGCCGGGAACGAACTTGAAGGTGCCGGCGGCGAAGGACGGATTGCGCTTCCAGGCATCGAAGCGGATCTCGGTCTTCTGGCCGACCAGGTCGACCACCTGCATCCGGCTCAGGCCCTGCGGGCCGAAGCCCAGCCGCGCCATCTGGAAGCTGGCCTCGGTGTCGATCTTCGGGGTCAGGGTCAGCCACTGCAGGCCTTCGCTGGGGACGGCCTCCTCGCTGACGTCGAACTGGCGGTCCAGGCGGGCCGGCTCGAACAGCGCCACCAGCGGGCTGTTGCGCTCCTCCTCGCCCTGTGCCTTGACCGTGGCCTGCTGCAGGTCCGGTTCGTAGACCCACACCTTCTGGCCGTCGGCGACGATCAGCTGGGCGAACGGCTTCTTGTACTCCCAGCGGAACAGGCGCGGCGCGGAGACCGCGACGATGCCGCTGCTGCGTTCCTTGCTGCGGCCGTTGGCATCGAACACCTGCTGCTCGAAGCTCCCTTCCAGGCCCTTGAGTCCGCCGGTGAAGCGGTTCAGTTCGTCGCGCGCGCCGGCGAAGGCCGGGACGGCAAGGGCCAGGCCGAGGCCAAGGGCGGCAAGGCGGGCGAAACGGGAACTCGGACGCATGGTCATCTCGCGTAGCAGGAAAGCTGGAGCGAAGTGTGGCGCGGGAAACCTGAACAGGCGGGCATCGGATCCCGAGGCCCTGCCCCGTCCGGTCAGTCGCGTGGCGGCGGTGGTGCCAGGACGCTGCGGTCGCCGTTGTGCTCCGGTGCGCTGACCACGCCGGCCGCTTCCATCGCCTCGATCAGGCGCGCCGCGCGGTTGTAGCCGATCTTCAGCCGGCGCTGCACGCCGGAGATGGAGGCGCGGCGGGTCTCGGTGACGATGCGCACCGCCTCGTCGTACAGCGGGTCGGATTCGTCGCCGCCGCTGCTGCTGGTCTCCGGCAGGCCGTTGGCGCCGACCACCACGCCGTCGCCCAGCGTCTGTACCTCGTCCAGCACGCCGTCGACGTACTCGGCCTTGCCGCTGGCCTTGAGGTGCTCGACGACGCGGTGCACTTCGTCGTCGCTGACGAACGCGCCGTGGACGCGCTCGGGCATGCCCGTGCCCGGCGGCAGGTAGAGCATGTCGCCGTGGCCCAGCAGGGTCTCGGCGCCGGACTGGTCCAGGATGGTGCGCGAGTCGATCTTGCTGGAGACCTGGAAGGCGATGCGGGTCGGGATGTTGGCCTTGATCAGGCCGGTGATCACGTCCACCGACGGACGCTGCGTGGCCAGGATCAGGTGGATGCCGGCGGCACGCGCCTTCTGCGCCAGGCGCGCGATCAGCTCTTCCACCTTCTTGCCGACGATCATCATCATGTCGGCGAATTCGTCGATGAAGATGACGATGAACGGCAGCGGTTCCAGGGGGCGCGGCGCCTCGCCCAGTTCCGGGTTCGGCTTGAACAGCGGATCCATCAGCGGCTGGCCGGCGTCGATCGCGTCCTTGACCTTCTTGTTGAAGCCGGCCAGGTTGCGCACGCCCACCGCGCTCATCAGCTTATAGCGGCGCTCCATCTCCGCCACGCACCAGCGCAGGCCGTTGGCGGCCTCCTTCATGTCGGTGACCACCGGCGCCAGCAGGTGCGGGATGTCCTGGTAGACGCTCAGCTCGAGCATCTTCGGGTCGATCATCAGGACCCGCAGTTCCTTGGGCGTGGCCTTGTACAGCAGGCTCAGCACCATGGCGTTGACCGCCACCGACTTGCCCGAGCCGGTGGTACCGGCCACCAGCAGGTGCGGCATGCGCGCCAGGTCGGCCACCGTCGGCCGGCCGGCGATGTCCTTGCCCAGGGCCAGGGTGAGCGGGCTGGCGGACTTGTCGTATTCCTTCGAGCGCAGCAGCTCGGACAGGAAGATCATCTCCCGGCTGGTGTTGGGGATCTCCAGGCCGATCACCGACTTGCCCGGGATCACGTCGACCACGCGCACCGACTTCACCGACAGGCCGCGGGCGATGTCCTTGTCCAGCGAGCTGATCTGGCTGACCTTCACGCCCGGCGCCGGCTCCAGCTCGAAGCGGGTGATCACCGGGCCCGGATAGGCGCCGACCACCTGCACGTCGATGCGGAAGTCCTTGAGCTTGAATTCGATCTGCCGCGAGAGGAC
The DNA here is from genome assembly GCF_010093235.1 of Pseudoxanthomonas suwonensis. Lineage (GTDB taxonomy): Bacteria > Pseudomonadota > Gammaproteobacteria > Xanthomonadales > Xanthomonadaceae > Pseudoxanthomonas > Pseudoxanthomonas suwonensis. Next base: position 11,757 of record NZ_PDWP01000007.1, on the reverse strand, counting down.
TTCCAGGGTCTCCTCGGAATAGCCCTTGGCCTGCGGCTTGGGATCGTCCAGCAGCGACAGCGGCGGCAGTCCGTCCGGGGTGCCGCCTGCACCCTGGAACAGCGGGATCTGGGTCTCGCGCTTGGCGCGCTCGCTCTTCTCCACCACCGGCGGTGCCGGCGGTTCGATCCGCACCGGCTCGCGCCTGGCCTGGCGCACGGCCTCGGTCTTGCGGACCTCCTCGCGCTCCTCGCGCATCTCGCGGGTGCGCTTCCACTCCTCGGCCTGCTGGGTCTTGCGCCGCAGCAGCTCGGGCATGGCCAGCACCCATGCGCCGATCCTCTCCATCACCCAGAACCAGGACAGCCCGGTCGCCAGGGTGATCGACACCAGCAGCAGCACGACCAGGAACAGGTTGGCGCCGAGCGGACCGAAGCCCGCGCCCAGCGACTTGCCCAGCAGCTGGCCGATCACGCCGCCGGCGCGGGCGACGTCGTGCACGTAGGCCCCGAACAGGCGCACGTGGAGCAGCCCGGTGGCGCCGAACAGGAAGCCGAAGGGGCCAACCAGCCGCAGCGCGGGACCGAGCTCGTCCTCTTCGCCCAGGCCGAACAGCGCGATCCACGCTACCGCGCCGAGCACCACCGGCAGCAGGAAGGCCGCGTAGCCGAACAGGTGGAGCAGCACGTCGGCGATCCAGGCGCCGGCCTTGCCGCCGATGTTCTGGATGGGCGCGACCACGCTGCCGCTATGCGCCCAGCCCGGATCGGCGGGCGAATAGGTGAACAGGCACGCCAGCAGGTACAGCAGCCCCGGCGCGATCACGATCAATGCCGGGTCCCGCCACAGGCGCTGCCGCCCGGGGCTGGCGGCGCTTGCCTCGCGCGCCTTGCCGCGGGTGGACTTGCTGCGTTCCGTCAATGCCTTGGCCACGTTGCTCCGCAATCTTGAACTGGCTGCAGGAATCCTGCGTTAGGCATTGATCTTAAACGAATCTGCCTGCCCATTCATAGGAAACCGTGCAGCACCGGGCCGCGACCTGCCGATCGCGCCGCCGGAACTGTTTGCCTTGATTCGCTTCTGCCCGGCCGCCACTCTATGCGCGGCCCCTCGGGCCCCCTTCTTTATCCGAACGACTATACATGACCGCCACCAAGCACTCGCGCCTGCTCATCCTCGGTTCCGGCCCCGCCGGCTGGACCGCCGCCGTCTACGCCGCCCGCGCCAACCTCAAGCCGGTGGTGATCACCGGCCTGCAGCAGGGCGGGCAGCTGATGACGACCACCGAGGTGGACAACTGGCCGGGCGACGCCCATGGCCTCATGGGTCCGGACCTGATGGCCCGGATGCAGGCCCATGCCGAGCGCTTCGATACCGAGGTCGTGTTCGACCACATCCATACCGCGGACCTGTCGCAGCGGCCGTTCCGGCTGGTCGGCGACAGCGCCGAGTACACCTGCGACGCGCTGATCATCGCCACCGGCGCCACCGCCAAGTACCTGGGCATCGAGTCGGAGGAGAGGTTCAAGGGGCGTGGCGTGTCGGCCTGCGCCACCTGTGACGGCTTCTTCTACCGCGACCAGGACGTGGTCGTGGTCGGCGGCGGCAACACCGCGGTCGAGGAAGCGCTGTACCTGTCCAACATCGCCCGCAAGGTCTACCTGGTCCACCGCCGCGACACCCTGCGCGCGGAGAAGATCATGCAGGACAAGCTGTTCGCCAAGGTCGAAGCCGGCAAGATCGAGCCGGTATGGCACCACACCGTCGACGAGGTGCTGGGCGACGATGCCGGCGTGACCGGCGTGCGGGTCAAGTCGACCCTGGACGGCAGCACCCGCGAGATCGCCGCCCACGGCTTCTTCGTGGCCATCGGCCACCAGCCCAACACCGGCCTGTTCGAGGGCCAGCTGGCGATGGACAACGGCTACATCACCATCCGCTCGGGCCTGGGCGGCAATGTCACCGCCACTTCGGTCGAGGGCGTGTTCGCCGCCGGCGACGTGGCCGACCAGCACTACCGCCAGGCGATCACCTCGGCCGGCTTCGGCTGCATGGCCGCGCTGGACGCCGAGCGCTACCTGGACAAGGGCGCCTGAGGCGGTCCATGGACGCCGGACGCTGCTTTCGCGGTGGCGTCCGGCTGGCCGCGCGCACTGCCTGCGCTCCGGCGGCGGCATGAGCGACAGGCTCCGCCAGCGAGTGCTCGACCGGCTGGACGCGGTCCCCGCCGCCATCTGGGATGCCCTGCACGGGGGCGACAACCCCTTTGTCCTGCACGCCTTCCTCGACGGCCTGGAGCGCCACGGCTGCCTGCGCGCCGGATGGGGCTGGACCCCGCGCCACCTCACCCTGTGGGACGGGGATGAACTCGTCGCCGCGGCCCCTGGCTACCTGAAGACCAATTCCCACGGCGAGTTCGTGTTCGACCACGCCTGGGCACGCGCATACGCCGGGCACGGCCTGGAGTACTACCCCAAGTGGCTGTTCGCCGTGCCCTATTCGCCGGTCACCGGGCCCCGGCTGCTGGCGCGCGATGCCGCGGCACGCCGGGCCCTGGTGCGGGCAATGGCCGGGCGGGCGCAGGCCGACGGGCTGTCCTCGGCGCACGTGAATTTCCATTCCGCCGGGGAGTCGGTCGCGTTCGACGGGGACTGGCTGCAACGCACCGACATCCAGTACCACTGGCACAACCCGGGGCACTGGCGCGCGTTCGACGACTATCTGGCGGACATGGACCACCGCCATCGCAAGAACATCCGCCAGGAGCGGGCAAAGGTGTCGCGCGCCGGGGTGGCGTTCCGTCGCCTGCACGGCGACGAGGCCGGCCCGGCCGAGCTGGACGCGATCCACCGCTTCTACCTGCAGACCTTCCTCGAGTACGGCAACGCGCCGACGCTAACCCGGGATTTCATTGAATATCTTGCGCGAACAATACCGCGCAACCTATTGATGATACTTGCCTATCTGGACGGGGAGCCGGTGGCCGGAGCGCTCTGCCTGCGCGGCGGCGACACGCTCTACGGGCGCTACTGGGGCAGCGACGTCACCCTCCCGGGCCTGCATTTCGAGACCTGCTACTACCAGGGCATCGAGTACTGCCTGGAGCAGGGACTCACCCGTTTCGAACCGGGCGCCCAGGGCGAGCACAAGCTGGCCCGGGGCTTCCTCCCCGCCCTGGTGCACAGCCACCACCACGTGGTCGATCCCGTATTCCGCCAGGCGTTGCGGGAATGGTGTGCGCAGGAGCGGGACGCAGTCGCCCGCCATGCGCGCACCCGGGCCCGCCATGGCCCGTTCCGCACCCCCGGGCAGGACTGATGGCGCATCCCCGCTTCCCCCGTATCCTGGGGCCGGACGACCCCTTCCCTCCCGCCACGGAGGCCCTGCGCGAGCCCGACGGACTGTTGGCGATCGGCGCCGACCTGTCGCCGGAGCGCCTGCTGCAGGCCTATGCGCAGGGGATCTTCCCCTGGTATTCCGACGGCCAGCCCATCCTGTGGTGGAGCCCCGACCCGCGCATGGTGTTCCGTACCGACGCGGTCCACCTGTCCAGCCGCTTCCGCCGCCAGCTGCGCCGCTGCGACTGGCGGGTGCAGGCCGATACCCCCTTCGATGCGGTCCTTGCCGCCTGCGCCGCCACGCCCCGCCCCGGCCAGGACGGCACCTGGATCCTCCAGGAGATGCAGGCCGCCTACCGCCGCCTGCACCGCCTGGGGCACGCGCATTCGGTGGAGGTGTTCGATGGGGACGGCAGGCTGGTGGGTGGCCTGTACGGAGTGGCGGTGGGGCGGATGTTCTACGGCGAAAGCATGTTCAGCGCATGCTCCGGCGGCTCCAAGGTGGCGCTGGCGGCGCTGGCCAGCCGCCTGCACGGCTGGGGCTGGCCGTTGCTGGATGCCCAGGTCGAGAACCCGCACCTGGTGTCCCTGGGCGCCGAGCGCTGGGAGCGGACGCGCTTCCTGGCGGCGGTGCGGGAGCTGGCCGCCAGTCCCGGCCTGGCGGGGAGCTGGACCGCCGCATTCGGGGTCCTGCAGGCGTCCGATCTGGCCGCCTGAACCGGCTGTTTTGCGCCGGAGCGGCTTCTCGCGTAAAATTGCCGCCTTTAACGCCCTGCCCGCGCATATCGGAAACGCATGTCGAAAGACGATTCCATCGAGTTCGAAGGCACCGTCATCGAGACGCTGCCCAATACCACCTTCCGGGTCCGCCTGGAGAATGGGCACGAGATCATCGCGCACATCTCCGGTCGCATGCGCAAGAACTACATCCGCATCCTCCCCGGCGATCGCGTCAAGGTCGAGATGACCCCCTACGACCTGACCAAGGGACGCATCACGTATCGCATGAAGTGAGCGGCCCGCCCGTGCCTCCTGGCACGTGGCCCGGCTCCCACGGAAAAGGCGGCCTCCGGGCCGCCTTTTTTCATGCGCGCGATCCGGGCTTCGCCATCGGCCGGGATGCACGCGAGGGATGGGTTCATTGCATGCAACACCATCGGCGCCTTGATCGCCAGTGACTATGGTCATTGTCACCACAGGCAGGTCCGTACGGATCGCCGCATGCGTAGTCTGCGCGCCAGGTCCAATGAGGACCGCAAAAACAGATACTGGATCGTCATGAACACCAAGCATTTGATCCTGGCCGCCCTGCTGTCCGGCGCCGCCTTCAGCGCCAACGCCGCCAACAACTCGCTGGCGAGCTGCACCGACCTTGGTGCCGACCGGGAAATCGTGCGTGCCGGTAGCGCCCGCACCATGGCGCTGCGCGACGGTGATTCCCATTACCTGGTGAGCTTCCGTAGCGACTGCGGCTCGCTGACCACCACCGGCTCGCTGAAGATCATCGGCGAGGGCACCGAGGATCGCCTGTGCCCGAGCAACACCGTGGTCCGCACCAAGCGCGACGAATGCCAGGTGCAGTCGGTCAAGCCCATCAGCGCCGACGACTTCGCCAGCCGCAAGCGCCGCGCCCGCTGAGGTTGCGCCGTGGCGCCCGCTCCGGCGGGCGCATCCGGCAAGGTGGCGGCAGGCATTGCCGCCACTTTTTTTCCTGGGCCCGGCCATGCCGGGCCTTTTCACGTCGCCTCAGACCGTCGCCGGCAGCAGCTTTTCCGGCTCGGACTGGGCCTCGACCACCAGCTCGCCATCGACCACGTCGATGTTGACCCGGCCGCCGTTGACCAGCTTGCCGAACAGCAGCTCGTCGGCCAGCGGGCGCTTGATCCTGTCCTGGATCACGCGTGCCATCGGGCGGGCGCCCATCAGCGGGTCGAAGCCGTGCTGGGCCAGCCACTCGCGCGCGTTCGGCGACGCGGTCATGGCCACGTGCTTCTCGTTGAGCTGCATCTCCAGCTCGATCAGGAACTTGTCCACCACCCGCAGGATGTGGTCGAAGCCCAGCGGCTGGAACTGCACCACCGCGTCGAGGCGGTTGCGGAATTCCGGGCTGAAGCTGCGGCGGATCACTTCCATCGCGTCGGTGGAGTGGTCCTGGCGGGTGAAGCCGATCGAGCGCCGCGAGGCCTGGGCCGCGCCGGCGTTGGTGGTCATCACGATCACCACGTTCTTGAAGTTGGCTTCCCGCCCGTTGGTGTCGGTCAGCACGCCGCGGTCCATGACCTGCAGCAGGATGTTGAAGATGTCCGGGTGGGCCTTCTCCACCTCGTCCAGCAGCAGCACGCAGTGCGGGGTCTTGACGATCTTCTCGGTCAGCAGGCCGCCCTGGTCGAAGCCGACGTAGCCCGGCGGCGCGCCGATCAGGCGCGACACCGAGTGCGGCTCCATGTACTCGGACATGTCGAAGCGCACCAGCTCGATGCCCAGCTGCAGGGCCAGCTGCCGGGTGACCTCGGTCTTGCCCACGCCGGTGGGACCGGCGAACAGGAAGTTGCCGATCGGCTTGTCCGGGTTGCCCAGGCCGCTGCGCGCCAGCTTGATCGCCGAGGCCAGGGTCTCGATGGCCGGGTCCTGGCCGAAGATCACCATCTTCAGGTTGCGCTCCAGGGGCTGGAGCACGTCCTTGTCGGTGGCGCTGACCTGCTTGGCCGGGATCCGCGCCATCTTGGCGACGATGGTCTCGATCTCCTCGACGTCGATCAGCTCCTTGCGCGAGCCTTCCGGCAGCAGGCGCTGGCGGGCGCCGGCCTCGTCGATCACGTCGATGGCCTTGTCCGGCAGCCGGCGGGCGCCGATGTGCTTGACCGACAGGTCCACCGCGGCCTGGATCGCCTCGTCGGCATAGGTCACGCCGTGGTGGGCCTCGTACCGGGCCTTCAGGCCCTGCAGGATCTCGTAGGCCTCGCCCACGGTCGGCTCGACGATGTCGATCTTCTGGAAGCGGCGGGCCAGCGCCCGGTCCTTCTCGAAGATGCCGCGGTATTCCTGGAAGGGGGTCGAGCCGATGCAGCGCAGCTCGCCGGAGGCCAGCGCGGGCTTGATCAGGTTCGAGGCATCCATGGTGCCGCCCGAAGCCGAGCCGGCGCCGATGATGGTGTGGATCTCGTCGATGAACAGGATCGCGCCGGGGATCTTCTTGACCGCGGCCAGCACGCCCTTCAGGCGCTTCTCGAAGTCGCCGCGGTACTTGGTCCCGGCCACCAGGGCGCCCAGGTCCAGGGAGTAGATGATCGCGTCGGCCAGCACCTCCGGCACCTCGCCGTCGACGATGCGCTTGGCCAGGCCCTCGGCGATGGCGGTCTTGCCCACGCCGGCCTCGCCCACGTATAGCGGGTTGTTCTTGCGGCGGCGGCACAGGACCTGGATGGTGCGCTCGATCTCGTCGGCGCGGCCCACCAGCGGGTCGATCTTGCCGGCCCGGGCCTGCTCGTTGAGGTTGGTGGCGTATTCGGTCAGGGCGTCGGTCTTGCCCTCGCCCTCGCCGCCTTCCGCGCGCCCTTCCCCGTCCGGGGCGCCGGCGCCCTGGTCGGATTCCTCGCCCAGCTTGGCGATGCCGTGCGACAGGTAATTGACCACGTCCAGGCGGGTGACGTCCTGCTGGGTCAGGAAGTAGACCGCGTGCGAATCCTTCTCGCCGAAGATCGCCACCAGCACGTTGGCGCCGGTGACCTCCTTCTTGCCCGAGGATTGCACGTGGTAGACGGCCCGCTGCAGCACCCGCTGGAATCCCAGGGTGGGCTGGGTATCGCGGCCGTCATCCTCGGCCAGGCGCGACACGGAGGCCTCGATGGCCTGCTCCAGGTCGTTGCGCAGGCGGTCGAAATCGGCGCCGCATGCCCGCAGGACGGCCTGGGCGGACGGGTTGTCGAGCAGGGCCAGAAGCAGGTGCTCGACCGTCATGAACTCATGACGGGCTTCGCGTGCCCTCTTGTAGCACTGGCCGATGGTCTGTTCGAGGTCTTTGCTGAACATGGCTCGCTCCGGCGGTTTGCCAACAATATGCGGCCTGTCACCGGCAATTCCAGCGTGCCGGCGCAACGCCGTGTTCAGCCGGCGGCAGGCCGGCAACCGGGCGGGGTCCCCCCGCGCATCAGGCCTTCTCCATCGTGCACAGCAGCGGGTGCTGGTTCATGCGCGAGAACTCGTTGACCTGGGCTACCTTGGATTCGGCCACTTCGCGCGTGAAGACCCCGCAGACGCCGCGCCCGCGGGTATGGACGTGGAGCATGACCTGGGTGGCGCGTTCCAGGTCCAGGCCGAAGAACTGCTGGAGCACGAGCACCACGAAGTCCATCGGGGTGTAGTCGTCGTTGAGCAGGATCACCTGGTACATCGGCGGCGGGGCAATCTCCGGCCGGCCGGTGTCGACCATGGTGCCGTGTTCGTGCTCGTTCTCGTGGCGTGGGGTGCTGGACATGCGCTGATTATAAGGGCGCGACCGCGACGCGGGCCCGGTCGCGGCGCGCGCGATGGACGCCGCCGCCGTGCCTGCCGGACAATTCCGGATCCCGATGCCGGTTGCCCGGCGCCACCGACACGGACACGCATCCGATGAGCCATTGGCACCCCCATGTCACCGTCGCCAGCGTGGTCGCCCGCGAGGGACGGCTGCTGCTGGTCGAGGAGCGGATCGACGGGCGACTGGTGCTCAACCAGCCGGCGGGCCACCTGGAGCCGGGCGAGAGCCTGGCCCAGGCCGCGGTCCGCGAGACCCTGGAGGAAACCGGCTGGGACATCCGCCTGGACGCTTTCATCGGCTGCTACCAGTGGCAGGCGCCGGATGGCAGCGACTACCTGCGCTTCGCCTTCGCCGGCACCGCCCTGGCGCACCATCCGGAACGCACCCTGGACGAAGGCATCGAGCGCGCCGTGTGGCTGTCCCCGGAGGAACTGCTGGCCGAATCCACGCGCCACCGCAGCCCGCTGGTGTGGCAGGTCGCAGCCGACTGGCTGGCCGGGCGGCGCCAGCCGCTGGACCTGGTGCGCCAGCTGTGAGCACGCACCCGCGCACCGTCGTCGGCGTGTCCGGCGGCGTGGACTCCTCCGTCGCCGCCCTGCTGCTGGCCCGCGCCGGCGAGCCGCTGGCCGGACTGTTCATGCAGAACTGGGACGACGACGGCAGCGGCGAATGCCGCGCCGAGGAGGACCGGCGCGACGCGGTGGCCGTGTGCGGCCGGCTGGGCATCCCGTTCCACTTCCGCGACTTCTCGAAGGAGTACTGGGCCGGCGTGTTCGAGCACTTCCTGGCCGAGTACGCCGCAGGGCGCACGCCCAACCCGGACGTGCTGTGCAACCGCGAAGTGAAGTTCAAGCACTTCCTGGACGCGGCCCGCGAGCTGGGCGCCGAGCGCATCGCCACCGGCCACTACGCCCAGGTCGCCCATGAGGGCGGGCGCTGGCGACTGCTGCGCGGCGTCGACCGCGACAAGGACCAGACCTATTTCCTGCACCAGCTGGGGCAGGAGCAGCTCGCCGCGACCCTGTTCCCGATCGGCCACCTGCCCAAGGCCGAGGTCCGCGCGATCGCCCGCGAGGCCGGATTGCCGACCCATGCCAAGAAGGACTCCACCGGCATCTGCTTCATCGGCGAGCGCGACTTCCGCGAGTTCCTGGGGCGCTATCTGCCGGCACAGCCCGGCGAGATCTGCGATCCGCACGGCGTGCGGGTCGGCACCCACCCGGGCGTCTTCTACTTCACCCTGGGCCAGCGCGAGGGCCTGAACATCGGCGGCGTGCGCGGGCGCCCGGCCGCGCCCTGGTACGTGGTCGGCAAGGACGTGGCCACCAACATCCTGTACGTGGACCAGGACCGCGACAGCCCCTGGCTGATGTCCACCACGGTGCAGACCGAGGCCATGCACTGGGTCGAAGGTGCGCCGCCGGCGGCGGAATTCGGGTGCGCCGCCCAGGTCCGCTACCGCCAGCACGAGGAACCGTGCCGGGTCCGGGTGCGCGGCGATGGCACCCTGTCGGTGCGCTTCGAACGGCCGCAGCGGGCGGCCACTCCCGGCCAGTCGCTGGTGCTCTACGACGGCCAGGCCTGCCTGGGTGGGGCGGCCATCGCCTCCACCGATGCGCCGGTGCCGGGACAGCGCGGCGGGGCCGCCGGCTAGAATACGGGCATGGAAAATCCCCACAGCGATCGCGTGCTGGCACTGGCCGGCCTGGCCCAATCCCTGCAGCAGGTGCGGCGCATCGCCGAGACCGGACACAGCGACACCGGTTCCGCCCAGCCCGTGCTGGACAGCGTGTTCCGCATCGATGCCCCCTCGGCCGCGGCCGTGTATGGCGGCGTTCCTGCCCTGGCGCCGGGACTGCGCCTGCTCGACGCCTACCTGGCCAACCGTGCCGACGATCCGCTGCTGCCGCGCCTGGCCCTGGCCACGGTGCAGCTGGAGCGCCGTTTCTCCTCCGAGCCGGCGACCCTGCAGGCCGTGGCCAACGGCCTGGCCGGGATCGCGCCGAGGGCGCAGGAGCTGGGCAGCACCCACCCGGAGGTGCTGGCGGCCCTGGGCAGCCTCTATGCGGACACCATCAGCCACCTGCGGCCGCGGATCATGGTCCAGGGCAACCCGCACTACCTCGGCCAGCCCGGGGTCGTGTCGGAGATCCGGGCCCTGCTGCTTGCCGCGGTGCGTTCGGCCATGCTCTGGCGCCAGCTCGGCGGCGCCCAGTGGCACCTCCTGTTCGCGCGCAGGGCCATGGCCGAAGCGGTGCGTCTCCACCGCAACTGAGCAGCAGTTCGCACTCGGGCATGTCCGGTTAAAGGCAAGGGCCGTGCGGCCGATACTGCGAACGAGGTTCCGCAGAGATCACCCATGGACTCCCGCTTGTTCTTCCGCATGGCCGCACCGCTGGTGCTGACCCTCCTCGCTCCCATCGCGATCGGCTTCGACTGGCCGGCCCCGATGCGCTGGGCGATCCTGACCACCCAGACGCTCAGCTGGTTCGGCTTCGCCGCCTGGCTGCTGCTGCGCGGCCCGGCTCCGTCGGCGCCGTCGCGGGAACATGCCCGCGTGGTCCGCGAGCAGGAACAGCTGCTTGGCGAACTGCGCAGTTTCGTCGGCAAGGAAATCGAGGGCTCGCGCAGCGAGATCGAGCGTGCCCGCGAACTGATCCGCCAGGCCGTCGCCGGCCTGGGCGGCAGCTTCGACGCCATGAACCGCAAGTCGCGGCAGCAGAGCCAGGCCATGGCCCGGCTCATCGCCGACCAGGACGGCAACGGCGGCGTCGACGTCGCCCGCTTCGCCCAGCACGCCAGCTCCCGCATGGAGCAGCTGGTGGAGGCCCTGGAGCAGGTCGCCGGCCAGAGCACGACCACGGTGCAGCACATCGACCAGATGGCCCAGCACCTGGACGGCATCTTCGCCCTGCTGGAGGACGTCAAGTCGATCGCCGACCAGACCAACCTGCTGGCGCTGAACGCGGCCATCGAGGCGGCCCGCGCCGGCGAGGCCGGTCGCGGCTTCGCGGTGGTGGCCGACGAGGTCCGCAACCTGTCCGAGCGCTCGACCACGTTCAACGAGCAGATCCGCAAGCTGGCGCACAGCTCCAAGGACGCCATCGCCAAGGTGCGCGAGACCGTGACCCACATGGCCTCCCGCGACCTGGACCGCTCCCGCGAGGCGCGCGCCGAGGCGGCGCAGATGCTGGCGAACGTCGCCGCGATCAACGCTTCCCTGGGCGACGGCATGCGCGAGATCTCCGAGTGCGGCCGCGCGATCGACGGCTCGGTGGCCGAGGCCGTGCGCGCCCTGCAGTTCGAGGACATCGCCACCCAGGCGCTGGGCGGTGCCCATGTCCACCTGGACCGCCTGGACGCGATCAACCGCGAGGCCATCGCCCTGCAGGAGCTGCTCCAGCGCAACAACGGCAACGATGACGCCGAACTGCTGAGCGCCCTGCAGAAGCTGGGCAAGCGCCTGAACGAGCTGCGCAGCGACTGGGAGACCCCGCCGCACAAGCCGGTCACCCAGCAGGGCATGGGCGCAGGCACGGTGGAGCTGTTCTGAGCCCCACCCGTCCGACTCCCGACGCAGGCCCCGGCGCGATGCCGGGGCCTGCTGCCGTGCAGGCTCCCGAATTCCCGGCCTCACGGACGACGCTGATGGCCCGGCTGGAAGCCATGGCCCTGCAGGAACTGGCCTGCGCTGTACCCTTGGCGGACGACACGCCGCCTGCCGCGCCCCTGCTGACATGCATGGACTGGGACCTTGGCGTCCCCGGTGCGGCGGGGGCTCCCCCCGCCGCCCCCACCGCGGACCACACGGCCGGGCCTGCGGGTGCCGCCGAGCCCCCCCCCGGCAGGCCCGGCGCTTTATCAACATCTCCGCTGCCGAGGCACCCCACCGGTTGTATACCGACGGGCGGGGACCCACGCTAA
>NZ_PDWP01000006.1 GCF_010093235.1 Pseudoxanthomonas suwonensis | reverse complement strand
CCCCACGTGTGAGGCGGCCGCCAGCGTCGAATGTGTATAAGAGAGGGGGGGCGGGGTCGCAACTGGGGGCGGATCCGCTTCGCCTGGCTGGCCCGGTTCGGCTGCGCGGCCGCTGCGCACGGCCTCGGCCTCGATCCGCAGCTCCACCTGGTCGCCGATCATCGACGGCCAGGCATCCACGCCGAATTCGCTGCGGCTGAGCACGCCCCTGGCGGAAAACCCGGCGGTGCGGCGGAACGGCGGCATCGGGTGGCGACGCAGCGCGTTGAACGCGACCTCCAGCGCCAGCGGGCGGGTGACGCCGCGCAGGGTCAGCAGGCCGTGCACGACGAAGCGGTCCGGTCCCAGCGGTTCGATCCGCTCGGATACGAACCTCGCCTCCGGCCAGCGCCCGGCATCGAGCAGGCCGCGGGCCAGGGTGGCGCGGTTCCAGTCCGGGTCGCCCAGGGCCAGCCGCTGCAGGGGCACGCGCACGTCCAGGCGGGCGCTGCTCCAGTCCCCGGGGTCGAACTCCAGGCTGCCCTCGCTGCCGGACACCGTGCCTAGCGCCGGGGAGAAGCCGGCGTGGGACACCGCGAACAGCACACGGGTGTGGACCGGGTCCAGGGCGTAGCGGGCCGGTTCGGCCGTCGCGGTGCCGGCGGCAAGCAGCGCCAGCCCCGCCAGCGTGGCGGCGAGGGAGCGGCGGACGCGGTCTGGGAGCAGGGCCATCGCCGGCATTCTAGGCATGCCGGAGGCCGTGCGGCTTGCGCCGGGCACCGGGCATTGCGACGATTCGCTCCGGGGTTGACCACGAGGACACCATGCGGCTGGTCTGGCTGTGCCTCCTTCTGGCGCTGTCCGGTGCACTGCGCGCCGCGGTGCCGGAGATGCCGCGCTTCCGCGTCCTCGGGCCGGGGGACGGGCTGCCGTCGACCACGGTCCCGGCGATCGCGCGCGACCAGGAAGGCTACCTGTGGGTCGCGACCTGGGACGGCCTGGCGCGCTATGACGGCGTCGGCTTCCGGGTCTGGCAGCACGATCCCCAGGACCCGGCCTCGCTTCCGGGCAACCTGATCCAGGCGCTGTACGTGGACGGACGCAACCGCATCTGGGTGGCGACCGAGGGCGGCGGCGTGAGCGTGATGGACGAGACCCGCTCCGGGTTCCGCCATTTCCGCAAGGCGACCCATCCCAAGCTCGAGAGTGACGACATCTTCACCATCACCGGCCGCGGCGACGAGGTGTGGCTGGGCACGTTCGGCGGCGGCCTCTACCGGATCGACGGCGAGGACCGGCTGGTGCGCCTGCGCTCGCGCGATCCGGAAATCGATGCCGCGCTGGACCGGGCGATCATGGGCATCTCCATGGACCCTGACGGCGAGGCCATCCTGGTCGCGACGCTCAACGGACTTGCCGTCTGCATCGACAAGAGCGCGCCGGTCCGCCGCGTGAGCGTGCCGGGCGAAGAGCCGTTCCCGCCGGTGACCGCGGTATGGCGCGAGGGCGACAGCACCTGGGTGGGCACGCCCTACGGCCTGCACCGCATGCGCGACGACGGCAGCTGGGACACGCCGGCCTGGGCCGCCGGGTTCCAGCAGCGGCGCACCGTCACCGCCATGAGCAGCGACGGGGATGGCGGTTACTGGGTAGCCACTTCCAGCGGCCTGTGGCACGTGCCACGCAACGGCGTCCCCGTCGTGGTCGGGCTGGGCGCGGGCGGCCCGAGTCCGAACAGTTCCATCCAGGCGATGCTGCACGACGCCGATGGCGGCCTGTGGGTGGGCCTGCCGGCGCAGGGCCTGGGCTACCTGCGCGCCGACTGGCGGCGCACGGCGGTGCTCGGGCCGGCGCAGGGCTTCAGCGGCGGCCTGTACCGGGTGGTCGTGCCGGCGCGCGACGGCGGAGTGTGGCTGGCCGGCAGCACCGATGCGGGCGGGCGCCTGGACACGTCCAGCGCGGGGTTCCTCAACACGCTGGACGTGCCGTTCGAATTCAATGCAGCGTCCATGCGCAGCGCGCTGCACGACAGCCGCGGCCAGCTGTGGCTCGGCGGCACCGGCCGCCTGGGGCGGGTGGGCAGGGCCGGACCGCAAGGCGAGCCCGGCCGCGCGGGGAACACGGCCACCGAGGACCCGGGGATGGGGCGCGGCACGCTGGAGTGGATCCTGGAGTCGCCGGATGGTTCGCTGTGGCTGGCCTTCACCGGCCACGGCCTGCAGCAACGCGACCTCGAGGGCCGGGTGCTGCGGGAACTGCGGCCCGGGCAGACGCCGGGGCTGGACAGCGCCGATTTCGCCACCGTCGTGATCGGTCCGGACGGCGCCCCGTGGATCGCCCAGGGCAACCGCATCCTGCGCTGGGACGGGACCGCCGGCGCCTTCCTTCCCTTGCCTGGCCTGGAGCCGGCCGAAGGCGACGCCATCCACGGGTTCGTGCTGGACGGCATCGACCGCCTCTGGCTGCAGCGCCTGTCGGGCCTGGAACTGTGGCAGCGCCAGCACGGACGCTGGAACCGCCAGCTGCGGCTGGGCGTGGGCGACGGCATCCCCGCCACCGAGGCCACCGGCATGCGCGTGGACGCGGGGCGCCGGCTGTGGCTTGCGACGCGGCGCGGCCTGTTCCGGGGCGATCCGCCGGACGGCGGTGGGCTGGCGGAAGTGCGTCCGTTCGGCGTGCGCGAAGGCCTGCCCAGCCAGGAGTTCGTCGAGCGCGCCATGGCCATCGACCAGGACGGCGTGCTGGTGGCCTCCACCGGCGACGGTTCGCTGCTGCTGCTGGACACCACCCTGGCTGACCCGCGGCCGCTGTCGCCGCGCCTGGTGGTCGATGCGCTGCGCGTGCGCAGCGGCGAGGAATGGGTGGACCTGCCGCGGGGCGGCGACTTCTCCCTCGGCCCGCAGGACCGCGACTTCGAGGTGGTGCTGCGCCTGCTGTCCTACGACGACCCCTCGTCGCACCGCTACCGTTCGCGCCTGCTCGGCTTCGACCGCGAGTGGGTGGAGATGCGCGCCGGTGCGCGCATGTTCTCGCAGCTGCCGCCGGGCGATTACCGCCTGCAGCTGCAGGCCTCCCTGGGCCACCACAGTGGCTGGTCGCAGGTGCGCGAGATCGGCTTCTCGGTCGCGCCGCCGTGGTGGCGCACCGGCTGGGCGATGCTGGCGGCCGCGCTGCTGGTGGTGCTGCTGGCCATGGGCAGCGCGCTGCTGTACCGGCGGCGCGTCCGCGCCCGCAGCCAGTGGCAGCTGGCCCTGCACAAGCGCGAGCTGGCCGAGCAGGCGTCCATGGCCAAGAGCCGCTTCCTGGCCACGCTGAGCCACGAGGTGCGTACGCCGATGACCGGCGTTCTGGGCATGAGCGAGCTGCTTCTGGACACGCCGCTGGACCCGCGCCAGCGCAGCTACGTCGAATCGATCCGCCGCGCCGGCGACCACTTGTTGCGGCTGGTGAACGACGCGCTGGACCTGGCCAGGATCGAGGCCGGCAAGCTGGAACTGGATTCGCAGGACTTCGATCCGCACGCGCTGGCCGCCGAGGTCGCGGGCCTGATGGCCCCGGTCGCCGAGCAGCGCGGCCTCGCCTTCCACCTGCGGGTGGCGCCGGACATGCCCGAGGCGGTGCGCGGCGATCCGGGCCGCGTGCGGCAGATCCTGCTGAACCTGCTGGGGAACGCGGTCAAGTTCACCGACCGTGGCGAGGTGGTGCTGGAGCTGGGCAGGGGTTCACCCGAAGGCATCGTGTTCGTGGTCCGCGACACCGGCCCGGGGCTGAGCGAGGAACAGAAGGCGCGCCTGTTCCGCCGCTTCGAGCAGGCAGACGGCGCACGCACGGCATCGCGCTACGGCGGCAGCGGCCTGGGCCTGGCGATCTGCAAGGAACTGGCAGGGGCCATGGGCGGCAGGATCGAGGTGGACAGCTTCCCCGGCCGCGGTACCGCCTTCCGCGTGCAGCTGCCGCTGCCTTCGGTGGCCCCGCCCGAGGCGGCCCCGGCCGCCGCGCCGGCCCCGGCGCCCGCGCGTGCCACCCGCCAGCTGGACCTGCTGCTGGTGGAGGACGACGCCACCGTGGCCGAGGTGATCTGCAACCTGCTCCGCGCGCGGGGCCATTGCGTGGCCCACGCGCCGCACGCCCTGGCGGCGCTGGCCGACGTGACGGTCGCGCATTTCGACCTGGCCTTCCTCGACCTGGACCTGCCGGGCATGAATGGCATGGCGCTGGCCCGGCAGCTGCGGGCGCAGGGTTTCGCTTCGCCACTGGTCGCGGTGACCGCGCGTACCGATGGCGAGGCCGAGCAGCTGGCGCGCAACGCGGGCTTCGATGCATTCCTGCGCAAGCCCGTGACCGGCGAGATGCTGGCGGCGGTGATCGCCGCGGTGCTGCCCGAGGTCCCGGAGCCGGCGGACGAGGGCGTCGTGTAGGAACCGGGAAGCCGCGCGCGGATGCGCGGCCTTCCCGACCGGCCGGCTCAGCGCGCGCTGTGCGCGTGCACCGCCTCGACCAGCGCCAGCACGTGCTCCGGATCCATGTCCGGCGACATGCCGTGGCCCAGGTTGAACACGTGGCCCTCGCGCGAGCCGCCGTTGCCTTCGGCGTAGCTGTCGAGCACGCGCGCGGCCTCGCGGGCGATCGCCTCGGGGCTGCCATACAGGGTGGCCGGATCCAGGTTGCCCTGCAGCGCGACCTTGCCGCCGGTGCGGCGCGCGGCCTCGGCCAGGTCCACCAGCCAGTCCACGCCGACCGCGTCGGTGCCGGTGGCGGCGAGCGCCTCCAGGTACGGCGCATTGCCCTTGCCGAACAGGATCAGCGGGGTGCGGTCCTCGCCCTCGCCGCGTTCCAGTTCGCGCGCGATGCGCTGCAGGTAGGGCAGGGAGAACTCGCGGTACAGCGTCGGCGAAAGTACGCCGCCCCAGGTGTCGAACACCTGCAGCGCCTGCGCGCCGGCGGCACGCTGCGCGGCCAGGTAGGCGATGACCGCGTCGGTGACCACGCCCAGCAGCCTGTGCAGCAGGTCCGGACGGTTGAAGGCCATCGCCTTGATCTTCGAATAGTTGTCGCTGCCGCCGCCCTCGACCATGTAGCAGGCCAGGGTCCAGGGGCTGCCGGAGAAGCCGATCAGCGGCACCGCGCCGGCAAGCTCGCGGCGGATCACGCGCACCGCGTCCATCACGTAGCGCAGTTCGGTCTCCATGTCCGGCACCGCCAGGCGGGCCACGTCGGCCTCGTCGCGGATGGGCCGCTCGAACTTCGGGCCCTCGCCCTCGGCGAAGTAAAGGCCCAGGCCCATGGCGTCGGGCACGGTGAGGATGTCCGAGAACAGGATCGCCGCGTCCAGCGGGAAGCGGCGCAGCGGCTGCAGGGTGACCTCGCAGGCCAGCTCGGGGTTCTTTGCCATGGCCAGGAAGCTGCCGGCCTTGGCGCGGGTGGCGCGGTACTCCGGCAGGTAGCGGCCGGCCTGGCGCATCAGCCACACCGGCGTGCGGTCCACGGGCTGCCGGCGCAGGGCGCGCAGCAGGCGGTCGTTTGCGGGGTTTTCGGACACTTCGGAACCTTGTGCTTGGAAGGAGGGCGCGCCTCAGGCGCGGCGCGGCGCATCGGCGCCGGCGACGAACATCACCTGGAAGCCGCGCTTGATCTGCGCATCGCGGGCCTTCTCGAAGGCGGCGATGGCCTCGTCCTGGAGCAGGTACTGCTCGCGCCGCAGCTGCGACTTGCCGCCGATCTGGCCGCTCTCGCGCAGCAGCTCCCAGCCGCCGAACAGGTCCGGCTGCAGGGTCAGCTGCAGGTAACGGGGGGCTTCACCCGGCGAAGGATGCTGCTGCAGGAGGATGCGCATGGGCCCGGATTGTAGCCGGTGCGGGGCCGGCGTCCGCGCGAAGGCCGACGGCCGGCCTCAGGCGTCCCGCAGCAGGGCCAGGACCGCGGCCTCGTCCACGTCCGGGACCACCTCGGCGCGGCCGATCCCGCGCCACAGCACCAGGCGCAGGCGCCCGGCCACGTTCTTCTTGTCCAGGCGCATGCGCCCCAGCAGCGCCTCCGGCTCCAACCCGGCCGGGACCAGCGTCGGCAGGCCCAGGGCCTCCAGCAGCTGCGCCAGGCGCGCGGTGTCCTCCGCGGGGGCCATGCCCAGTCGTTCGGACATGCGCGCGGCCAGCACCATGCCGACCGCGACCGCCTCGCCGTGCACCAGCGCCGCGCTGCCGCCGCCGGAATACCCCTGCTCGGCCTCGATCGCGTGGCCGAAGGTGTGGCCCAGGTTGAGCAGGGCGCGCTCGCCCTTCTCCAGCGGATCGCGCTCGACGATCGCCGCCTTGTGCTCGCAGCTGCGGGCGATGGCCTCGGCAAGCGCGTGGTCGTCACCGGCCAGCAGGGTTTCGCGCTGCGCTTCCAGCCACTGGAAGAACAGCGGGTCGCCCAGCGCGCCGTACTTGACCACTTCGGCCAGGCCCGCGCGCAGTTCGCGCGGCGGCAGGGTACGCAGGACCGCCGTGTCGGCCACCACCGCGCGCGGCGGATGGAAGGCACCGACCAGGTTCTTGCCCTGGGGGATGTCGACCGCGGTCTTGCCGCCGACCGAGGAGTCGACCATCGACAGCAGGGTGGTCGGCAGCTGCACGCAGTCCACGCCGCGCATCCAGCAGGCCGCGGCGAAGCCGGCCAGGTCGCCGACCACGCCGCCACCGAGGGCGAAGACCGCGGTGTCGCGGGTCGCGCCCAGCGCGGCGAGCGCGTCGAAGGTGGTGGCGAGGGTGTCGAGCGTCTTGTGCGACTCGCCGGCCGGGATCACGTGGGTGGCGATGGCCAGCTCCGGCCGCGCGGCGCGCAGCGCCGCTTCCACGCCCGCCGCATAAAGCGGCCCGACCTGGCTGTCGCTGACCAGCAGCACGTGGCGCCCGCGCGCGCGCGCGGCCAGTGCCGCCCCGTCCTGCAGCAGGCCGGGACCGATGGTGATGGTGTAGGGATGGCTGCCGCCGACCTGGACCGTGCGGACGGCACTCATGCGGCCGCCTCGCTGATGGTCCAGGTTTCGGCCAGGCGAAGGGCCAGGCGGCTGGCGGCCTCGGCGGCAGTGAGGCCGTCGGTGTCCATCACCAGGTCGGCGACCTCGCGGTACAGCGGCTCGCGGAAGGCGGCCAGGTCGCGCAGCACCTGCTCGCGGTCGCCACGCTGCAGCAGCGGACGGGTGCGGTCGCGGCTGAGCCGCTTGAGCTGCGAATCGATGTCCGCGCGCAGGTACACCACGAAGCCGCGCCCGCGCATCAGCCTGCGATTGCTCTCGAGCAGCACCGCGCCGCCGCCGGTGGCGACCAGCTGGCCGCTGCCGGCCAGCAGTTCCTCCAGGGCGCTGCTTTCGCGCTCGCGGAAACCCGCCTCGCCCACGTGGTCGAAGATGGCGCTGATGCTGGCGCCGGTGCGCTGCTCGATGAACGCGTCGGCGTCGACGAAGTCCAGGCCGAAGCGTTCGGCCATGCGCCGGCCGATGGAAGATTTGCCGGCGCCCATCGGGCCGACGAGCACGAGATTGGGGGCGGGATTCATGGCGACCGATGCTAGCAAAGGCGCTCGGTCACGGCTGAAACGAAGCGCCGCCGGTGGCGGCGCCCGTGCGGGCTCAGTCCGGGTAGCCTGCCAGCGCCTGCAGCTCCATCGAGATCATCAGCTGCAGCTCGTCGAGGGTCTCATCCATGCAATGGGTACGACCAGCCATGTGCTGGGCGAGCAGGGTCGCCAGCAGTCCGCCCATGGTTTCCGGATCGTGCTGCCAGGCCTGGGCGACGGCTCCGGGGAGCAGTCGCTCCCAGCCTTCGACCGGGGGCACGCCTGGTGGTGCCGGTGGCGGGGAGTGAAAAAGCGTCCGATGCGCGCGCAAAGTGTCCATGAGTGGATCATGACTGCGATGTCCGTCCGCTTTCCATGCGAATCCTCGCAAACACTGTGCAGCATCCGTTACGGACAGGGTGGGGGATTGGGTGCTTTCCATAAGCGCTCTTGCTCCTTGTTATGCCCGGGGGAAGGGCGGGTTTGATGCGCCGCGCAACCGCAACGACGGCATCGTTCCACCATGCGCCTGGGCATGGTGGGCGGCCGGCGTTGCATGTTGCAGTGCGGTGGTGGCCTGCGAAGGCGTCGCGGATGTGGGCGCGGGGGCGGCCGTTTCCGCGTCAGGGAATCAGTCCGTTGTCGCGGGCGTAGGCGTAGATCTCCAGGTCGTTGTGCAGGCCGAGCTTGTTCATCGCGCCGACCTTCTGGTGGCTGATCGTCTTGACGCTGCGGTTGAGGTGGCGGGCTATCTCCGAAACGCTCATGCCCGAGGCGAACAGGCGCAGCACCTCGGTCTCGCGGCGCGACAGCGGGGTGCTGCCCGCCTCCGCGCGCAGGTGCGCATCCAGCGCGGCGCGCACGCCGGAACCGACATAGCTGCGCCCGTTGGCCACGGTGGAGATCGCCAGGGTCAGTTCCGACAGGGTGTCGGACTTGTCCAGCAGGCCGCGCACGCCGGTGCCGAGGATCGCCTGCAGGACGTTGGCGTTGCCGGCCATGGTCAGGACCACCACCGGCAGCCGCGGCCAATGCGCACGCAGGCGCGAGAGCATGGCCAGGCCGTCGACGCCTTCGCCGCCGGGCATGATGAAGTCGGTCAGCAGCAGGTCGGCCTCGGCCTGCCCCAGCGCCTGGAACAGGGAGGCGGGGCTTCCGGCTTCGGCCACCACTTCGGCATTGCCGCCGGATTCCAGGAGCAGGCGCAGGCCTGTACGGACTACCGGGTGGTCGTCGGCGAGGATGATGCGCAGCTTGTTCATGTGGTGCTGGGACCGTCCCTGGTCTTTGCGCCCCGGTTTACCGGGGCGCAGCGATGGTGGAGCCGGGTGGCCCGAGGCTTTCCAGCAGTTCCTCGAGCCACCGCACGTGCTGTAGCACTGCGTCGCGGCGCGCGGCGGGCGCGGCCGGGGCATTGGCAAGGCCACCGCCTGGTGGCTCGCCGACCAGCCGCAGGGACCCGGAGATCCGGTGCAGCAGTTCGGCCTGTGCCTGAGTGTCGCCGCGGGCAAAGGCCTGGTCCAGTGCCGAAAGATCGGTACGGCAGGTCTCCAGCAGGGCATGCAGGATCTCGCGCACCTGCCGGACCGAGCCGAAGGCTTCCATCAGCACGGCCAGCTGCCGGTAGGCCGCACCGGCCTCGGGCCGGGGCAGCTCGTCCACCGCAGGGGCCAGCGGCGCGCATACCCCGAGGTGCCGCGACAGCTTGAGCTCCAGCTCGTGCAACTGCACCGGCTTGGCCAGGAAATCGTCCATGCCCGCCTCCAGGCAGGTGGTCACGTGCCCCGGCAGGACACTGGCCGAAAGCGCAATCACCGGCATCCTTGGCGCCTGCTGGGCACGTTCGTCGGCGCGCAGCTGGCGTACCAGGGTGTAGCCGTCCAGTTCGGGCATGTGGCAATCGGTGATCAACAGGTCGTAGCGCACCTGCTGCAGGGCCTGCAGGGCCTCGCGCCCGTTGCTGACCACGTCGTGTGGATAGCACAGCCGCTGCAGCTGGCGCGAGATCACCGCGCGATTGATCGGATGGTCCTCGGCCACCAGGATCCGCACCGAGTGGCGGCTCATCTGCGGCAGGCCCGTGGCCTCCGGCTCGGGCAGGCGCAGGGCGGCGCGGCAGGCGCGCTCGAGGTTGCGCCACAGCAGGGGCGCGACCGGCAGCACGATGAATCCGTCCGGGGGCGGGAGCGGGTCGCGCGGGTCGTGCAGGCAAACCACCGGCGTGCCGCCGGGCAGGCGCCCCGCGCGCACCAGCGCCGCATCGGCCAGGAACAGGTCGGCATCCCCCGGGTCCAGGTCCGCCACCCCCGATGGCATCGCGTCGAGCGTTTTCAGGCCCAGGGCGGCCAGCGACTGGGCGAGGGCGCGGCCGGTGTGCGGGTCGGCGGTGCAGACCAGGGCCAGGCGCCCGGCCAGCTCCGGGACTGCCAGCAGCGGCTGCTCCAGCGGCAGCTCGAGCTCCAGGCAGGAGAAACCGCCCTCGCCCTCGACCCGCGACATCAGCAGTTCGCCGCGCATCAGCCGCACCAGGTGGTGGCAGATCGCGAGGGCCAGGGCAAGTCCGCCCGGGCGGGCGGTGTCGTCGCGCTTCAGCGGGGTGGCCGCATCGGCGCGGTACGGCGGGGCGCTGCCTTCGCCGGTGTCGGTCACCGACAGGCGCAGGCGCTGCGTGGTGCCGGTGTCGGCCAGCACTTCCGCCTGTACCTCGATGCGACCCTCCGAAGTGGCGCGCACTGCGCCGGCGAGCAGGTAGGCGAGCACCTGGCGCAGGCGGGCCGCGTCGCCGCGGTAGCCGCGCGCGATGTGGCGGTCGACGCACGCGTGGAGCCGCAGCCCTTTCTCGCCGGCCTGCACCGCGGCGGTGGCGACCGCTTCGTCCAGCAGCGCGCGCAGGTCGAAGATGCCCTGGTCCAGCTGAAGTTCGCCGGCCTGCAGGCGCGAGAAATCGAGGATGTCGCCGAGGATGTCCAGCAGCGCCTCGACCGATTCCTCCAGCATGCCGAGCATGTGCACCTGTTCCTGGTCCAGCGGCGTGTGCGCCAGCAGCTCCACGATCCCGAGCGCGCCGGCGATGGGCGTGCGGATCTCGTGGCTGACCAGGGAAAGGAAGGTGCCGGCGGTGTGGGCCGCGGCTTCGCTGGCGCGGCGCGCCTCGTGCAGGTCGGTGATGTCGCCCATCGTGCCCAGGACCGCGCCGACGCCCTGGGGCCCCCGCACCGGATGCAGGCGCAGGCGCAGGGCACGCGTGGTTTCGCCGCCGCCCTGGTCGATCTCGCAGGCCACCGGGCCGCCGGACTGGTGCAGGCGGCTCTCGGCCTGCATCAGCGCGTCGGTGTCCTTGCCGTGCACCTGGCGCAAGGCGGCGAGGGTGCGCCCGATGACGTCCTCGCGCCGGCAACGGTAGTGGGCCTCGAACAGCCGGTTGACCACCAGGTAGCGGCCGTCGCTGTCCTTGAGGAAGGCCGCGCAGGGCAGGGCCTCCAGCAGGGCGGTGGCGTCGGGAAGTTCCGCCACCGGGCCGCGTCGGCGGGCGCGCCAGGCCGACCAGCCGGCCATGGCCAGGGCACCTGCCATGGCGCCGCCAATGACGCAGGCGGCAAGGGCGAGGATGGGAGGCGCGTCGGAAACCGGGGTGGCCAGGGCCGTGCCTGGCGCCAGCGCGACAGCCAGGAACGCGACCCGGGTGGGTAAAGGCGTCCGGGCCCACGGGCCCGGACGGGCCGCCATGGATGCCCCGGGGGAGTGGGCGGATCCGGCAGGGGGCGGCCAGGACAGGGGGGAAACGCCGGTAACGGGCGGCCAGCCGGCGCCTTGGCGCCGGACGGGTAGGCCCAGCTCCCTGCTACCGCTCCATTTCCCCATGAGCGATGAATGTCTCGCGGCTGACCTGTCCATGACCATCAGACGAATCCCAAATCCCCTGGCTTGTCCTGTCTGTCCCGGGAAGTGGAACCGGGGGCCAGGCTGGCACGGCGCGCGCCATCCAGGACTACCACCCTATCGGCCAGACCCGGCAGGGTCCGCAGGGCCTGGCGGCTGACCCGCTCGTAGTGCCGGACGAATCGCTGCAGGCCGGCGCGGTCCATGCCGCGACGGCCCGGACTGGCCGCCTGCAGCGCCTGCTCCTGTTGCCAGCGCCATTCGTACACCGTCCCGAAGTCCGGCGGCTGCAGGAACCACAGCTGGTCCAGCCGGGCCCACAGCGCCGGGTAGTCGCGTGCCAGTGCGGTGTTGCAGTAACGGCGCCAGGTGCCGTCCGGGTCCTCGCCGGCCTCCAGTGGATTGACCGGCCCGGCCAGCGCGGCCGCATCCTCGGCCGGCACGCCCACGCACCAGCCCTCGACCACCAGCAGGTCCAGCGGACGCACCGGGCGTGGCCACCGCTCCTGCGGCAGGCGGTCGTCGGCCAGCTTGTCGAAGCGGGGCAGCGGTGGCGTTCCGCCGGCCCGCAGTGCATCGATGGTGTCCAGCCCCAGCCGCAGGTCGTGCGTCCCCGGCGGGCCGCGGGTGGCCAGCAGCGGATGCACGCGTGCCGCCAGCTGCAGGCGCCGGGCGCGGGGTAGGTAGAAGTCGTCCAGCGACAGGCTGGCGGCGGACAGCCCGGCCTCGCCGGCCGCCTGCACGATCTGCGCGGCCAGGGTGGACTTGCCGCTGCCCTGCAGACCGCTGATGCCGAGCACCCGCATGCCCATGCCCGGACGCCCGGCGACCGAGGCCAGGACCGCCTGCACCAGCGATGGAGGGAAGCCTGCGGTATGCGATGGCCTGGACATGGGGCCACAATCCCGGCCCCTGCCGCGCATGGAGCCGCCATGACCGATCCGCTGTACGCCGAGGCCCTGGAGACCTTCGGGCAACTGCTGGAGGAGGCGCGCGCCAGCGGCATGGTCGATCCCAATGCGATGACCGTGGCCACGGCCGACGCCCAGGGCCGCCCGCACGCCCGCACCGTCCTGCTGAAGGCATATGACGAGCGCGGCTTCGTGTTCTACACCCACCTGGACAGCGCCAAGGGGCGCGACCTGCGGGCCAATCCGCACGCCGCCCTGCTGTTCCTGTGGCGGCACCTGCGCGAGGCGGGCGTGCAGGTGCGCGTCGAAGGCGGGGTCACCCAGGTCGACGCCGCCGAGGCCGATGCCTATTTCGCCAGCCGCCCGCGCATGAGCCAGCTCGGCGCATGGGCCTCGCGCCAGTCGCAGACCCTGGCGTCCCGTGCCGACTTCGAGGCGGCGCTGGCCGAGGCCGAGGCGCGGTTCGCCGATGGCCCGGTGCCGCGTCCGCCGGGATGGAGCGGGTTCCGGGTCGTGCCGCGCGCGTTCGAGTTCTGGTACGGCGCTGGTTTCCGCCTGCACGAGCGCTGGAGCTACGAGCGCGACGAGGACGGCACCTGGTCCAAGCGGATGCTGCAGCCATGAACCCGGTGCGCGTGCGTCCCCCGCGCGCGGCCGACCTGGCGGCCTGGGCGGCCATGCGCGCCGCGCTCTGGCCCGAGGTGGATCCGGAGCTGCTGGCCAGCGAAGCTTCCGACCTGCTGCACGCGGTGGATGGCGGCGTGTTCGTGGCCGAGGCCGACGGCGGACTCGTGGGACTTGCCGAGGCCTCGCTCCGCCACGACTACGTCAACGGCACCGCCAGCTCGCCGGTGGGCTTCCTCGAGGCCTGGTACGTGGCCCCCGGCTGGCGCGGCCGCGGCGTGGGCCGCGCCCTGCTGCGCGCGGTGGAGGGATGGACCCGCGGCCTGGGCTGCACCGAGCTGGCCTCCGATGCCCTGCTCGACAACACCGCCAGCCATGCCGCGCACCGCGCCTGCGGCTTCGCCGAAACCGAACGGGTGGTGTACTTCCGCAAGCGGGTGGGCTGATGGGCCCGCGCCGCATCGTCTGCCTCACCGAGGAGCCGACGGAGGCGCTTTACGCCCTCGGCGAACAGGACCGCATCGTCGGCATCAGCGGCTTCACCGTGCGCCCGCCGCGGGCCCGGCGCGAGAAGCCCAAGGTCAGCGCGTTCACCAGTGCCAAGGTCGAGGCGATCCTGGCGCTCAGGCCGGATCTTGCGATCGGCTTCTCCGACATCCAGGCCGATATCGCCGCCGAACTGGTGCGCCGTGGCGTGGAGGTGTGGATCGCCAACCACCGCAGCGTGGACGGCATCCTCGACTACATCCGCCGCCTGGGCGCGCTGGTCGGCGTGGCGGCCAAGGCCGATGCATGGGCGGGCGAACTGCAGCGCGGCCTGGATGCGGCGCGCGAACGCGCGCAGCAGCGGGGCGTGCGGCCGCGCGTCTACTTCGAGGAATGGGACGAGCCGCTGATCACCGGCATCCAGTGGGTGGCCGAGCTGGTGCGCATCGCAGGCGGCGAGGACGCCTTCCCGGAGCTTTCGACGCAATCCCTGGCGCGCGACCGCATCCTCGCCGATCCGTCGGTGGTGGTCGGCCGCGCGCCGGACATCATCCTCGGCTCGTGGTGCGGCAAGAAGTTCCGGCCCGACAGGGTCGCGGCGCGCCCGGGCTGGGATGCGATCCCGGCGGTGCGCGATGGCGAGCTGCACGAGATCCGCTCACCGCTGATCCTGCAGCCGGGGCCGGCGGCGCTGACCGACGGCTTGGCCGCGATCGAGGCGGTGCTCGATGCCTGGGCGCGGCGCCGCGCCGGCTGAGGCTCAGCCGCGCTCCAGGGCGGCGGCGGTGGCTGCCATGCGCGGACCCAGCCAGCAGTAGGAACCGACCGGGGTCAGTCCGGCGTCCTGGAACTTCCTGCGGTACCAGGCGGCCTTGCGCGACTGGA
This sequence comes from Pseudoxanthomonas suwonensis, assembly GCF_010093235.1. Taxonomy (GTDB): domain Bacteria; phylum Pseudomonadota; class Gammaproteobacteria; order Xanthomonadales; family Xanthomonadaceae; genus Pseudoxanthomonas; species Pseudoxanthomonas suwonensis. The sequence continues at coordinate 118,764 of NZ_PDWP01000006.1, read as the reverse complement.
AGCCGTCGGTGTCTCCCTCGAACTCGTCCTCGGCGGCGAAGGCCTCGAGGAAGGCGACGCCGCCGCACAGCTCGGCCAGGCCGGGCAGGCCGCGGCCGAGCTCGCGCGTGGGCAGGTAGTGGATCACGTCGGAGCACACCAGCAGGTCCACCGGCGCGCAGGGGCGCAGCCATTCGAAATCGCCGAAGCGGGCCAGGTGCAGGTTGCGCCGCGCGCCGTGGCGGGCAATCGCATATTCGCTGGAGTCGAAGCCCAGGTAGCTGGCCTTCGGCCGCAGCTTGAGCAGCGGTCTGCGCCAGGCACCCTCGCCGCAGCCGATATCCAGGACCGTGCGGATGGGGCGCTCCAGGTAGTACTCCGCGGTGGCCACCGCCAGCGCCACCTTGCGCTCGAGCCGGCGCGGATCCTGGATGTTGTGCTGCCGGTACCAGCGGTCGAAGTAGGCGCGGTCGTAGGTCTTGGTCATTGGCGGGGCATGTGCGGAATGGGGCGCCGCGGGCGCGGAGGCGGAAAGCGGGGAGCGAAAGCCACCGGGTCCCGGCCTGCGCCGGGACGACGGCGAGGTAAGCGGGCGCGGGTTTCGCGTCGAAGGACAGAGTTTAGACCCCGCTGGGGACAGTACCGCCCCGCGTCGTCCCGGCGCAGGCCGGCAACCGTTCGACGCCATGCCCGCGATGGCCGACAATCCGCGCATTCCAACCACAGGTGACGCGCATGTATCCGGCCTATCTCTGGGTGAAGTCCTTCCACATCCTGTTCGTCGTGGCGTGGATGTCGGCGGTTTTCTACCTGCCGCGGATCCTGGTCAACATCGCCGAGGCCGGCGGGCAGCCGCAGGTGCACGAGCGCCTGGTGCTGATGGGGCGCCGCCTGTACCGCTTCGGCCACAACATGTTCGGGCTCGCCTTCGTCGCCGGCCTGGTGCTGTGGCTGGGCCACCGGGTGATCGACGGGTTTCCCACGATGGTCGGTTCGCCGGCCGGCTGGCTGCACGCCAAGCTCGCCCTGGTCGTGCTGCTGGTGGTCTATTACGTGCTCACCGGGCGCTGGCTGAAGAACGCCGCCGCCGGCAAGCCGCTGGCGTCCTCGCGCGCGCTGCGCGTGTTCAACGAGCTGCCGGTGCTGGTGCTGCTGGTGATCGTCTGGCTGGTGCTGGCCAAGCCGTTCTGACCCCGCGCCGGCGCGGCCAACCGGCTTCCACTGCAGGCGGGCCGCTCCCTCCGGAGCGGCCCGTCGTCGTTCGTGGCTCAGTCCTTGCGCTGGAACCGTTCCGGCTGCGGCAGTTCCACCGGCACGCCGTTGGCGTCGCAGGTGCCGGCCGCGCACAGGCGCTCGCGCAGCTTCGGCGTGGCCTGCACGATCAGGTGGAAGATCGTGTTCTGCTCGAGGGTGCCGCGCACGGCCTCGCTGCCGGGGCCGCGCGCCCAGATGCCCACGTCCTCGCCGCCATGCGTTTCGGACTTCAGCGGCACCAGCGCTTCCTGCATGTAGTCCGGATGGGTGGTGTCGACCTGGGTCAGGTCGGGACGGCCCTGCGCCGGCTGCGAGGACGAGGGATGGTGCGGATAGGTCTTCGGGCCGGCCGGCTGGCGGTTGCTGGCGCCGGTATGGCCGGGGCCGTTGGCGTAGCTGAGGGTGGTGTAGGGCAGGCCGGTGTTGTCCAGGGCATAGCCGCCGCGCTTGCCGTCCTCGGTGGCGGGGCCGCGCACCTTGTCCAGGATCGGGTTGCCGCGGGCCGGGTAGCCGACGAAGTTGAGCGAGTGCGAATGGTCGGCGGTGACCAGGATCAGGGTGTCCTCGGCCGAGGTCATCTCCGCTGCCACGCGCACGGCCTCGGACATGGCCACGGTCTCGTCCAGCGCACGGAAGGCGTTGCCGTTGTGGTTGGCGTGGTCGATGCGCGCGCCCTCCACCATCAGCACGTAGCCGCCGGGCTCCCGCGACAGGCGGCTGATCGCCTCGGCGATCAGCTCGGCCAGGGTCGGCTCGGCGGCGCGGTCCTTCTCGTGCTCGAACTGCATGTGGTCGTGCTCGAACAGGCCGAGGACCGCCGGGGCGTCGGCGGCGGCCTGCAGCTGCTGCCGGTTCCACACGTACACGCCGCCGGGATGGGCGGCCTTCCATTCGGCGACCAGGTCGCGGCCGTCGCGGCGCAGGCCGATCCTGTCGGGGTACTCGGGGTCGCGGGACTCGACCGGCAGGAACTGCCCGCGGCCGCCGCCGAACATCACCTTCGGGCCGGGCCCGTACGGAGTCGCGACCATCTGCCGGGCGATGTCCAGGCAACCCTGGGCGTGGGCCTCGGCCGGCATGTCGGCGTCGCTTTCCCAGTTGCGGTCGGGCGAGTGCGCCCAGGTCGCGGCCGGGGTGGCATGGGTCAGGCGTGCGGTGCTGACGATGCCGGTGGCCATGCCGGCGGCATCGGCCAGCTGCAGCCAGGTCAGGCGGTGCTTGCCGAGGCTGTCGGCGCAGTCGTTGCGCCTGCCGGCGGAAACGCCGATCGCACCCATGTGGGTCTTCACGCCGGTGGTGATGGCGGTCATGGTGCCGGCCGAATCCGGCGTCTGCGAATCGGTGTTGTAGGTCTTGCTGAAGGCGGTGTGCGGGAAGCGCTCCCAGCTCAGCAGGTTCTCCTCGCCCGGGCCGCCCTTGCGCTGGCCCTCGAGGATGCGCGCGGCGGCGACCGTGGTCAGGCTCATGCCGTCGCCCAGGAACAGGATGACGTTCCTGGCCTTGCCTGCCATGGCGCCGTTGGCCGCGGCGCTGGCCGCGCCCTTGCGGTACCACCACTGCGGGGTCTCGCCGGCGGGATGGGCGATGGCCGGGACCTCGACGACGGGCGCAGGGGAGGCGGAGGAGGCAGGAGAGGTGCCGGTGGCACAGGCGGCGGGCAGCAGGGCGCAGAGCAGGGCCAGCGGAAGGGCGGGGGTATGACGGGGCATTGCAGGTCCGGGTGGGCGTACGCGGGCGTGGCCACGACCACGCCGGCGGCGCGGCCACGACCGCGCATGCGTGCATGGTGGTGTGGGCCGGGCATTATCGGGCAGCGCGAATGTCATGCCTATGACGCGTTGGCGTTCCACTGCTGGCATCGCCAGCCGGCGGGCGAGGGGGTATCGTCCCGCCTCTGGTCGCTTCCGGATTGCAGATGAACCTGGTCAAGGCCTGGCTGGCCATTCCCTTCTGGCAACGCGTGCTGGGCGGCTTCGTCCTCGGCGCGCTGGCCGGCTGGCTGATGGGGCCGGCCGCGCAGACCTGGTTCGGGCCGCTGGGCACGGTCTACGTCAACCTGATCCGCATGATCGCGGTGCCACTGGTGCTGTTCGCCGTGGTCAACGCGGTGGCCTCGCTGCACGGGCAGAAATCGGTGGCCGCGCTGGGCGGGCGCACCTTCGCCTGGTTCGCCGCGACCGCGGCCCTGGCGGTGTGCGTGGGCCTGGTCGTGGGCCTGGTGCTCAAGCCCGGCATGGGCCTGAGCGGCCTGTCGATCCCGTCCGACTACACTCCGCGCGAGGTGCCCACGCCGGTCCAGGTCCTGCTGGACGTGGTCCCGACCAATCCGTTCAGGGCCCTGTCCGAGGGCAAGATCCTGCAGGTCATCTTCTTCGCCGGGCTGCTGGGCTTTGCCCTGGTCAAGCTGGGCGAGAAGACCGCAAGGCTGCGCGCGCTGGTCGGCGAGGCCAGCGACGCCATGGTCCAGGTCACCCGCTTCGTGCTGGAGATGACCCCGCTGGGCACCTTCGGCCTGATCGCGGGCCTGGTCGGCAGCTACGGCTTCGAGAAGCTGCTGCCGCTGGGCAGCTTCGTGTTCGCCCTGTACCTGGCCTGCGCCCTGCACATCGTCCTGACCTACGGCGGCCTGCTGCTGGCGCACGGGCTCAATCCGCTGAAGTTCTTCCGCGGCGCCGCGGCCGGCATGCAGGTGGCCTTCGTCAGCTCCTCCAGCTTCGCCTCCATGCCGGTGGCCCTGCGCTGCGCCACCCACAACCTGGGCGTCGACAGGGACTATGCGGCCTTCGCCGTGCCCCTGGGCGCCAGCATCAAGATGGACGGCTGCGGCGCGATCTATCCGGCGCTGACCAGCGTGTTCGTGGCCCAGTACTTCGGCCTGGACCTGTCGGCGAACCAGTACTTCGTGATCCTGCTGGCCTCGGTGCTGGGCAGCTTCGGCACCGCCGGCGTGCCGGGCACGGCGACGGTGATGGTGACCCTGGTCCTGAGCGCCGCGGGCCTGCCGCTGGAAGGCATCGCCCTGCTGGTGGCGATCGACCGGGTGCTGGACATGATGCGGACGATGACCAACGTCACCGGGCAGATGCTGGTGCCGGTGCTGGTCGCCAAGGAGACCGGGCTGCTGGACCGCGGGGTCTACGAGCAGGCGTCCAGCAACGTCGGCATCGAGTCGACGGAAGTGCGCGACTAGGAGGGGCGCTGGCCTGCTTCACGGCGGCAGCTGCCTGCAGCCAGGCGTGGCGGGCGCGGACAAGCCTTGAAAGCCACTGGTCCCGGCTTTCGCGGGGACGACGACCTACCCGTTATCCCCCCCCCGATAACGCCGTCCCGGCGAAAACCGGGACCCGGCGACTTCAAGGAGGGGTGCAGCAGTCGTTCGCGGAGGCCGACTTTCCAGGCCGCCTGACGCAGGAAGGCCGCCCGGAGGCGGCCTTCTGGAGACAGCTGCGGAACGTGGTCAGATCTCGACCCGGCGCGCCTGCAGGAAGCGGTTGCCCCAGTAGCCGGAGGCCAGGCTGTCCACGCGCACGTCCTTGCCGCGGCTGGGCGCGTGCAGGAACTGGCCGCTGCCGACATAGATGCCGACATGGTTGACCCGGCCGCGCTGGCCGAAGAACACCAGGTCGCCCGGGCTCAGCTCTTCGCGGTTGCGGATCAGCTTGCCGTCGGAGCGGGCCGCCATGTCGCGCGAGGCGCGCGGCAGCTCGATGCCCAGGGCATTGCGGAACACGTAGTTGACCAGGCCGCTGCAGTCGAAGCCGTCCGGACCGGAGCCGCCCCAGCGGTACGGGGTGCCGAGCAGGCCCATGGCGGACTTCACCACCTGCTCCAGCTTGCCCTCGGGCTGGGCCTCGGCGCCATTGATCAGGCGGTTCATGTCGCCGGCGAAGTTGGCCGAACGGTCCAGCAGCATGCCGTCGTTGCGCGACAGGTGCGGCAGCAGGGCGGCCAGGGTGGCGCTGGCGGCGGCGTCGGCCTTGCCGCGCAGGCCGGTGGCCGGAGCAGGCTGCGCCGCAACGGCCGCCTGGGCGGCGGGCCTGGGCAGCGGCACGGCCGGAGCGACCTCGAGCGCGGCCGGAGCCAGCGGCTCGGGTTCGATCGGAGCCGGGGCCGCGAACAGCGGTGCGCCCGGCAGGGCCAGGCACAGCAGGAGCAGGCGGGACGCCCGGCGGGAGCGGGCGGCGGTGGCGGCGGATTGCGGGCGCTGGGCCCAGACTTCGGTCGTCACGCGGCGGTCACGGAAAAAGGACCGGGGGATGATGCCGGCTTCACGCCGCCTTGATGTTCACAAAAAGTTAAAATCTTGTGAATCGTTCCGATAGCAGTCACGTATCAGTGCAATACCCGCCTGGCGCCGGTGTAGTGGTCGCGCCAGTAATGGCCGTCCAGATGGTCCAGCCGGACCGTGCCGCCGGTGGTCGGGGCGTGCACGAAGCGCCCCTCTCCGACGTAGATGCCGACATGATTGACCTGCCGGCCGCTGCCGAAGAACACCAGGTCGCCGGCGGCCAGCTTCTCCGGGGCCACCTTCGGGCCCTGGACCTCCGCCAGCTCGCGGGAGGTGCGGGGCAGGCGCAGGTCCAGCATGTCCCGGTACACGTAGTTGACCAGGCCGCTGCAGTCGAAGCCGGTGTCCGGGGTGTTGCCGCCGTAGCGGTAAGGGGTGCCGACCAGGCTCAGGGCCCGCAGGATCACCGCGTTGGCGGCAGCCGGGTTGGCCGGGGTCACCTGGGGCCAGTGCCGGGTCTGGGCCGGGGCCTTGGCGCCGGAGGGGCGGGTGGTCTTGGACCCGCCGCAACCAGCCAGCAGCAGGGCGACGGCGGCGACCGCGCTCCAGGCCACGGCTGGCAAGGACGGGAAGGGGACGGGATAATGCGGGGCTTTCCTCACGGCGGCCATGATGGCCGCGGTGCCCGCGGCCGGCAAGCCGCCCACCCCCCGCTGCCGCCGGCAGCCACACCGAGTTCCGCATGAAGATCGAAAAAGACCGCGTCGTCCGTTTCCACTACACCGTCTCCGAAGTCGGCCAGGAGCCGCTGGAGAGCTCGAAGGAGCGTGAGCCGATCGCGATCCTGATCGGCCACGGCAACATCATCCCCGGCCTGGAGCAGGCGATGATGGACAAGGAGGCCGGCGAGAGCTTCAGCGTCGACGTCCCGGCCGCCGAGGCCTATGGCGAGCGTCGCGACGGCCTGACCCAGCGCATCCCGAAGAAGCACTTCGGCAATACGAAGCTGGCCCCGGGCATGCAGGTCGTGCTGCAGACCAACTTCGGCCCGCGCGCGGTGACCGTGCAGAAGGTCGGCATGAGCGTGGTCGACGTGGACCTCAACCACCCGATGGCCGGCAAGGACCTGCACTTCGACGTGGAGATCGTCGAGGTGCGCGAGGCCAGCGCCGAGGAAGTCGAGCACGGCCACGTGCACGGCGACGGCGGCCACCACCACTAAGCGCCACATGCAGACGGCCCGCGCGAGCGGGCCGTTTTGTTTGCTGCATCCGTGGGGCTGCCGGCCTCAGGCCAGGGCCAGGCCGCCGGGCACCGGGTCCGGCGCTTCCGCCGCCACCTGCCCGCCGGCGGCCAGCCGCACCGGCGCGAAACTGCGGCGGTGGTGCACGCAGGGCCCGTGGCTGGCCAGCGCGGCCAGGTGCGCCGGCGTGGCATAGCCCTTGTGCTCGTCGAAGCCGTAGACCGGGAATTCCTCGTGCAGCCGGCACATCAGCCGGTCGCGGCTGACCTTGGCCAGGATCGAGGCGGCCATGATCGCCGGTTCCAGGGCGTCGCCACCGATGATCGCCTCGGCCATGCACGGCAGCGAGCGCGGCAGCATGTTGCCGTCGATCCGCGCCAGCTGCGCGTGTTCGCCCAGCGCCAGCACGCAGCGGCGCATGCCCTCCAGGGTCGCCTGGAGGATGTTCAGGCGGTCGATCTCCTCGACCGGGACCAGCTCCACGTGCCAGGCCAGGGCGCGCTCGACGATGCGCGGGTACAGGTCCTCGCGCTGGGCTTGGCTGAGCTTCTTGGAATCGTCCAGGCCGCGGATGCGCCGGCGCGGATCCAGCACCACCGCGGCCACCGCCACCGGTCCGGCCAGCGGGCCGCGGCCGGCCTCGTCCACGCCGGCGACCCGCAGGCGGCGGCGGTCGACCGGGAACAGGCCGCCCTCGTCCGGGCCGGGGAAGGTGCGCGCGACACGGGCGGCGCGGCGGGTCATGCCGCGGCCCTGCGTCCGTCGACCAGCTCGGCGATCGCCTCGGCCGCCGAGGCCGAGGCATCGCGGCGCAGTTCCAGGTGCAGCCGCTCGTACTCGGGCTGCAGTGCCTGGGCCGCGTCGGGCCGGGTGAACCAGTGCAGCACCGCCGCGGCCAGGGCCTCGGGCGTGCAGTCGTCCTGCATCAGTTCCGGCGCCAGGTCCTTGCCGGCGAGGATGTTGGGCAGGGCGTAGCGGTCGACCTTGAGCAGGCCCAGTGCCTTGACGATGCGGTAGGTCAGCGGCGAGACCCGGTAGCCCACCACCATCGGCCGCTTGGACAGCATGGCCTCCAGGGTGGCGGTGCCGGATGCCAGCAGGACCACGTCGGCGGCGGCCAGCACGTCGGGCGCGCGGCCGTCGTACACGTGGGTATGGGCCGAGCGCAGCGCCGAGCGCTTCAGCTGCGCCTGCAGCAGTTCGCGGCCGGCCGCGCTGGCCGCCGGGACCGCCACGCGCAGGGCGGGCAGGGCCTCGCTGACCTGCCAGGCCGCGTGGAAGAACACGTCGCCCAGACGGTTGATCTCGCCCAGGCGGCTGCCCGGCAGGACCGCCAGTACCGGTGCGTCGGCCGGCAGGCCGAGCCGGGCGCGGGCCGCGGCCCGGTCCGGGTGCAGCGGCATGGCGTCGGCCATCGGATGGCCGACGAAGCGCGCGTCGACGCCGTGGCGGGCGTAGATGTCCGGCTCCATCGGGAACAGGCACAGCACCCGGTCGGCGCTGGCGCCGATCTTCTCCGCGCGCTTCTCGCGCCAGGCCCAGACCGAGGGGCTGACGTAGTGGACGGCGGGGATGCCGCGTTCGCGGAACCAGCGCTCGACGCCCAGGTTGAAGTCCGGGGCGTCGATGCCGACCACCACGTCCGGTCGCCAGGCCAGCGCGCGGTTGCGCAGCTCGCGGCGCAGCATCAGCAGTCGCGGCAGGTGCCGCAGCACCTCGGCCAGGCCCATGACCGCCAGCTCGCTGGCGTCGTGCCAGGTCTCGACCCCGGCCTGGCGCATGGCGTCGCCGCCGACGCCGGCGAACAGCGCGCCGGGATAGCGGCGGCGCAGGGCCTCGACCAGGCCGGCGCCGAGCCCGTCGCCGGAGGCTTCGCCTGCGATCAGCAGGATCCGCGGCGGCAGGCCGCCGCGGTCGTGCACCACGGGAGCGGGCACGGCGGCCTCCATCAGCGCAGCAGCGGGCGTTCGCCGCCGTCGATGAAGTCCAGCAGCTGGCGCACGTCGTCGCTGTCCTGCGCCTGCACGCCCAGCTGCTCGCGCGCTTCGGCCAGCGGCAGCCCCGCGACGTAGAGGGTGCGGTAGGCGCGCTTGATCGCGGCGATGCGCCCGGCATCGAATCCGCGGCGCTTGAGGCCTTCGCTGTTGATGCCGCGCGGGCGGCCCAGCGAGTTGCCGCCGACCATGGTGAACGGCGGGACGTCGCCATTGACCAGCGCACCCATGCCCAGGAAGGCGTGGTCGCCGATGCGGCAGAACTGGTGGGCGCCGGCGAAGCCGCTGATGATCACCCAGTCGCCCACGGTGACGTGCCCGGCCAGGGTGGTGTTGTTGGAGAACACGCAGTTGTTGCCGACGATGCAGTCGTGGGCGACGTGGCTGTAGGCCAGCAGCCAGTTGTCGTCGCCGATGCGGGTGATGCCGCCGCCGCCGCCGGTGCCGCGGTTGACGGTGACGAACTCGCGGAACACGTTGCGGTCGCCGATCACCAGTTCGGTGCGCTCGCCGGCGACCTTCTTGTCCTGCGGCTCGCCGCCGATGGCGGCATGGCCGATGAAACGGTTGCCGCTGCCGATCCGGGTCGGGCCGGAGAAGCTGCAGTGCGGGCCGATCTGGCAGCCGTCGCCGATCTCGACCTCCGGGCCGATCACGGTGTAGGCGCCGACGCTCACGCCCTCGCCCAGGCGGGCCGAAGGGTCGATCACCGCGGTGGGATGGATCAGGGCCTTGTCGTTCATTGCAGGTCTCCGGTCACTCGCGGGTGCCGGCGCACAGCACCTCGGCGCAGGCGACCACTTCGCCGTCGACCTTGGCTTCGCCGTAGTACACGGCCATGTTGCGGATCACGCGCTTGACCGTCACGTGCAGCTCCAGGACGTCGCCTGGCACCACCTGCTTGCTGAAGCGCGCGTTCTCCACCTTGACCATGTAGAACAGCTTGGACTGTGCGTCGCGCCCCATCGAAAGCTGGGTCAGCACGCCGCCGGCCTGGGCCAGGGCCTCGATGATCAGCACGCCGGGCATGATCGGCTGGCCGGGGAAGTGGCCCTGGAAGAAGGGCTCGTTGATCGAGACGTTCTTGCGGCAGACGATGCGCTTGCCCTCGATGTCCAGTTCGTCGACCCGGTCGACGAGCAGGAACGGATAGCGGTGCGGGATCAGCGTCCGGATCGTGTTGACGTCGATGGGCAACTGCACGGTTTTGTTCATTCGAAGCTTCCCTGGGTGGAGGCATTGACGCGGCGCGCCAGCGCATCCAGTTGCTTGAACCGGGCGGCGTTCTTCCGCCAGGTGCGGTTGTCGGTCAGCGGGGTGCCGGAGGAGTACTCGCCCGGCTCGCGGATGGAATGGGTGACCAGCGACATGGCGGTGACCAGCACCTTGTCGACCACTTCCAGGTGGCCGAGGATGCCGGCGCCGCCGCCGACCAGGCAGTAGCGGCCGATCTTCGCGCTGCCGGCGGCCGCCGAGCAGCCGGCCATGGCGGTGTGGGCGCCGATGCGCACGTTGTGGCCGATCTGGACCAGGTTGTCGATGCGCACGTCCTCCTCGAGGACGGTGTCGTCCAGGGCGCCGCGGTCGATGCAGCTGTTGGCGCCGATCTCGCAGTCGTCGCCGACGACCACGCCGCCCAGCTGCGGCACGTTGACCCAGTGGCCGGCGTCCATGGCCAGGCCGAAGCCGGCGCCGCCCAGCACCGCGCCGGGCAGGATGCGCACGCGCTTGCCCAGGCGGACGCGGGTATAGAGGGTGACGCGGGCCTGCAGCTCGCAGCCTTCGCCCAGCTCGCAGTCGTCGCCGATCACGCAGCCCGGGCCGATCACGCAGCCGGGGGCGACCTTCGAGCGCGCGCCGATGGAGACGAACGGGCCGATATGTGCGTCCGGCGAGACCTCGGCGGTCGGATCGACCACCGCGCTGGGGTGGATGCCGGGTTCGCGCGCCGGCACCTGCTCGAACAGCGCGGAAATGCGGGCGAAGGCCACGTACGGGTCGCGCGCGATGAGCGCGGTGCCGCGGACGGCCCCGGCATCGTCGGCGCGCACCACCACCACCGCGGCGCCGGTGGTGGCGAGCTGGCCGCGGTAGCGCGGGTTGGCGAGGAAGGCCAGCTGGCCGGGGCCGGCGCTGGCGAGGGTGGCGACGCCGCGTACCAGGGTGTCGCCATCGCCCTGCAGCTGCAGCGAGAAGCGCTCGGCCAGGGCGGCGGCGGTGAATTCAGGAAGGTTCATGGCGCGCATTCTAGCGTCCCCGGCAAGTGCCCCGGCCGCCTCCGGGCTCAGCGCCGGGACAGCAGTACCAGCAGGGCCCCGGTGCCGCCCTGGGCCGGCGGGGCGGAATGGAACGCCAGCACCTCGCCGCGGTGGCGGAGGAGCCGGTCGACCAGGTTCTTGAGCACCGGCACGCCGTCGGCGCCCCCCTTGCCGTGGACGATGCGCACGCAGCCGAAGCCGGCGTCCAGCGCCTCGTCCAGGAAGCGCGCCACCAGCATCTCCGCCTCCAGCGCGCTGGCGCCGTGCAGGTCCAGCTCGTCCTGGGCCGAGAACTGCCCGCGGCGCAGGCGCTGCCAGTCGCGCGCATTGACCCGCTCGCGGCGGAACGCGCTGGCATCGCCGCGCAACAGCACCGCATCCGGCGATTCCGCGAGCAGTCCGGCCATGCCGTGCGCGTCACCGCGGTCGCCGTCGCGGCGCACGGCCGGCCGCGGGCGCGGCCGCTCCGGCGGCGGCGTTGCGTCCGTCCGCAGCGGGTCGACCTTGCCGACCGCGGCGCGGAACAGGGCGGCGTCGTCATCGTCCTCGTGCATCGGCGAAGGTTACCGCAGCCACATTGCGATCCGCTGCCCGGCGAAGGCCATGGTGCTTCCGGTATCATCGGGATGTTTTCGAGGAAGCCCATGCGCGTACTGGTAAGCAACGACGACGGCGTCGATGCCCCCGGCATCCACGTCCTGGCCCAGGGGCTGCGCGATGCCGGGCACGAGGTCTACGTGGTGGCGCCCGACCGTGACCGGTCCGGCGCGAGCAATTCGCTCACCCTGGACCTGCCGATCCGGGTCAAGCGGCTGGACCACTACACCTGCTCGGTGGCCGGCACGCCGACTGACTGCGTGCACCTGGCCCTGACCGGCATGTTCGAGTTCGAGCCGGACATCGTGGTCTCGGGGATCAACAACACCGCCAACCTGGGCGACGACGTCATCTACTCGGGCACCGTCTCGGCGGCGATGGAGGGCCGTTTCCTCGGCCTGCCGGCGGTGGCGGTGTCGCTGGACACCCGCAACCACGAGGCGAAGCACTACGCCACCGCGGCCCGCGCGGCGGTGGAGATTGTGGCGCGGCTGAAGGCCGATCCGCTGCCGGCGGACACGATCCTCAACGTCAACGTGCCCGACCTGGCCTGGGAGGCCTTGCGCGGCTTCGAGGTCACCCGCCTGGGCAACCGCCACCGCGCCGAGGCCTGCGTGGCCCAGCCGGACCCGCGCGGCCGCACCGTGTACTGGATCGGCCCGGCCGGCCCGGAGCAGGACGCCGGCCCCGGCACCGACTTCCATGCCGTGCGCACCGGACACATCTCCATTACCCCGATCCACGTCGACCTGACCCGCTACCAGGCGCTTGAGAAGGTCGCCGGCTGGGTCGGCGGCCTGACCCAATCCCTGGCCGCCAGCGACCCGGAGGCCGCGGCATGACCCCGCGCCTGCGCCTGCAACCCGAGGTGGTCGGGGTCGGCATGACCTCACAGCGCGTGCGCGACCGCCTGGTCCAGCGCCTGCGCGAGGGCGGGGCCAATGGCGGCATCACCGACGAGAACGTGCTCAACGCCGTGCGCCTGGTGCCGCGCCACCTGTTCGTGGACGAGGCCCTGGCCAGCCGCGCCTACGAGGACACCGCGCTGCCGATCGGCCACGGCCAGACCATCTCCCAGCCCTGGGTGGTGGCGCGCATGACCGAGGCGGTGCTGGCGGTGCAGCCGAAGAAGGTGCTGGAGATCGGCACCGGTTCCGGCTACCAGGCGGCGATCCTGGCCGCGCTGGGGCTGGAGGTGTACACGGTCGAGCGCATCGGCGACCTGCTGCGGCAGGCGCGCAAGCGCTTCCGCGCCCTGGGGATGAACGTACGCAGCAAGCACGACGACGGCCGCATTGGCTGGCCGGAGCATGGCCCGTACGATGCGATCGTGGTCACCGCCGCCGCCCCGGCCCTGGTCGAGGCGCTGCTGGACCAGCTGGCGGTCGGCGGCATGCTGGTCGCGCCGGTCGGCGGATCCTCCGCGCAGTCGCTGCTGCAGCTGGTCAAGCGGCCCGACGGCACCATCGAAGAAAGGACGCTGGCGCCGGTGGTGTTCGTGCCGCTGCTGGCAGGAACCCTGGACTGAGCGCATGCAGGTATTCGGCCCCCTCTACGACCGTGCCCTGAGCTGGGCCGCACATCCCCGCGCCCCGACCTACCTGACCGTGCTGAGCTTCATCGAGGCCATCATCTTCCCGGTGATGCCCGAGGTGATGCTTGCGCCGATGTGCGTGGCCCAGCCGAAGCGCGGCTGGTGGTTCGCCACCCTGAGCCTGGCCGGCTCCATGGCCGGCGCCGCGATCGGCTACGCCCTGGGCCACTTCGCCTTCGAGGCGATCAAGCCGCTGCTGGGCATGATGGGCATGCTGCCGGGCATCGAGGCGGGCATCGCCACGGTCCAGGTCAAGATGGCCGAATCGCCCTGGGCGGTGTTCTGGTTCCTGGTGCTGGGCGGCTTCATGCCGATCCCGATGAAGGTCTTCACCTGGGCCTCGGGTATCGTCGGGGTGCCGCTGCTGCCGTATTTCCTGAGCATGCTGGTCGGCCGCGGCAAGCGTGTGTACCTGCTGGCGGGTGCCATCCGCTTCGGCGGCGCGCGCGCTGCGGTGGCGCTGCGGCGCTGGATCGAGCCACTGGGCTGGATCGCGACCCTGCTGGTCGCGGCCGCGGTGGCCTGGCTTGTGTGGAGGACGAAATTCGCATGAACCCCGAGGGTCTGTCCCCGATCGCGCGCCTGCTGGCGGCGGTGGTGCTGCTGGTGATGCTGGCGGCCTGCGGCAAGAGCACCGTGGTGCGCAATCCTTCGGCCGGGACGTCCGCGTCCGGCCAGGCGACCTCGTCGACCGGGCGCCCGGGCGCGACGGTGGTGGTGCAGCGCGGGGACACGCTCTATTCGATCGCCCGGCGCAACAACGTCGCCGTGGCGGACATGGCCCGCTGGAACGGGCTGGCGCCGCCGTACACCATCTATCCGGGCCAGCGCCTGGCCCTGGGCCAGGTCTCCGGCGGCAGGACCGCCGCATCCGGGACCAGCACCGCATCTTCCGCCAGTCGCACCGGAACCCGGTCCACGACTGCATCGACGACGCCGGCCACGACCGCCTCCACCGGCGCCGCCGCGCCGCGCCCGGGTGCCGCGCCGGTGTCCAGCGGCATCCGCTGGCAGTGGCCGGCGCAGGGGGCGGTGATCACCACCTATGTCGAAGGCAACGCCACCCGCCAGGGTATCGACATCGGCGGCTCCGCCGGCCAGGCGGTGAACGCGGCCGCCGACGGCGTCGTGGTCTATTCGGGCGCGGGCCTGGTGGGCTATGGCGAGCTGATCATCGTCAAGCACAACGAACAGTGGCTGTCGGCCTACGGCCACAACCGCAAGCGCCTGGTAGCCGAGGGCCAGAGGGTGAAGGCGGGCCAGCAGATCGCCGAGATGGGCCGCACCGGCACCGACCGCGACAAGCTGCATTTCGAGATCCGCTACAACGGCAAACCCGTCGATCCGCTTCTCTACCTGCCGAAGAAGTAACACGCGCAGCTGGCACGCAGGGGCGGATCCCCGGCCCGGCGCGAGTACGCGCCGGGCGCTCGCGCCGCGCGCGATCCTGCGGATCGCAGGCGCGCGGTTCTCGCCCGCTACAACGGCAAACCCGTCGATCCGCTTCTCTACCTGCCGAAGAAGTAACACGCGCAGCTGGCACGCAGGGGCGGATCCCCGGCCCGGCGCGAGTACGCGCCGGGCGCTCGCGCCGCGCGCGATCCTGCGGATCGCAGGCGCGCGGTTCTCGCCCGCTACAACGGCAAACCCGTCGATCCGCTTCTCTACCTGCCGAAGAAGTAACACGCGCAGCTGGCACGCAGGGGCGGATCCCCGGCCCGGCGCGAGTACGCGCCGGGCGCTCGCGCCGCGCGCGATCCTGCGGATCGCAGGCGCGCGGTTCTCGCCCGCTACAACGGCAAACCCGTCGATCCGCTTCTCTACCTGCCAAAGAAGTAACAGGCGCAGCTGGCACGCAGGGGCGGATCCCCGGCCCGGCGCGAGTACGCGCCGGGCGCTCGCACCGCGCGCGATCCTGCGGATCGCGGGCGCGCGGTTCTCGCCCTCTACAATGGCAAACCCGTGGATCCGCTTCTCTGCCTGCCGAAGAAGTAGCTGGCGGCGCCAGAGACCCGGGGCGGATCCCCGGCGCGACGCAGGCATGCCCCGGATGCGGCCTGCGGCCTTATCCGGGCTACGTCTACGGATCCCGGCAAGCGGTTCGCGGTGTCACCAGGCGGTGATGGTGACGCGCCGAGCGGGTAGATGGGGCGCGCGCTCCGGGCTCAGCCCAGCAGCAGGGCCACCACGACGCGGCGGCCTTCGCCGGCCAGCACGTTGTAGGTGCGGGCGGCGGCGGCATTGTCCATGGCCTCGATGCCGATCCCGCGGGTCAGGCAGGCCGCCATGGCGGCCGCGGGCGGGAAGACCTGGCGTTCGCCGGTGCCCAGCACCACCAGCTCCGGCTGCAGGTCCAGCAGCTTGGCGAGGTGTGCCGGCTCCAGCGCGGCGGGCGAGGCCGGGGCGTCCCAGTCCTCGAGCAGGCGGTCGGGAGTGATGGCGAAGCTGCGGGTCAGGATCCGGTCGTTGACCCGGGCGCTGCGGGCATCGGCGCCGCGGAGGACGAAGCCGTAGTCCGGGCGTTCGTGGCTCAGCTGCATGGATTGCCTCCGGCCCGCTCAGCCGCGCGGCAGCACGATCGCGGGCGATTCCTTCGACGGGCGGTACAGGGTGGCGGTATGGCCGATGCGCTGCACCAGGGCGGCGCCGGTCTGGCCGGCCAGCTCGGCGATCATCGCGTCGCGGGCATCGCGATCGTCGGCGCCGACCTTCACCTTGACCAGTTCGTGGCGCTCGAGCACCTGGTCCAGCTCGGCCACCAGGGCCGGGGTGATGCCCTTGCCGCCGACCTGCATCAGCGCCTTCAGGCCATGGGCCTGGCCACGGAGGAAACGGGTCTGGGCGGAAGTGAGGGCGACGGGCATCGGCTGCGAAAAGGCTTGCGGGTGGATCAGGGTATCATGGCGGCCCATCACGCCGCGGGCGCCGCGCCCGGCCTCCTACCGCATGTCACGCAGCTCCCGCAGCAAGAGCAGCCATCGTTGGCTCCGCGAGCACTTCTCCGATCCCTATGTGAAGAAGGCCCAGGCCGAGGGCTTGCGCTCGCGCGCGGCCTACAAGCTCGAGGAACTGCTGGAGCGTGACCGGCTGCTCAAGCCGGGCATGGTGGTGGTCGACCTTGGCGCGGCTCCGGGCGGCTGGTCCCAGTACGTGCGCCAGGCCCTTGGCGACAGCGGCCGGGTCGTGGCCCTGGACATCCTGGACATGCCGCCCCTTGCCGGGGTCGAGTTCCTTCATGGGGATTTCAGGGAGGATGCCGTCTTATCCCAGCTGGAGACGCTTCTCGACGGCCAGCCGGTCGACCTTGTCCTTTCGGACATGGCCCCCAATATGAGTGGCGTGGACGCGGTCGACCAGCCGCGGGCCATGCACCTGGCCGAGCTGGCGCTGGAGTTCGCCGACAACCACCTGCGCCCTGGCGGCGCCTTCCTGATCAAGCTGTTCCAGGGGGTGGGATTCGACGACTACGTGCGCCAGCTGCGACGCCGCTACGAGAAGGTCGCCATCCGCAAGCCGGCGGCCTCGCGCAAGCGTTCGCCGGAAGTCTATGCCCTCGGCCAGGGCAAGCTGGCGCGGATGAAGTAAGCTGGCCGGGACGCCGGCGCGGACATACAGACATGCAGGAAAACACGGGACACCGGAGCCGATGAGGATGAACGACTTGACCAAGAATCTGCTGCTTTGGGTGGTCGTCGCCGTCGTGCTGATGGTGGTCTTCCAGAGCTTCTCCCCGCGCGGCGCGGGTACCGTCGCCACCGGCGAGACCCCGAGCTACACCCGCTTCCTGCAGGACGTGGACGCCGGGCGCATCCGCTCGGTCGTGTTCACCGACGAGAGCACCTTCACCGCCAACGCCATCCGCTACCGCCGCACCGACGGCACCGAGGGCCAGGTGGTCGGCCCGATGGACGGCAAGCTGATCGACCAGCTGGTCAGCAAGAACGTGGACATCGTGCGCGAGAAGCCGTCCACCGGCCCGGGGTTCTGGGGCATCGTGCTGAACTTCCTGCCGGTGCTGCTGCTGATCGGCTTCTGGATCTTCATGATGCGGCAGATGCAGGGCGGCGGAGGCGGCGCCAAGGGCGCCATGTCCTTCGGCAAGTCCCGCGCCAAGCTGCAGGGCGAGGACCAGGTCAAGGTCACCTTCGCCGACGTCGCCGGCTGCGACGAGGCCAAGGAGGAGGTCGGCGAGCTGGTCGAGTTCCTGCGCGATCCCTCCAAGTTCCAGAAGCTGGGCGGCAAGATCCCGCGCGGCGTGCTGATGGTCGGCCCGCCGGGCACCGGCAAGACCCTGCTGGCGCGCGCCATCGCCGGCGAGGCACGGGTGCCGTTCTTCTCGATCTCCGGTTCGGATTTCGTCGAGATGTTCGTCGGCGTCGGCGCCAGCCGCGTGCGCGACATGTTCGAGCAGGCCAAGAAGCACGCCCCGTGCATCATCTTCATCGACGAGATCGATGCGGTCGGCCGCCATCGCGGCGCCGGCTTGGGCGGCGGCCACGACGAGCGCGAGCAGACCCTCAACCAGCTGCTGGTGGAGATGGACGGCTTCGAGGGCGGCGAGGGCGTGATCGTGATCGCCGCGACCAACCGTCCCGACGTGCTCGACCCGGCGCTGCTGCGCCCGGGCCGCTTCGACCGCCAGGTCGTGGTCGGCCTGCCGGACGTGAAGGGCCGCGAGCAGATCCTCAAGGTGCACATGCGCAAGCTGCCGCTGGCCGACGACGTCGAGCCGATGGTGATCGCGCGCGGTACCCCGGGCTTCTCCGGCGCCGACCTGGCCAACCTCTGCAACGAGGCCGCGCTGTTCGCCGCCCGCGGCAACGAGAAGGAGGTCCGCATGGACCACTTCGACCGTGCCCGCGACAAGATCCTGATGGGGGCCGAGCGCCGCTCGATGGCCATGAGCGAGGAAGAGAAGCGCCTGACCGCCTACCACGAGGCCGGCCATGCCATCGTCGGCCGCCTGGTGCCCGAGCACGACCCGGTCTACAAGGTGACGATCATCCCGCGCGGCCGTGCCCTGGGCGTGACCATGTACCTGCCCGAGGGCGACCGCTACTCGATGAACCGCGTGGCGATCGAGTCGCAGCTGTGCTCGCTGTACGGCGGCCGCGTGGCCGAGGAGCTGATCTTCGGCGAGGACAAGGTCACCACCGGCGCCTCCAACGACATCGAGCGCGCGACCAAGATGGCGCGCAACATGGTCACCAAGTGGGGCCTGAGCGACGAGATGGGCCCGATCGCCTACGGCGAGGAGGAGGACGAGGTGTTCCTCGGCCGCTCGGTGACCCAGCACAAGAACGTGTCCGACGCCACCGCGCGCAAGATCGACGAGGTCGTGCGCTCGATCCTGGACAAGGCCTATTCGCGTACCCGCGAGCTGCTGACCGCCAACATCGACAAGCTGCACAAGATGTCCGAGCTGCTGCTGCAGTACGAGACCATCGACGCGCCGCAGATCGACGCGATCATGGAAGGCCGCGAGCCGCCGCCGCCGGCCGGTTGGGGCAAGTCCGGCAAGGGCGGCGGCGGCGACAACGACCCGCGTCCGCTGCCCCCGGTGGGCGGCCCGGCGACCCAGACCTGAGGCATGGCCGGGAATCCTTCCGGGCAGCCGCGTGACGACAAGGCCGGGGCCGGAACGCCCCGGCCGAGCTATTACGTCCGCAATCCGTGGCGCAATGTCAGCGCCGGCGCCTTTGCTGGTGCCTCCACGGTGCTTACCGTGACCACGCTGTTCTATGCGCTCGGCCGGCTGCCACTGGTGCTGGTCGGCGCCAGCGTGGTGCTGGCAGCGCTGGCCTTCGGGTTCGGCATGTATGCCCGCCGCCGCGCGGCGCAGGTCGACGCCGGGATCTTCGGCGGCGACCGCTGAGCGGCGTCGCACCAGGGGAACATCGCCATGTTCGACATTTCGCCCCGGCTGGACTGCGCCGGACGCATCCTGTCCCTCGACCGTACCCGGGTCATGGGCATCGTCAACGTCACCCCGGACTCGTTCTCCGACGGCGGCGCGCATGCCGACGCCGGGGCCGCCATCGCCCACGGCCTGAAGCTGGTGGAAGAGGGGGCGGACCTGCTGGACGTGGGCGGCGAGTCCACCCGTCCGGGTTCGGAAGGCGTCTCCGTCGAGGAGGAGCTGCGCCGGGTGATCCCGGTGGTCGAGGGCCTGGCGGCACGCACGGCAGTGCCGATCAGCATCGATACCTCCAAGCCGGAGGTGATGCGCGCGGCGGTGGCCGCCGGCGCCGGCATGATCAACGACATCTGCGCGCTGGAGCGCGAGGGCGCGCTGGACGCGGCCGCGGCGCTGGGCGTTCCGGTGGTGCTGATGCACATGCGCGGGGAGCCGCGCTCGATGCAGGAGGCGCCGCATTACGACGACGTGGTCGCCGAGGTGCACCGCTACCTGGCCGACCGCATCTTCGCCGCCGAGCTGGCCGGCATCCCGCGCGCGAAACTGGTGGTCGACCCGGGCTTCGGCTTCGGCAAGGACGACGGCCACAACCTCGCCCTGCTGGCCCAGCTGGAGCGGTTGATGGAGCTGGGCGTGCCGGTGCTGGCCGGGATCTCGCGCAAGCGCACCATCGGCGCGCTGACCGGGCGCGACGTGCCCGCCGAGCGCGTGGCCGGCTCCGTCGCCGCGCACCTGCTGGCGGCGCAGCGTGGCGCGCGCATCGTGCGCGTGCACGACGTGGCCGCTACGGTCGATGCGCTGAAGGTGTGGGAAGCGGTGGCCGCGGTGCCGGCCCCGCGCAGGGACGCCGCGCCGGCGATCCGCTGGCCTGACGAGGACTGACCCGGGCGATGCCTGCCGATTCACGGCCCCTGGCGATCGCGGTGATGGGCCCGACCGCCTCGGGCAAGACCGCGTTCGCGGTCGAACTGGCGCGGCACCTGGATGGCGAGATCGTCAGCGTCGATTCGGCCCTGGTCTACCGGGGACTGGATATCGGCGCGGCCAAGCCCGATGCGAACGAGCGCGCCGGCGTGCCGCACCACCTGCTCGACGTGCGCGATCCCTGGCAGCCGTATTCGGCAGCCGAGTTCGCCGATGACGCCCGTGCCGCGGTGCTGGACATCGCCGCGCGCGGCCACGTTCCGGTGCTGGCCGGCGGCACGGGCCTCTACTTCCAGGCCCTGCTGCGTGGGCTGGCGGCGATGCCGCCGGCCGATCCGCAGGTGCGTGCCGAGCTGGCGGCCGAGGCCGAAGTGCGCGGCTGGGCCGCGTTGCATGCCGAGCTGGCCGCGGTCGACCCGGAGGCGGGCGCGCGCATCCGGCCCGGCGACGCCCAGCGCATCCAGCGCGCGCTGGAGGTGTACCGGGTCAGTGGCAGGCCGATCAGTGCCTGGCAGCGGGATCCGCCGCCACCGCGCCTGCCGCTGAAGGTGCTCAAGCTGGTGCTGGCCCCGGCCAGCCGCGGCGAGCTGCACGAGCGCATCGCCGCCCGCTTCGACGCGATGCTGGCCGCCGGCTTCCTCGACGAGGTCCGGCGCCTGCGCGCCCTGCCGCGGCTGCGCGACCATCCGGCCCCGCTGGACCTGCCCGCGCTGCGCGCGGTGGGCTACCGCCAGGCCTGGGAGTTCCTGGACGGGCAGGGCGATGCTGCAGGGTTCCGCGACCGGGCGGTCTTCGCCACCCGGCAGCTGGCCAAGCGCCAGCTGACCTGGCTGCGCGGCGAGCTCGACGCGTTGTGGTTCGACCCGGCCCGCGACCGGGCCGGCCTGTGGGAGGCTGTCGCCCGCTTCCCCGCGGCGCGGCCGGACGCAGGAACCCCGCTTGTGTAACATGCCCCGAGGGCCGGGGAGGCCCGCGGAACCACCACCCACAACAAGAACAAGGAAGAGGGGGAGCACATGTCCAAGGGGCAGTCACTGCAGGATCCTTTCCTGAACGCATTGCGTCGCGAGCGCGTCCCGGTCTCGGTCTACCTGGTCAACGGGATCAAGCTGCAGGGTACGATCGAGTCATTCGACCAGTTCGTGGTGCTGTTGCGCAGCACCGTGAGCCAGATGGTCTACAAGCACGCCATTTCCACCGTGGTTCCGTCGCGCAATGTCCGGGTTGGCCCCGGCGGCGGATACGTGCAGCAGCCGGCCGAAGGTGGAGAGGACGGCGACGAGGGCGCATGAGCGCCCGGGAGTATTGATTGTTCGAACGATCCCGCAAGGGTGAACACGCGCTGCTGATCCAGCCCCATTCGGGCAGCCTGGCGGAGGACGTGCTGGAGGAGTTCGCCGACCTCGCCAGGTCGGCGGGAGCGAGCGTGGCGGCCACCCTGACCGCGCGCATCGACCGCCCCAACCCCGCGACCCTGATCGGCAGCGGCAAGCTGGAGGAGGTCAAGGCCGCGGCCGAGGCCACCGGTGCCGACCTGATCCTGGTCAACCACCAGCTGACCCCGGTGCAGGAGCGCAACCTCGAGCGCGCGCTGCAGCGCCGGGTGGTGGACCGCACCGGCCTGATCCTGGACATCTTCGCCCAGCGTGCCCGCAGCCATGAAGGCAAGCTGCAGGTCGAGCTGGCCCAGCTGAAGCACCTGGCCACCCGCCTGGTGCGCGGCTGGACCCACCTGGAGCGCCAGCGCGGCGGTTCCATTGGCCTGCGCGGTCCCGGCGAAACCCAGCTGGAAACCGACCGCCGCCTGCTGCAGAAGCGGCTGGAACAGCTGCAGAAGCGGCTGGACAAGGTCGAGGTGCAGCACACCCAGATGCGCCGCGCACGCGTGCGCAGCGAACTGCCGCGGGTGGCGCTGGTCGGCTACACCAACGCCGGCAAGTCCACCCTGTTCAACGCCCTGACCGGCGCCGACGCCTACGCCGCCGACCAGCTGTTCGCGACCCTGGACCCGACCGTGCGCCGCATCTCCCTGCCGGGCGGCAGCGTCGTGCTGGCCGACACCGTCGGCTTCGTCCGCGACCTGCCGCACGAACTGGTGGCCGCGTTCCGCTCGACCCTGTCCGAGGCGCGCGAGGCGGACCTGTTGCTGCACGTGGTCGACGCCGCCGATCCGCTGCGCGAGGAGCGCATCGCCCAGGTCGACGCGGTGCTGGCCGAGGTCGGCGCCGGGGAACTGCCGCAGCTGCTGGTGTTCAACAAGATCGACCGGATCGAAGGCGCCGAGCCGCGCCACGACCATGCCGCCGCCGCGGCCGACGAACCCGGCCACCGCGAGCGGGTCTGGCTCTCGGCGCGCGATGGCCGCGGCCTGGAGCTGCTGCAGGCCGCCCTGGCCCTGCGCCTGGACCTGCAACGGACGGTGGGCGAGCTGCGCCTGCCGCCAGGCGCCGGCCGCCTGCGCGCCCAGCTGCATGCGCTGGGTGCGGTGCGCGGGGAGCAGGCCGACGAAGACGGCTGGCTGCTGCAGGTGGACCTGCCGCGCGGGGAGGCCGAGCGCCTGGCTGCGCGCGAGGGCGGGCAGGTGCTGCGCGCACTGCTGCCGGAGCCCGAGCGCGAGGACTGGGAAACCGGCGAACGGTGATTTCCGGCGCGGCCGGTCCCGCCGGGGCGGTCGCCCGGCTGCGTCTTGCTAGAATCGGACGGCGACCTGCCGGCGGCCCCCGCCGCCCAGGGCCTCTTACTTCGGAGCGTTCATGGTCTGGAATACACCCGGCAAGGGTGGGGACTCCCCCGACAACAACCGCCGCAATCCCTGGCCGCCGCGTCGCCCCTCCGGTGGCGGCAATGGCCTGGGCGGCGGATTCGATCGCCTGCGTGACCTGATGGGTGGCGGCGGTATCGGCCGCTGGGTGCTGCTGGCCGTGGCCCTGCTGGTGGTCCTGACCAGCTTCGAGCTGGTCGGCGAACAGCAGCGCGGCGTGGTCCTGCGCTTCGGCCAGTTCGCCCGGGTCATGCAGCCCGGCCCGAACCTCAAGTGGCCGTGGCCGGTCGAGCGCGTGGTCAAGGTCAACGCGACCCAGATCAAGACCTTCAGCAACACCGTGCCGGTGCTCACCCGCGACGAGAACATCGTCAACGTGGCCATGAACGTGCAGTACCGGGTCGGCGACCCGCGCCTGTACCTGTTCGGTTCGCGCGATGCCGACCGGGTGCTGGAGCAGGTGGCGCAGAGCGTGGTCCGCGAGCAGGTCGGCCGCGCCACCCTGGACACCGTGCTCGGCGCGCGCGGCCCGCTGTCGGTCAGCGCTTCCGAGCAGCTGCAGGCATCGCTGGACGCCTACCGCACCGGCCTGGTGGTCACCGAACTGAACCTGCAGGACGCGCGTCCGCCGGAGGAGGTCAAGCCGGCCTTCGACGAGGTCAACAGCGCCCAGCAGATCAAGGACCAGCTGATCAACGAGGCCCGCGCCTACGCCGCCAAGGTGGTCCCGGAGGCCCGCGGCGAGGCGGCCCGCCGCCGCACCGTGGCCGAAGGCTACAAGGCGGCCAAGATCGCCCAGGCCGAGGGTGACGTCGCCCGCTTCTCGCTGCTGCGCGACGAATACCGCAGCGCGCCGGAGGTCACCCGCAAGCGCCTGTGGCTGGAAACGGTGCAGGACGTGCTGTCGCGCAACCGCAAGGTGGTCGGCGGCGACAGCCGCCAGCTGATCTACGTGCCGATGCCCAACGCCGGTGGCGCCACCCAGCCGCAGTCCGGCACCGCCGCGCCGGCGCCGGCCGGCGAGGCCCTGCTGCCGGTGATCGAAAGCAGTCCCGACAACCTGCGCGATGGAATCCGTGACGGGACCCGCACCGGTCGCGAGGAGGTGAGCCGATGAAGTACCCACTCTGGATCGCGCTGGCGGTGACCGCGCTGCTGGGCCTGATGGGCTCGGTCTACGTGGTGCGCGAGGACCAGGTCGGCCTGGTCCTGAACCTGGGTCGCGTGGCCCGCACCGATATCGGCCCCGGCCTGCACTTCAAGTGGCCGCTGGTCGAGACCGCGCGCGTGTTCGACCGCCGCTTCAGCCTGATCGACTTCTCGCCGGAGCGTTACCTGACCTCCGAGCGCAAGGACGTGGCGGTGGACTTCGTGGCCGTCGGCTACATCGACGACGTGCGCGCGTTCTACCGCGCCACCGGCGGCGACGAGAGCGCCGCGGCCGACCGCCTGGCGCCGATCATCAAGGACTCGCTGCGCAACGAGATCAACGCCCGCACCCTGACCCAGCTGGTGTCCGGCGACCGCAGCGAGGTCATCCAGCGCCAGCTGGAAGGCATCAACCGCGGCGCCCTGACCCTGGGCATGCGCATCGTCGACATCCGCCTCAAGCAGATCGACCTGCCGACCGACTCGGACGTGATCAAGCAGGTCTACGACCGCATGCGCGCCGAGCGCAAGCAGGTGGCCAGCGCGCTGCGCGCCGAGGGCGAGGAGCAGGCGCGCACGGTGCGCGCGCAGGCCGACCGCGACCAGGCGGTGATCGTGGCCGAGGCCGAGCGCGACGCCCAGCGCCTGCGCGGCGAGGGCGATGCCCAGGCCGCGCGCCTGTACGCCCAGGCTGCCAGCGCCGATCCTGCGTTCTACGCGTTCTACCGCAGCCTCGAGGCCTACCGGCGCGCGTTCGCCGATGGCCAGGGCGTGGTCGTGCTCGACCGCAACGATCCGTTCCTGCAGTACCTCAAGAGCGATCGTTGATGCCGCAGGAGCTGGTTTCGGCACTTTGCCTGGTGGCGGTGCTGGAGGGCCTGATGCTGTTCGTCGCGCCGCGGGCGTGGCGGCAGGCGATGGTGCAGCTGGTGCAGCGCCCGGATGGGGCGCTGCGCGGCTTCGGCCTGCTGATGCTGGGGCTGGGCCTGGCCGCGCTGTGGTTCGTGCGCCAGGGCTGAGCCGGCGTCCAATCCGGAAGAGCGACGGCAGGCGCCCCAGGGCGCCTGCGTCGTTTCCGGCATCCGGAAGCGGGAGTCAGGGCCAGTCGATCGTGCCGCGGACCACGCTGACCACCTGGCCGCCGGACCAGACCTCGCCTTCGCCGTCGACGTACATGTCCAGGCGCGCGTCGTAGCCGACCTCGCGGCCCTGGCTGACGCGGTAGCGGCCGTCGCCGCCGGGCAGGGCATCACGCAGCGCGAGCCAGGCGGCGAGGGTGGCATTGGCCGCACCGGAGGCCGCGTCCTCGAACATGGCCGGGCCGCCGACGAAGGCGCGCGCGGCGACCTGGTAGTCGCGCCCGCTGCAGCGGGCGAAGGCCAGCACGCCCATGCTGTCGGTGGCGCGGGCCAGGCCGGCGATGGCTTCCCAGTCCGGCTGGGCGTTGCGGAGGCTCGCTTCGTTGCTGGCCTCGGCCACCCACCAGCGGCGGCCGCCATCCATCAGTGCCGGCGGCAGTTCGCCGGGCGGCAGCCAGTCCAGCGCCTCGAGCATGCGCGAACCGCGGGCGTCGGCCACCTCCACCAGGCTGGCGCGTGGCGTGCGGATGGCGATGCGGCGGGTGCCGTCGACCTCCTCGACCCGCAGGGGCAGCAGCCCGGCCACGCCTTCCTGCAGCAGCAGGTCGTCGGCGTCGGGCGTGGCCAGGCCAGCCTCCAGCACCACGTGCGCGGTGCCCACGCTGGGGTGGCCGGCGAACGGCACCTCGCGCTTGGGGCTGAACATGCGGATCGCATGGCTGGCGCCCGGCCGGGTCGGCGGGAAGACGAAGGTCGTCTCCGGCAGCCGGGTCCAGCGCGCAATGGCCTGCATCGCCGCATCGTCCAGCCCGGTGGCGTCCAGCACCACGGCCAGTGGGTTGCCGGCGCCGGGCCGGTCGGCGAACACGTCCACCTGGACGAAGGGGCGTTGGGCCATCGGGAAGCCTCGGGGGAACAGGGCGCCCGAGATTACCAGTCCACCGTTCCCTGGATCACCGCGTGCACCGGGCCGCCGACCCAGACCGCGCCGTCGCCGTCGACCTCGAGCTGCAGGCGTGCGTCGCGTCCCACCTCGCGGCCCTGGCTGGCAAGGTAACGGCCGTTGCGCCCGGGCAGGCGGCCGGCCCGGTGCAGGGCCGTCGCGATCGAGGCATTGACGCTGCCGGTGGCCGGATCCTCGGGAATGCCGACGCCCGGCGCGAAGCCGCGGACGACCAGGTCGAAGCCTTCGTCGCCGGTGGCGAACACGGCCAGCTTGCCCCTGCCCGGCAGCGCCGCGATCGCGTCCAGGTCCGGCTGCAGGCCGCGCACCGCGGCGGCGTCGGCCAGTTCCAGCAACCACCAGTCCGGTCCGTTGTTCCATAGCGCCGGTTGCAGCGGACCGCGGCGCGCGCCGAACACCTCCTCCGCCAGCAGCCAGTCCGGCGGGGCCACCTTGCGCATCTCCGCGCGCGGACTGCGTACCGCCGGCTGCAGCCCGTCCCCGACCTGGTCGGCACGCACCGGCAGCAGGCCGGCCGCGCATTCCTGCACCAGGCGGCCGGCACGCGGCCGCGCCAGGCCCGCGTGCACCGCGGCCCAGGCCGCGCCCACGCTGGGATGGCCGGCGAACGGCAGTTCCATGCGCGGGGTGAAGATGCGGATGCGGTAGTCGGCCTCCGGCGTGGTCGGGGCCAGGAAGAAGATCGTCTCCGAGAGGTTGGTCCACGCGGCGAAGGCCTGCATGCGCGCCGCGTCCAGGCCGTCGGCATCGAACATGACCGCCAGCGGATTGCCGGCGCCCGGTGCGGGAGCGAACACGTCGAGCTGCATGAAGCGGCGGGTGGACATGGAGCGACCTGCGGCCAGTGGACGGAAGCGCAGGTTAGGCGCTGGCGCGCGGCTGCGCGAGAGGGCGACCGGTTCCACACCGTCGGAATTGGTTGCGGATGAGACGCTCCGGATGCGCGCACGGAAGCTGTACGACGTTGGTGCGGTGGCGCCGGGGCACGCGTGGATTGCGCTTAGAATCGGCGGTTCATGCCCGGTGGTCGGGTGGTCAAGCCAACTCAATGTCCGCAGCTTCGCCCGCGCAAGACGCCGCCCAAGGCGGCTGGATCGTCCTCAAGTTCGGCGGTACCTCGGTGTCCCGCCGCCATCGCTGGGACACGATCGGCAAACTGGCGAAACAGCGGGCCGAGGCCACCGGCGGCCGCGTGCTGGTGGTGGTGTCGGCGCTGTCGGGCGTGACCAACGAGCTGACCGCGATCGCCGATGGCAGCGAGGACTCGGCCGCGCGCGTGGCCGCGCTCGAGGCGCGCCATCGCGAATTCCTCGCCGAACTGGAGCTCGATGCCGACGCGGTGCTGGGCGAACGCCTGGCCCTGCTGCGCGGCCTGCTCGAAGACCCGCGCGCCGCGGCCAGGCCGCTGGACTGGCAGGCCGAGGTGCTGGCCCAGGGCGAGCTGCTTTCCTCGACCCTGGGCGCGGCCTACCTGCGTGCCAGTGGCCTGGACTTCGGCTGGATGGACGCGCGGGAGTGGCTGGAGGCGCTGCCGCCGCAGGCCAACCAGAGCGAATGGGCACGGCGCCTGTCGGTCAACTGCCGGTGGGAGGCCGACGGCGCCTGGCGCGAGCGCTTCGGCCGGCAGCCCACGCGCATGCTGATCACCCAGGGCTTCATCGCCCGCCACCAGGACGGCGGCACCGCGATCCTCGGCCGCGGCGGCTCCGATACCTCGGCCGCTTACTTCGGCGCGCTGCTCGGCGCCAGCCGCGTGGAGATCTGGACCGACGTGCCCGGCATGTTCAGCGCCAACCCGCGCGAAGTGCCGGATGCGCGGCTGCTGAGCCGCATCGGCTACGCCGAGGCGCAGGAGATCACCACCACCGGCGCCAAGGTGCTGCATCCGCGCTCGATCAAGCCGTGCCGCGACTCCGGCGTGCCGATGGCGATCCTCGACACCGAGCGTCCGGACCTGCCGGGCACCAGCATCGACCGCAGCGCGGCGACCGTGGCCGGGGTCAAGGCGATCAGCCGCCGCAACGGCGTGGTGCTGGTGTCGGTCGAGGACATCGGCATGTGGCAGCAGGTCGGCTACCTGGCTGACGTGTTCGAGCTGTTCCGCAAGCACGGGCTGTCGGTGGACATGATCGGCACCTCGCAGACCAACGTGACCGTGTCGCTGGACCCGAGCGAGAACCTGCTGAGCCAGAACGTGCTCTCGGCGCTGGCCGAGGACCTCGGGAAGATCGGCCGGGTGAAGGTGATCGTGCCCTGCGCGGCGATCACCCTGGTCGGTCGCGGCATCCGTTCGCTGCTGCACAGGCTGTCGGAGGTGTTCTCCAGCTTCGTGCACGAGCGCGTGCACATGATCTCGCAGTCGTCCAACGACCTGAACCTGACCTTCGTGATCGACGAGGCCGACGCCGACGGCCTGCTGCCGCAGCTGCACGCGGCGCTGATCGACAGCGGTGCCATGCCGGTGCAGGAGACCGAGGTGTTCGGCCCGCGCTGGCGCGAAATCAATGGCGCGGTGCGTCCACGTCCGCGGCCGTGGTGGACCCTGGAGCGTCCGCGCCTGCTGCAGCTGGCCGAAACCGGCACGCCGCGCTACGTCTACCACCTGCCGACCGTGCGCGAGCGCGCGCGGCAGCTGAAGGACGTCGTCGCGGTGGATCGCCGCTACTACGCGATCAAGGCCAACCCGCATCCGGCGATCCTCAACGTCCTGGCCGGGGAGGGCTTCGGCCTGGAATGCGTGTCGCTGGCCGAGCTGCGGCACGTGTTCGCCGCGGTACCGGGGATCGATCCTTCGCGGGTGCTGTTCACCCCCAGCTTCGCCCCGCGCGAGGAGTACGAGCAGGCGCTGGCGCTGGGCGTGACCGTCACCGTCGACAACGTCGAGCTGCTGCGTAACTGGCCGGAGGTCTTCCGCGGCCGGTCGCTGTGGCTGCGCATCGACCTGGGCCATGGCGACGGCCACCACGAGAAGGTCAACACCGGCGGCAAGGAGGCCAAGTTCGGCCTGTCGGCGCAGCGGGTGGACGAGTTCATCGAGCAGGCGCGCGCGCTGGGCGTGGTGGTCACCGGCCTGCACGCCCACCTGGGCAGCGGCGTGGAGAACATGGGCCACTGGCGGCAGATGTGCGACGAGCTGGCCGGCTTCGCCCGGCGGTTCGGCACCGTGGCCACCCTGGACATCGGTGGCGGCCTGCCGATCCCGTACGCGCCGGACGACGAGCCGTTCGACCTGGAGGCCTGGGCCGCGAGCCTGGCCGAGGTGCGCGCGGTGCATCCGGCGTTCGGGCTGGTGGTCGAGCCGGGTCGCTTCCTGGTGGCCGAGGCCGGCGTGCTGCTGGCGCGCGCCACCCAGGTGGTGGAGAAGGACGGCATCGTGCGCGTGGGCCTGGACGCGGGCATGAACGCGCTGGTGCGCCCGGCCATGTACGACGCCTGGCACGACATCGTGAACCTGCAGCGGATCGACGCCCCGGCCGACGGCCAGTTCGACGTCGTCGGCCCGATCTGCGAATCCAGCGACCTGTTCGGCAGGCGGAGGCGCCTGCCGCGCGACACCGCCCCCGGCGACGTGATGCTGGTCGCCGACACAGGTGCCTATGGCCATTCCATGGCCAGCCGCTACAACCTGCGCGAGCTGCCACCGGAGGACGTGATCGATGGGGCCACGGCCTGAGCCGGCGTCCCACGGAACCGGCGGCGTGCCTGCCGCCGGCGTGGTCCGCATGAAGGCAAGGCTGCCTTCGGCCGCGCTTGGCGCTACGCTGGCGGCTTCCGTGGCGGGCCGCGGCGCGGCCTCCACCCCCGAACTCCTGCCTGGCGGACGCGGATCGCGACGCCGGGCGTGCTCCATCCTGGATCCTGCATGACTGCATTCGACCGCGATTCCATCCGCGTTTTCCGCTTCGTCCGCTGCGGTTTCGACCCGGCGACCGGCGTGGCCGAGCTGGCCTACGCGTTCGACGAAGGCCCGGGGCTGGTGGAGACCGTCACCATCCCCGGCGCCCCGTTCGCGCTGGACGCCACCCGCGCCGCGGCGGTGGAACAGGCCCTGCGCCTGCTGCACCTGGTTGCCGGCGTCAGCTACTACAAGGCAGCGGTGCCGGAGCAGATCCGGATCGACGGCTATGCCATCGACGAGGCCACCGCGGCGCTGATGGAACAGGTCTACCTCAACGGCCTGGGCGAGTTCGCCTACCGCAACGGCCTGGACCTGCGCGGGCGCATCCGCTTCCCGCGCGACGGCGCCGCAACCGGGCAGGCACCGGCTGCCGGGCTGCCGGAACGCGCGCTGGTGGCCATCGGCGGTGGCAAGGACTCGCTGGTCAGCATCGAGGCGCTGCGCGCGGCCGGGGTGGAGCAGACCGTGGCCTGGATCGGCGGCTCGCAGCTGATCCGTACCTGCGCCGAGCGCACCGGCCTGCCGGTCCTCAACATCGGCCGCGCGCTGGCGCCGGCGCTGTTCGAGATCAACCGCCAGGGCGCGTACAACGGCCATATCCCCGTGACCGCGGTGAACTCGGCGATCCTGGTGCTGGCCGCGCTGCTGACCGGCCACGGCCAGGTGGTGTTCTCCAACGAGCGCTCGGCCAGCTACGGCAGCCTGATCCCCGGCACCGGCGAGGTGAACCACCAGTGGTCCAAGGGCTGGGCCTTCGAGCAGGCCTTCGGCGAACACGTCGAGCGCGTGGTCGCGGCCGACCTGCACTACTACTCGCTGCTGCGGCCGCTGTCGGAGCTGGCGGTGGCGCGGCAGTTCGCGCGCAGCGACCGCTACGACGCGCACTTCTCCAGCTGCAACCGCAACTTCCACATCCTCGGCGAAAAGCCGGCGCAGCGCTGGTGCGGGCTGTGCCCGAAGTGCCACTTCGTGTTCCTGGCGCTGGCACCGTTCATGCCCAAGCCGCGGCTGGTGAAGATCTTCGGCCGCAACCTGCTGGACGACCCGGCCCAGGCCGCCGGCTACGACGCGCTGCTGGAGTTCCAGGACCACAAGCCGTTCGAGTGCGTGGGCGAGAGCAGGGAATCGCGAGCGGCGATGGAGCAGCTGGCCGGCCGCGCCGAATGGCGCGAGGACGCGCTGGTGGCGCGCTACGCGCGCGAGATCCGGCCACAGCTGGATCCGGCGGAACTGGCGATCGAACCGCTGCTGCAGGCCGGTGGCGAGCACCGCGTGCCGGCCGCGCTGTGGGAGCGGGTGAGTGCGCATTTCGCAGCTTGAGGGACGGCGCGTCGCGCTGTGGGGCTGGGGGCGCGAGGGCCGCGCCGCCTGGAAGGCGATCCGCTCGCGGCTGCCGCAGTTGCCGCTGGCGCTGTTCTGCAACGAGGTCGAGGCGGCGGATGTCGCCGGCCTGGGCGATCCGCTGCTGCAGCCGCGCACCCGGGTCGATGCCGATGCGCTGGCCGCGTTCGACATCGTGGTGAAGTCGCCGGGCATCAGCCCGTACAAGCCCGAGGCACTGGCCGCGGCCGCGCGCGGCACGCGCTTCATCGGCGGGACCACGCTGTGGTTCGGCGAGCATGCCGATGCGCGCACAGTGTGCGTGACCGGCACCAAGGGCAAGAGCACCACGACCTCGCTGCTGGCCCACCTGCTGCGCGCCGGCGGCCACCGCACCGCGCTGGCCGGCAACATCGGCCTGCCGCTGCTGGAAGTGCTGGATCCGCAACCGGCGCCGGAGTTCTGGGCGATCGAGCTTTCCAGCTACCAGACCGGCGATGTCGCCCGTAGTGGTGCGCATCCGGAGGTGGCGGTGGTGCTGAACCTGTTTCCCGAGCACCTGGACTGGCACGGCAGCGAAGACCGCTACGTCGAGGACAAGCTGCGGCTGGTCCCCGAAGCGCGTCCGCGCACCGCGGTGCTCAACGCCGCCGATCCGCGCCTGGCCCAGCTTGAGCTGCCGCACAGCCGCATCACCTGGTTCAACCGCGAGGACGGCTGGCCCCTGCGCGACGACGCGCTGTACCGCGGCGACGCCTTCGTGTTCGACCCCGCGGCCGCGCCGCTGCCCGGACGCCACAACCGCGGCAACCTGTGCGCTGTGCTGGCCGCGATCGAGGCGCTGGGCGTGGACGCCGCGCCGCTGGCGCCGGCGGCGATGGATTTCCGCCCGCTGCCGCACCGCCTGCAGTGGCTGGGCGAGCGCGACGGCATCGGCTACGTCAACGATTCGATCAGCACCACCCCGCACGCCAGCCTGGCGGCGCTGGACTGCCATCGCGGATCGCCGGTGGCGATCCTGCTCGGCGGCCACGACCGTGGCCTGGACTGGCACGGCTTCGCCGACCACCTGCGGGCGCAGCCGCCGAAGGCGGTGGTGACCATGGGCGCCAACGGTCCGCGCATCCATGCATTGCTGGAGGCGGAGGCGGCCGAGGGCCTGTTCGCGCTGGAGGCGGCCGACGACCTGGCCGATGCGGTGGCACGCGCGCAGCGGCTGCTGGGCGGCCGCGGCGTGGTGCTGCTGTCGCCGGGCGCGCCGAGCTTCGGCGCCTACCGCGACTACACCGAGCGCGGCCGCCACTTCGCCGCGCTGGCCGGCTTCGACCCGGACGGCATCAGCGCCATCCCGGGTCTCGGCGTCGCCTGAGCGGCCCCGGCGGGGCGGCATCTCCAGGTGCAAAAGACACGGACCGCACTGCGGCCCGTGCAGGAACGAGGGGCCGCGATGCGGCCCATCGTGTCAGTGCGTGCGGTCGACCGCGTAGCGGGCCAGGCCGCGCAGCGCGTCCAGCGCCTCGCTCTCCGGCAGTCCAGCCAGCGCGGCCTCGGCGGCGTCGGCGTATTCCATCGCCCGCCTGCGGCTGTACTCCAGTCCGCCGGTGGCGTGGATCGCGGCCAGGACCTCGTCCATGGCCGAGGTATCGCCTTCCTGCACGATCTGGCGCAGGCGCTCGCGGGTGGCCTCGTCCGAACGGGTCAGGGCGTGGATCAGCGGCAGGGTGGCCTTGCCCTCGGCCAGGTCGTCGCCCAGGTTCTTGCCCATGGTCGCCGCGTCGGCCGTGTAGTCCAGCACGTCGTCGGCGATCTGGAAGGCGTAGCCCAGGGCCATGCCGTAGTCGTACAGCGCCTGCTGGGTGGCGGCGTCGGCGTTGGAGGCCAATGCGCCCAGGCGGGTGCCGGCGGCGAACAGGACCGCGGTCTTGCGCTCGATCACGCGCAGGTAGGCGGCCTCGTCGGTATCCGGATTGCGCACGTGCAGCAGCTGCAGCACCTCGCCCTCGGCGATGCGGTTGGTGGTGTCGGCCAGCACCTGCATCACTTCCATCCGGTCCAGCTCGACCATCAGCTGGAAGCTGCGCGAGTACAGGAAGTCGCCGACCAGCACGCTGGCGGCGTTGCCCCAGATCGCATTGGCCGTGCTGCGGCCGCGGCGCAGGTCGGATTCGTCGACCACGTCGTCGTGCAGCAGGGTGGACGTGTGGATGAACTCGATGATCGCCGCCAGCTGGTGGTGGTCGGCGGTGGTGCCGAACGTGCCCGCGGTGGCCTGGCCGGCCAGGACCACCAGCATCGGGCGCAGCCTCTTGCCGCCGGCCGAGACGATGTGCTCGGCGATCTGGTTGATGAGGATGACGTCCGAGGCCAGGCGGGTGCGGATCAGGGTGTCCACCGCGGCCATGTCGGCGGCCGCCAGGGCCTGGATCCGCGGCAGCGAGGCGCGCGGGGGTGTAAGGGTGTCGTCAGCCATGTTGCCGCCCGTCGAAGTGCGGGAATTATAGGCTTGGTGTGTGAAAAGCCCTACCCCGGGGGAGGCGTCCCCTGATCCGCCCACGGGGAGGCGGGCGATGGCACGGGAGCGCCGGGTATAATCGAATGCGATATGCCCGGGACGTTCCGGGCGCGAGATGGAACCAACACTATGGCGCGCGGCATCAACAAGGTGATCCTGGTCGGCAACCTCGGCGACGATCCCGAAACCAAGTACACCCAGTCCGGCATGGCCGTGACCACCATCCGCCTGGCCACCACCAGCGTGCGCAAGGACCGCGACGGCAACCAGCAGGAACGCACCGAGTGGCACCGGGTGAAGTTCTTCGGCAAGCTCGGCGAGATCGCCGGCGAGTACCTGCGCAAGGGTTCGCAGTGCTACGTCGAAGGCTCGATCCGCTACGACAAGTTCACCGGCCAGGATGGCCAGGAGCGCTACATCACCGAGATCGTCGCCGACGAGATGCAGATGCTCGGTGGCCGCGGTGGCAGTGGCGGCGGCGAGGGTGGTTACGACCGCGGCGGCGACCGTCCGCAGCGCAGCGCCCCGCCGCGCCGCGAATACGGCGGTGGCCAGCGCAGCGCCCCGGCGCCGGCTCCCGCGGCCCCGGCCGCGGGCGGTTTCGACGACGGCTTTGCCGACGACGACATCCCGTTCTAGCGAACACTTAAATCAAGAGTGTTGATAAAGACGTTGGAGAAGCCTCGTTTTACGGGGCTTTCTCTATTTCAACCACCTCTTGCCAGACGGAGAGAGGTGGATATAGTCGTGCACATGTAGGAACAGCATAGAAAGGGGCGCCATGCTGTCAGTCCATGTGCTTGCTGGGGGAGAACGCGTCCCGATGCTTCACGATGAGCAGGGCGTCCCGCTCTTCTATCCGACCCTGTTCGCAACCTCGCAGCTCCGGAATGCAGGGGCAGCCGTCAACACGATCCGGAACAAGCTTGCCGATCTCGTCGTGCTCCATCGCTGGGAACAGGCCAATAGTCGGGACTTGATCGCAGAGTTCCGCACTGGACGCTTCCTCACGCTGGCAGATGTTGTCTCGTTGCGAGACTTTGCCAAGCTCGATATGCGGAAACTGAAGCCCATTGGACCCGGCTCAAAGAAGCGAGGTGGCGCGGTTGTGGATTTCCTTGAGGCGAGAGTTGCTTCAATCCCCGCGCAAACCACTATCGTCGGGCAACAACACTTCAATCGCATCAGCACGTTCGCCGATTACTTGGAGTTCACCGCGTCAGTCCTCACGCAGCATCAGAACTCGACCCGGATTGCACAGGATATTGCGAGGATGGCCAAGGCCATCCGTAAGCATCGGCCTCGAGGATTGGCCAAGCAGAAGGACGAAGACCCCGATCTGCGTTCGCCCCCTTCCGATCTGGTCGAGCGATTCATGGAAGTAGGTGCCGAGGGTGACCCTCGCAACCCATTCCTGAATCCGGAAGTTCAACTCCGAAACAGCATCATCTTCGGGTTGCTGAGGCACACCGGGATGCGTCGAGGGGAACTGCTGAGCCTGCGACTAGAACAGATCGATTTAGGACATGAGCCGTACGTCTGGGTTCGGCGTAACCAGGACGATAAGCATGACCCGCGACCCTATCAGCCTGTAACCAAGACTCGGGAGCGTCCACTACCGATTCCTGAAGCGCTCGCTAACCAGATCGATCGCTACATGCTGAAGGTGCGCCCCACCATTGCTCCAGCCAGGAAGCATCCATACCTGCTGGTCTCACATCGTAAGGGTAGTACGTGGGGTAAGCCGCTCTCCGCTTCCGCCCTCAGTAGTCAGATCTTTCCCCGAATGCGCGAGGTGGATTCCGCCTTTAAGGCCATCCATCCGCACGCCCTTCGGCACCACTTCAACTACGAACTTTCCGTCAGCATTGACAAACACAATGCTCGGGTCAGGTCGGAAAATGGCTCCGGCGTGGCGCCGATTAGTGAGGGCCGGGAGCAAGACGTTCGGGCATTCCTGAACGGTCACCGCAACAAGGCATCAGGAGCGGTGTATAACAAGCGTCACGTTCGCGAAGCCAGCGACAGGGCTGCTCGACAGATCCAGGAAGGATCAAAACGTATAGAGACTTTCAAGGATGACCATGATTAGCCGCGTTAGCCCTCAGAAAATCAATTCCAAAAGTGCATCGTCTCCTCTCGCAGTCTCTAAGGACGGTTATACGTTCGATCCGTCCGATGAATATTGGCAGTTAAACAAGGACGTGACGATATCACTGGTTCTTCCGAGAGCCATTGATCCGGTTTCTGAAGCTGGATTCCGCGCCACACTCCTGCGGTATGCGGAGGAGGCATCCGCTCGTCACACGCGAAATATGGAGACGCGCTTCAAGCGATACTTGCGGGACACTAAGGCGTCGCAGGTAACCGTCACTGACCTCATCAATTGGCGGGCGAGCCTTGGGGTTGACGAGCAATGGCAGCTGGGAGGACTGAAAGGATTCTTGCTTGCCTGGAACGACTACGGGTTCGACGGCATCACCGAGGAAGTCGTGGATCTGCTTCAAGGCTGGCGTATAGCGGGAAATCAGAAAGGAGTTGCCGTCGCCAGTGGTTGCCCCGAGAGCGGCCCCTACACCGACTTGGAGATGGCGGCGCTCTTGGATTGGGCAAACGTCGCGGTGGTGCGCCAGGACATCGCGTTTGAGGACTACACCTACCTGCTCACTTTGGCGATGACTGCGCGACGTCCCGTCCAGATTGCAGCGCTACGTGGCCGGGATTTGATCAGGGAGGCTGGCAACGGTGCCCCGATGTTCAGGCTCAACATTCCGCGAGCCAAGCAGCGCGGCGTCGGCTTTCGTGGGGGATTTCGCTCTCTTGCCATTCTTGAAGACCTGTATCTAGTGCTGAGGCAACAGCACCGCAGGTCGGTTGCCGAAGTTGCTGAGGCCATAGGGCGAAAGCTCGATTCTGCATTGGTGGATGAAGTGCCGATATTCATCAACCGAAAGCACCTCGAGAGTGTTGGGGATGTGGACGAGCTTACGGACCTTTTGATTGGGCGAGCCCCCGATCAGTTGCATGTAAAGATCGCTTCGTTAGATTCAGCGCTTCAGCGTTGCGCAACAGCGTCGACTGCGCGATCGGAACGTACTGGCGAGTTCATTCGGTTGTCGGCAATACGATTTCGACACACACGTGGTACCAAGCTTCGCCGCGAAGGATTCGGGGCATTCGTGATCGCTGAACTGCTGGATCATTCTGACATCCAGAATGTGCGTGTATACACCGAGAACACCGCGCAGGAGGCGGTGATCATCAACGAGCTGGTGGGGCCCCAGCTCGCGCCATTCGCGCAAGCGTGTCTTGGCACGCTTGTCCGATCGGAGCGTGAGGCAATCCGAGGAGAAGACCCAAGAAGTCGAGTTCCGAACGATCGTCAGAACGCAGTAGGAACCTGCGGGAACTATGGGTTCTGCGCCAGTGGCTACCGTGCCTGCTACACCTGTTTTCACTTCCAGCCGTGGGTCGACGGGCCCCACGAGGAGGTGTTGGAGGATCTCTACGCGGAGAAGGGTCGCGTTCGGGAGGCCGGTTGTCCGGATGCCATTGTGACCGCCAATGATCAGTTGATCCTTGCCGTGGAGCATTGTGTGCTGATGTGCAAGGAGGCTAAATCTCACGCGCTGAAGACCAGCGTTCTGGAGGCTGGCACTCATGGGTGATGTCGTTCAGTTTGTGCCCCGCGCGGAGCTTGATGCTAGAGAGAATCTCGAGGAGTTTATCCGTCTGGCGCGAGAGGACTTGACTGCCTTTGGTGACGGTGGCGCTTGGGACGCCAACAAGTGGCAGCAAGGCGAGACTGTTGTTGTGTTCGCGACGAAGACAGCATCGCTGAATTCGTACGCATTCACGCCATTGGCCGAACCTTACATGCAGTTCGCCAAAGCGTATATTCGATACAGGTTTAGCCACAAGCCAGTCAAGAGCCTGGCGATGATGCTACAGGCACTTCGGTGCGTGGAAGTGGCGTTGCTGTCGTCCTGCGGTCGAGCTGACGTTGCTCTGCTGAATGGCGCGGTGATGGACGTCTGTGCCGTAAAGTGCAGAGAGTTATATAGCAGCGGAGAAGTGCACCATAAGACGGGTCTGCAGCTGCAGTCCATGTTCGATTTCTTGCGAGAAAAGAACTTGGTCCCATCGTTGCCCGTATGGAGATCGCCTTTTAAGAAGCCAACCATACTCACGGAAGATCTTGGCGAGGCGGGGGAGAAACACCGGAAATCGAGAATGCCCTCGAATGAGGAGATGCTCGTCGTTGCTGACTCGTTCGCGCTGGCCGACGATCTTGAGAGTCGGTTCTACTCGTCGATCTTCATTCTGCTCATGGTGGCCCCTGGGAGGATTTCCGAGGTCCTTAAGCTTCCTGTCGGCTGTATTCAGTGGGAGGAGGATCAAGCTGGTTCGCAGCAAATGTTCCTACGGTGGGACGCAGCAAAGGGTAAGGGTGCGACGAAGAAGTGGGTCGTGCCTGCCATGCACGACGTCGTGAAAGAAGCGGTCCGACGTCTCGTCGAGATTGGCGCTCCTGCGCGTGAGGCCGCACATGCCGCCCTGAGAGAGGCAGAAGGATCGCTAGCGGCGTCAGAGGCTATCAAGAGATATGGCGGGCTCCATTGGCCATTCCTGGATAAGAAGGAGTCGCTCAACACTTGCGAGGCTCTTTGCCTGCATCGAGAGAATGAATTCAATCGCGATAGGTCCGTTCGAGCTGACTCATGGAGGTTGCCCAGCGCGAACGAGGTGAATGCTCGTCTCGGTGCTCGGTCTAGCGCCTCCATTTTTGATCGGATGGGTTTGTACGCATCGGATGGGAGCCGGATCAAGCTTACGTCGCATCAGCTGCGGCACTGGCTCAGCACACTGTCAGAGCGTGCTGGAATGGACGACTACACTCTGGCGCAGTGGGCAGGGCGTGCGAAGGTTTCCGACAACCGGCACTATGATCATCGTTCGCCTGAGGAGCGGCTGGAAGGGGCGAGAGAGCTGCTTACTGTCCGCCCTGCATCCGTGCTTGAGCGAATCAAGCAACGTCAACCCGTGACGTATCAAGAGCTGGGTGTCGATCGGCTAGGAACCGCGAAGACGACACTGTACGGCATGTGCGTGCATGACTACGCCATGGCGCCATGCCAGAAGCAACGTGAATGCATGACGTGTAAGGAACACGTTTGCATCAAAGGCGACCACATCACGCTGGATCGCATCCGCCTGCTTGAGGCCCAGACTGAAGCATTGCTCGTCAGGGCGCAGCAGGCGCATGAGGACGGAGATTTTGGTGCCGAGCGCTGGATAGACAACCACAAATGGAAGCTGGCCCACGTCAAAGCGATGCGGATGTCATTGGAGCATCCAGACGTCCCGGAGGGCTCGGTTCTCAGAATTCCGGATGGGCACGATCCATCACCGGTTCGACGTGCCCTCATCGACCTTGGCGTGGTTGAAGTAGCGTCCGTAGAGGCACTCAATCCGAAGACGATTCCCTTGGCTCTGACTTGAATCGCCATGCCAAAGCAAATAGTCACTAAGACCACATTACCGAAGGTCATGCGGGAGTTGGATCGCTGGGAAGGGAAGCTCACTTGGCCACTGTTTTGTGAGCGTGTCGCCAAGGTGCTGGGCGTGTCCTCGATCTCAAAGCACACCATGTAC
Organism: Pseudoxanthomonas suwonensis; assembly: GCF_010093235.1. Taxonomy (GTDB): domain Bacteria; phylum Pseudomonadota; class Gammaproteobacteria; order Xanthomonadales; family Xanthomonadaceae; genus Pseudoxanthomonas; species Pseudoxanthomonas suwonensis. The sequence goes on along the minus strand of NZ_PDWP01000006.1, from coordinate 79,438 downwards.
CTTTACCCTGCAATCAAAGAACGGTTCCAGCAGCGGCAACAAGATCTGCGCGAAACGCGAGAGTCTCTGCCGAGGAACTACACGCTGGATGCCGCCACCCGCCGCATTGTTGAACTTGAGGCACAAGTTAAGCGACTGGAAGAGACGAACGGTCTTCTGTTGGATCAGTTCAGGCGTTGGCAGTACAACGCCTATGCGAACAACGTGCGCATGGATCTGCTTGCATTGGATAAGCCATTGCCAGAGGTGAATCGCTCTGGCCGCCGTCAAGAACCAACGAAAAAAAAGTAGGTGTGGCGATGGCGGGGGCTCGCTCAACTGCAGCGAGTTCCGGATCGAAGTATGGCGGTTGCATATGCTCCCCCAGGCACGAGAACCGTGACTATCCCGATCATTCTCGGCGCCGCCTGGTCCTGGGAACTCCAGTTCTGGTTGCCTGGCGGGGGTGGCGCCTTGGCAATGCATCCGCGGCCTTCTGAAAGTCCGATATGAAGGAAGTGAGATCTATGCCGATTGCTCTGCAGATCTCTAGGAGCTCCGACGTCCCCCCGCCTTCAGTAGCGGTCGGCTTTAGAGTCCGGGGTTAGGGTATCCGAGCGCGGCAGGAGATTGCTTCAGCGCACCCTTAACAAGTCACTCCATTTCGTGGTGTACGAGGGCGATAAATGCTCCTGCCGCATGTGCCACTGGGCCTGGGTGCGCCCGTGGGCCGATGCGAATCCCATCGTGCCTCGGCCGAAGCGCCGATTGGCCTGGTCGAGCACGGCCATGAGCTTCTCCGACCGCGGGTCCACGCCCGCGAACAGGTCGGCCTGGTGGGTGTCCCCGTGGGTCAGGTCCAGCAGGCCGACGCCCGCCTTTTTGTAGGCGTAGCCCTTCCGATACATCGAGCGCACCAGGGCCTGGGCCACCGCCAAGACCTCGCGCGTATCGCTGGACGGGGTGATGAGCGGGATGGCGCGGCTGGGGTGGTATTGCTTGGCGCCAGGCTTGAATGCGTTTGTGTTGAGCCACACCCATACGCCCGACGCCTGGAGCGATCGGGCCCGCAGCTTCTCGCACGCGCGGATGGCGAAGGTGGCCACCGCCTGGCTCACGTCGTCGAAGTCCACGACCTCGCGACCGAAGGAGCGGGACACCACGACCTGCTGCCGGTCCGGCTCGGTTTCTTCCAGCTGCGCGCAGGCGATGCCCTGCAGCTCGCGCTGCGTGCGCGCCAGCACCACGCCATAGCGAGCCCTGAGGGTGTCGGGGTCGGCCTGGGCCAGGTCCCCCGCCGTGAAGATGCCTTCGGCGCCTAGCCGGGCCGCCCACTTCCGGCCCACACCCCAGACATCCTCCACCGGAAACTCGGTCAGCTGCACCGCACTGCTGACTTCCTCCACGCCCGCCACCGTCGACTTCGCCCGCTTGTTGCCAAGCTTCGCCAGGGTCTTGGTCGATCCGATGCCCACGCAACACGGGATCCCCGTCCACTGCCGAATGCGAGCGCGGGCTTCGGTGGCGACCCGCGTCCGCTCGTGTGCGGGAATGCTGTCGAACGACACGAACGACTCGTCGATGGAGTAGACCTCCACGGCGGGGAACAGGTCTCGAAGGATCGACACCACCCGGCCCGACAGGTCGCCATACAGCGCGAAGTTGGCCGAGCGGACCTTCAGCTGCCGGCGGATGGGGGAGGGCACCTCATGGATGGGCTGGCCCATCTTCACGCCCAAGGCCTTCGCCTCATTGCTTCGGGCAATGGCGCACCCGTCGTTGTTTGACAGCACGACCACGGGCTGGCCGCGCAAGGTCGGGTCGAACACCCGCTCGCACGAGGCATAGAAGTTGTTGCCATCGACCAAGCCTAGCAAGTCAGAGATCCTCGGCGTCGATGTGGTGCCAAGTAGCTATCTCTTCCCCCATCGTGTCCCAAGCTTGCTGGAGGGGCAGCGTATCGCCGACAAAGAACGGCTTATCAAGATGAGCGAACTGATCGAACTGGGGAGTAGGCAGGACGCTTCCGACTCCGCTGTAGCAGAACCACTCTCCGACCAATTCGGCGATCTGGACTAGTTCTTTGAGCGTGTTCTTTGCGTCCGTGAGATTCCATCTCTCCAGCATGCGACCGCTCCGGCTGAACTCGGTAGCAGCGTGTGCGATCTCCACGTTGACGTGATCGACGATCCGATCAAGGGCGGTCAGGCGGGCCTCTAGCTTGTCAAACACCTCTTCGCGAATCAGATCATCCGGCCGGCTGGTTCCGGGGGTAGTGCCACTTAGCCAGTCAAAGAGCTGATGGCGACGGATTGAAGGCTCGGGCGCTGCGTCTCGAGCGAAGGCGATGGGCTGCCCGGGCGCGTGGCCTAGCATGAATCTCAACTCTTCGGCCTCTAGCACCGCATAGTTGTAGTCCACACCTGCAATGCTCTCGACGAAGACGCGACGACTGACTTTGGATCGAACGGACCGGACGTCGGCCACCAATCCGGCGATCGAACACACTCCGCGAGCGCCATGAATCGTTTCGCGGTCTACAAGCCGCCGAACTCCTTGCATCATGTTGACCCAGAAGCCGGAGACGAGCATTTCCAACAGCATGCTGTTGAGTTGCTTTTCGCCGTCGACTGTCGAGGCTCGGCGAACGATTTCCACCAGGCTGGTGAATGCCGTCAGATCCCATGCGAGCTTTGACAGCGACTTGGAGATTCCGTTGTCGTCTTCGTCAAAGAGGTGCTTCCACTTCGCGATGCGATCATCCATGAGTTGTGTCCTGAGGTAGTGATAGGCGTGTAGCCAAGGCATAAGTAGGAGTGGGATCGGGCGCAAACAGTTTGATGCGCACCGCCCAAGCCTGGCTCCGGTCTTCGGATTCCAGCGGCGCATGATGGAGCAGATGAAGGGCTTGCCCGGCGGAGGGCAGGGTGTCCGTCAGCATCGTGCCAATCCAGTTCAGCGCGTCGGAGCGCTGGCCCAGGATGATGGGCACCAGAGGGCTTTGCTCGAGCGGGAAGAGGCCGTCAACCGCCACGTGATAGCTGTGCGCGATCTTGGCCAGCATTTTGACGAATGCCCACAAGTCCATCTGATCCTCGAAGCGCATGCCTTGGGCCTGGTATTCGCGCACGAGCTCGCCTTGGCCGACACCGAAATGAAGCGTGTCCAGCGCCATGACTTCCAGTTTGCTCACGGTAGGATCCATCTCACGCCGTGGATCGAGGAAGGCGGGCAGGACGAAGACCGGCAAGTGCATCACCTTGACGCCCTCGTTCCACGGCACGTCGTGGTCGAACGTGGACTCGTCGGCCTGGATGAATGTTTGCGTGATCGTGTCTGCAGCTTGGCGCTTGTGGCTCTTGCGACCCTTGATTCCCATGGCCTGGCGGCCGCGGTCGAGAAACCCACGCAGCACGCGCATCTCGAATTGCGAGGTCAGGCGGGCGCAATCGTCGCAGCTGGCTTGCGGCAGCACCAACGTGCCGCCCAAGCCCTTTGGAACGACGTGCTCATCGGTCAGGCGGCCCCCGGTGGCCCCGCAGTAGATGCACGCGCCCGCGGGCGCGGTGCGCACCGTGTGGGGTGCCTTGATTGCCTTGCCGTCCATCATCGCCTCCGCTGCCGGGACGGACAGGGTAGGCCCGTCGCTCTCACCGGCCGAGACTGCCGGCCTGGCAAGGACTTACAGACCCCGGTGGCGAAGTCCTACCCCCGCCGGGGCAAAGCCCGATGGCCACGCCTTCGCGCGTCGGGGACACTGGCCCCGCGGTTCAGGCCAATGCTCACCCAGGTGGGCCGGGAGCAGTCCCCTCCTCCGAGCGCCGATAAGCCTTCAACGCCCCTTCGGGGGCGTTGTCGTCAGCGCTTCCGGCGGAACTGCTTGCGAAACGACCAGGTCACCACGCCCCACACCTCGACCTCTTCCTCCGGGCCTACCCGGATGGGGGCGTGCTGCGGGCTTCCCGAACGCAGCTCCAGGCCCTGGGCAGTTGGCCACCACTGCTTGACGGTGTAGCCGCCGTCCCACAACACCATGACCACGTCGCCATGCCGAGGCGTGAGCGAGCGGTCCACCACCAGCGTGTCGCCGGGGAAGATGCCGAACTCCACCATCGATGTGCCCGTGTCGGCTTCGACGAAGAACGTGGCCGCGGGGTTGGCGATCACCAGCTCGTTCAGGTCCAGATCGTCGCCCTGGCCGTAGAAATCCTCAGCCGGGGAGGGGAAGCCGCAGGTGGCGCGGAAGGGCATCACCGGCCGGGGCATCCGCGATGGGTCAGGCACGCACGCGCCCAACAGCCCAGGTGGGTCAGGCAGGCGGCGGGGCAGGCGGTAGACGGCAGCAACTTCAGACATAAAGATCAGGATCAGGGGGACGGTCCCCGCTCAAGGCGGGGCAACAGGGTAGGAGTCCCGGCTCGGGAAGGCCATTAGCATTTCGCTGAACAGGGCGTCCTAGCGATCCCCACGGCCTCGCCCAGCCACGGCGGCAATGACTTGGCGGCACCCGTCCGGGTCCAGCCGGCCGATGTGGGCTTGGGGTTCGGGCACGCCCAGCTCGACGGCCAGCCAACGATACACGGACGAGCGCGATTCCTGCCCCCCTTGCCACAGCGGGTCCAGGGCCTGGTGTGCCAGGTGGCGCCAGTGCCGGGTGTCGGCGTCGGCCAGGGTGCCCAATGGGGTGGTGGTGCCGCGGTAGCAGCGGATGTAGGCGTCGCAAGGCGCGCACTTCCACGCCGGGCCCCAGTCCGCGGGGTAGGGATAGCCCGCCTCCTGCCAGCGCAGCAGTTGGGCCGGCCGCTGGCAGTAGGGGCACGCCACGCTCAGGGGCGCTGAATCACCCGATCCGACCATTCGTCGGGCACCGCATAGCCCGCGTCGTCGCAGTCGGCCGTGAGCTCCAACAGTTCCTCGCGCAGCGCTTCTTCGTCCTCGGGCGAGGCCTGGGCCAGCAAGGCCCTTTCCTGCTCGGAGAACCACTCCCAGAACTGGCCGTAGGTCTTGCCATACCAGTGCTCGTGTCGCGTGCCCAGCTGGAATGCGCGCAGCGCTGACTTGAGGGCGTCGTCCATCGGCCTACTATAGACCCGAGATCCCCGCCCCTGGAGGACCCTCATGGTCACGCTCGCGGCGCTCACGGCCCAGCTCGACGAGCTGGAAGCCAGCCTGCCCCAGCTCATCGCGGACTAGCCCGACCACGGGGAGTTCTGGATGGCGTTCGCCGGGGTGGCTGACGTCATCGAAGACCAGGCGGGCGAGCACGGCCAAGCCGTGGGGAAACGACTGGCGGCCATGCTGGCTCAGCACGGGCGCTACATGTCATACATGGAGCTCGGCTGCGAGGAGGATTGAATGTGCTACTCCGCCCAGGTCTTCGCCGGCTTCCGCAAGTTCCAGCGGCAGACCGGCTCAAAGATGGCCATCCGGGACTACGTGAAGCTGTTCTGGCGGGATCTGGGCAAGGATCCGCATGCCAAGCGCCCGAAGGTCCCGCGAGCCATGGAAATCGACCTCCTACAGTCCGGGCCCGACGAGGTGGCCAAGTTCATCCGGGCCTGGGATGCGGACGAGATGACGAATCTGTCCCAAGAGCTGTTCAAGCAGAAAAAACGGGTGGCCGACGGGCAGCGCAAGCTGCTGGAAAAACTCACCAAGAAGGCCCAGGACGACGTGCGCATTGGCACGGACAAGATGGCCCGGATCCAGGCCCGCATCGACACGCTCAAGCGCACCGAGCCCAAGTCCAGCGACTCGCGGATCTTCCCCGGCTACTTCGTACCCGTCATGGTCATGGAAGACGGGGAGCGGGTGGTGAAGCCGATGCGCTACCAGTGTCGGCCCGCTGGAAAGCCCGCGTTCTACGACACCAAGTTCCCGGGCACCTACAACGCCCGGCGGGACAATCTCGAAGGCTTCTGGAAGGATCTCTTCGGCCAGCAGCACGCCCTGATGGTGGCCGACGTGTTCTACGAGAACGTGGAGGTCGACGGCAAGAACCAGGTGCTGGCCTTCACCCCGCGCGACCACGAGCCCATGCTCATCGCCTGCCTGTGGTCGAAGTGGACGGATCCCAAGGGCGAGCTGCCCGACCTGCTGTCGTTCGCCGCTATCACCGACGAACCCGAGCCCGAGGTGGCCGCGGCAGGCCATGATCGGACCATCATCAACATCCGACCCGAGCACGTCGACGCCTGGCTCAAGCCTGGCAAGGACCTAGCGGCAATGCAGGCCATCTTCGACGACAAGCGGCACCCGTATTACGAGCACCGGGAGGCGGCATAATGGTCCGCCTAGTGCGGCTCCCGACTCGACGCTTGGCACATGAAGAATATCGAGAAGCTCAGCCTGTCAGAGATTGAATCGCTTTTGCTCGCGGCGGAGAAGCGGAAAGCACTCTTATCACGCCGAAGGCCGCTTTCTGTAGTCCGGAGTGAGCTCGTTGCGCTGGCCGACTCCTACGGCTATGCGATTTCTGAGATCTTTGACGTCTCGCAAGCGCCTCCTGTGGTTGCGAAGGGAGCTCGGACGCAGAAGCAAGGGAAGGTTCCCCCAAAATACCGGGATCCAGAGAATAGGCGGAATACTTGGTCGGGCCGCGGATTGATGCCGCGCTGGCTTGCCAACAAGGTACGGCGCGGCGCGCGGGTTGCGGACTACCTCATACCCGGGCTCGCGCGGCCCACTGTGAAGAATGCTAGATCGATCGGCCGGCGAACCGTCTACAAGGCAAAGACGGATTCCGATTGATGTATGGCCGATTTCGTCGCAGCAAGGACGTGCGACGATCAGGGGCCGCTATGGGGCGTGGGGAAGGGCGGCTTCCGACCCAAAGCGGACGTCTCGTTGGAACATCGCGCACCACTTCGTCCCACGGATCACTCAGGCAGCCAAGCCCGACCGCATGACCTCGTAGAGCGCAGTCCGGGTATTGTTGTCTGCCATCGAAGGGCTAGCAGCCCATGCAACGGCAAGAGCCTCCAGGAAGAGACTGAGCCGGGGCATCCCGGCGGCTCCCGGCGAGGTCAGTGTCCCCGCGCATGAAATCGAACCGCTGCAGCAGGCGCACCAGTTCCTGGACACGCACTGTCGTCGAGGCTGCGCGATCACCAGCCGTGCCAGTGCGGCAGCGGAAACAAGTACAAGCGGTGCCATGGCCGACAACTGGAACGCGCCTTTTCCCTGTAGCCCTCTCGACGCATTCAGCGGAATTGTATAACCCCATCATCCGCAGGTACACTGCGCGGCCATGACCCGCCTGCATCCCCGCTTCTTGTTGCCGCTCCTGCGCGTCGTCGTGCTGGGTGTGCTTGCGTTGGGGCTGGCGTTCCAACCGGTGATGACAGCCGCCGGCGAGATGCATGAGCTCGCGCACGATCCGTCTGGCGCGCACAGCCACGGCCCGCATGCCAACGATCTGGACCCGGAGTTCGCCGCGGCGGACGCGCACGATCAGGACGGATCGGAGACGTTGCACCTGTTGCTGGATTTCGCCCATTGCTGTGGTTCAGCCGCGGCCGTGTTGCCGGTTCTGGATTCATTTTCCACTCAACCGGTCGCCGGTCGAATGGGGGTCGAAAAAGCGTCGCCCCCGGCCGCCTTGCGTCTGCCGAGCCCATTCAAGCCTCCGATCTTCGGATGACCGCGCCGTCGGCCTGATGCCGACTCCCGTCAATTCGATTCATCGGAGCAACCCCCATGCGTTTGCGATCAGCGGCCCTGGCCGCGTTCGTCGCCGTGTGTGCCGTGGCATTCCCCACGCACGCCGCCGACCCCCTCACCCTGGACGACGCTTTCCTCCGCGTTGCCGATACACACCCCGATCTGCGCCTGTTTGGCGCCCGCCATGAGGCCCTGAAAGCCGAACTGGATCGCTCCTCGTTGCGCCCGGCGCTGGTCGCTGGAGCCGAGGTCGAGAACGTGCTCGGTACCGGTCCGGCCAGCGGCCTGGATGGCGCCGAGATCACGCTGAGCCTCGCCTCCGTGCTGGAGCGCGGCGGCAAGCTCGATGCCCGCCGCACGCTCGCGCAAAGCCGCATCGACGCGCTGGCCATCGAGCGCGAAGCGCAGCGGTTGGATCTCCTGGCCGAAGTGGCCCGCCGCTACCTGGCGGTCGTCGGTGCGCAACGCGAAGGCGAGCTTGCGCAGTTGGACGTCGACCAGCGCGAACGCACCGTTGTTGCGGCGCGCCGGCGTCACGAGGCCGGCGCTTCGCCGGAATCGGTCGTACTCACCGCCCAGGCCGCCCTCGCGCGGTCGGAACTGGATCGCGCCCGCGCCCGGCAACGTCAGGCGGCCGCCCGCCAGCATCTCGCGGCCCTGTGGGGCGAGCGAAATCCCGCATTCGAGATCGTCGGGGGCGATCTGCTCGCCGTGCCCCAGATCGCGGACTTCGCGGTACTCGCCGACTGGTTGCAACGCACTCCCGAGCTGGCGCAGTTCGTCGACCAGCAGCGCATTGCGAGGCGCGCCTGCAGCTGGCACGCAGCGAAGCGACCCCAGACTTCGACTGGCAGGTGGGCGTGCGACGGATGGCGGACGGCGATGACTTCGGCTTGGTCGGCAGTGTCTCGATCCCGCTGGGCACCACCCGCCGGGCACAGCCGGGCATCCGTGCCGCACGCGCCGAGTTGACAGCGCTGGAAATCGAACGGGAGGCCATGGGGCTGTCGCTCTACTCCACCCTCGCTGAGGCGCATGGCCGCTTCGAAGTGGCCCGCCTGGAAGCACAGCGGCTAGGTGAGGACGTGCTTCCACGTCTGGCCAAGGCCGAAGCCGCGGCCGCCACCGCGTACCGCGCAGGCGCCGCCAGTTATCTGGAGTGGTCGAGCCTGCAGGCGGAGCACGCCGCCGCACGGCAGCAACAGCTGGCGGCGGCGCTGGAAGCCCAGCGCGCCCTGATCGAGATCCAGCGGCTGACCGGCCAGGCATTCGTCGCCGGCCCGGGCCTGCAACACAACCAAGGAGCAACCCCATGAAGCCTGTCCACCTGATTCCGGCACTGGCGCTGGCCTTGGTCCTCGCAGCCTGCGGTGGCGAGCCGGACCAGCCGGCCAAGGACGCACATGCGAACGACGCCGCCGACCACGGAACGGAGGCCGACGAACACGGCCATGAGGCGGATGAAGTCGCCAGCACGGTCATCCCTGCGGAAATCGCTGAAAAGTCCGGTATCAAGACCCAGCCGGCCGGCCCCGGCGTGATCGCCGACGAGCATGAGGTGCAAGGCCTGCTGACCCCGGTTGAGGGTCGTGTTGCGCAGGTCACCGCCCGTTTCCCTGGCCCGATCCGTTCGTTGCGCGCCAACGTCGGCGACCCGGTCCGCGCCGGGCAGACGCTGGCGACGATCGAGAGCAACCTGAGCCTGAGCACCTACAGCGTTGCCGCGCCGATCTCCGGCGTGGTCGTCGAGCGCAGTGCCTCGGTCGGCGGCCTGGCCAGCGAGGGTGCGCCCCTGTTCCAGATCGCCGATCTCTCGCAGCTCTGGGTCGACCTCCACATTTTTGGCGCCGACGCCCAGCACATCCAGCCTGGCGTGCCGGTCGCGGTCACCCGCATGAGCGATGGCGAGACGGTCCACACCACGCTCGAACGTGTGCTCCCGGGCATGGCCACGGCCAGCCAGAGCACAGTCGCCCGCGCAACGATCGACAACGCCGACAACCAGTGGCGGCCGGGAACGGCAGTCAAGGCGCGGATCACCGTCGCGCAGCAGCCGGTTGACCTGATGGTGCCGTTGACCGCGCTGCAGTCGATGGATGGCCAGGACGCCGTGTTCGTACGTGAAGGCGAGACGTACCTGGCCCGACACGTGGAACTCGGCGCCCGCGATGCCACGCGGGCGCAGGTCCTCTCGGGCCTGAGCGGCGGCGAGGAGGTCGTCGTCGCGGAGAGCTACCTGATCAAGGCGGACATCGGCAAGGAGGGCGCGTCGCATGACCACTGACACCACAGTCCGCCAGGCCGGTCTGCTGGAGCGGATCGTCCGGTTCTCGATTCGGCATCGCTGGATGATGCTGGTGCTGACCCTCGGGCTGATCGGTGTGGGCATCTGGAGCTTCACCCGGCTCCCGATCGATGCAACGCCGGACATCACCAACGTCCAGGTGCAGATCAACACCGAGGCGCCCGGCTACTCGCCACTGGAATCCGAGCAGCGGGTCACCTATCCGATTGAGACGGCACTCGCCGGCTTGCCCCGTCTCGACTACACGCGCTCATTGTCCCGGTACGGGTTGTCGCAGATCACCGTCGTGTTCGAGGACGGCACCGACCTGTATTTCGCCCGGCAGCAGGTGGCCGAGCGCCTGCAGCAGATCCGCTCGCAGATTCCGGAGGGCCTGGAGCCCGAAATGGGCCCGATTTCGACCGGGTTGGGCGAGATCTTCATGTACACCGTGGATGCGGCGCCCGACGCGACCAAGCCGGATGGCAGCCAGTGGAGCCCCACCGACCTGCGCACCCTGCAGGACTGGGTCATCCGGCCGCAGATGCGCAACACCCCGGGGGTGACCGAAGTCAACACGATGGGCGGCTTCGAGCGGCAGATCCATATCACGCCGGACCCGTCCAAGCTGGTCGCACTCGGCTTCACGCTGCAGGACATCGTCGACGCGGTGGCCGCCAACAACCAGAACATGGGCGCCGGTTACATCGAGCGCAACGGCCAGCAGTACCTGGTGCGCGTGCCCGGCCAGGTCGGCGGGATCGACGAGATCCGCAACATCGTGCTGGACCGGCGCGAAGGCCTGCCGATCCGGGTTGCGGACGTGGCGCAGGTGGGTGAAGGCCCGGAGCTTCGTACGGGCGCGGCCACCCAGAACGGCGAAGAGGTCGTGCTGGGCACCGTGTCGATGCTGGTCGGCTCCAACAGCCGCAGCGTCGCGCAGGCCGCGGCGGCGAAGCTGCAGGACGCGAACGCGAGCCTGCCAGAAGGCGTCACCGCGACGGCGGTCTACGACCGCACTGCGCTGGTCGAACGCACCATGCAGACCATCTCGAAGAACCTGGTCGAGGGCGCCCTGCTGGTGATCGTGGTCCTGTTCCTGCTGCTGGGAAACTTCCGCGCCGCGCTCATCACCGCAGCCGTCATTCCCCTGGCCATGCTGTTCACGATCACCGGAATGGTGCGCGGCGGCGTGTCCGGCAACCTGATGAGCCTGGGTGCACTCGACTTCGGCCTGATCGTCGATGGCGCGGTCATCATTATCGAGAACGTCCTGCGCCGGTTTGGCGAGATGCAGCATCGGCTTGGCCGGTCGCTGACGCGCGAGGAGCGCAACGACCTGACCGCTACCGCCACGGTCGAGGTCATCCGGCCCAGCCTGTTCGGCATGTTCATCATCGCCGCGGTGTACCTGCCGATCTTCGCGCTGACCGGGATCGAGGGAAAGATGTTCCATCCCATGGCGATCACGGTGGTGCTGGCCCTCACCGGTGCAATGGTCTTGTCACTCACCTTCGTTCCCGCATCCATCGCGATCTTCATGGGCAACCGGGTCCAGGAGAAGGAGAACCGGCTGGTCCAGTGGGTGCGACGCGGCTATAAGCCGTTGCTCTCGTGGTCGCTCCGTCGGCAGAACTGGGTGTTTGCCGGGGCGTTTGTCTTGGTTGCCGTGTCCCTGCTTGTCGCCACGCGCCTGGGCAGCGAGTTCATTCCCAGCCTGGACGAGGGTGACGTCGCCATGCATGCGATCCGCATCCCGGGCACTGGCCTGGAGCAGTCGGTGAAGATGCAGCTCGCCGTGGAGGAGCGGCTGATGCAGCTTCCCGAAGTGGAGCGGGTGTTCAGCAAGATCGGCACGGCCGAGGTGGCTACCGACCCGATGCCACCAAACGTCGCCGACACCTTCCTGATGATGAAGCCACGCGGGCAGTGGCCCGACCCACGCAAGCCCAAGGACGTACTGCTCGACGAGATCGAGGCGGCGGTGGCGACGCTCCCAGGCAACAACTACGAGTTCACGCAGCCGATCGAGATGCGGACCAACGAGCTGATCTCCGGCGTGCGTGCGGACGTGGCGGTCAAGGTGTTCGGCGATGACCTGGACACGCTGGTCGAGGTGGCCGAACAGGTCGAGGCCGTTGCCAGGCAGGTCGAGGGCGCAGCCGACGTCAAGACCGAACAGGCGACCGGCTTGCCACTGCTGACGATCGTGCCGGATCGTGCGGCGCTTGCGCGCTTCGGCTTGAATCCCGGGGTTGTGCAGCAGACCGTTGCCACCGCGGTCGGTGGCCAGGTTGCCAGCCAGCTGTTCGAGGGCGACCGCCGGTTCGACATCGTGGTCCGGTTGCCGGAACAGATGCGCGTCGATCCGGCGGCCCTTCAGGACCTGCCGATCCCTTTGTCCGACGATGCAAACGCGGACAGATCGAGCCTGGACCCCAGTTGGGCAACTGCGCGAACCATACCGTTGCGGGAGGTCGCGAGGGTCGAAAGCCTGCTGGGGCCCAACCAGATCAACCGCGAGAACGGAAAGCGCCGGGTGGTGGTGACCGCCAACGTGCGTGATCGCGACCTGGGCAGCTTCGTCGAAGAGCTGCAGCAGCGCGTCGGGCAGCAGGTGAACGTGCCGGAGGGCTACTGGATCGACTACGGCGGCACGTTCGAGCAGTTGATCTCGGCCAGCCAACGGCTCGCCGTCGTGGTACCGGTGACCCTGGTCCTCATCTTCGGCCTGTTGTTCATGGCCTTTGGCTCGGCCAGGGATGCGGTGATCGTGTTCAGCGGGGTGCCGCTGGCCCTGACGGGCGGTGTGGCCGCACTGGCACTGCGCGGCATCCCGTTGTCGATCACCGCAGGCGTCGGCTTCATCGCGCTGTCCGGCGTGGCCGTGCTCAACGGCCTGGTCATGATCGCCTTCATTCGCAACCTGCGCGAACAAGGCCAGTCGCTGGACGACGCGGTCTTCAACGGCGCCCTCGGGCGGCTGCGGCCCGTGCTGATGACCGCCCTGGTCGCGTCGCTCGGCTTCGTCCCCATGGCGCTCAATGTCGGCGCGGGCGCGGAGGTGCAGCGTCCGCTCGCCACCGTCGTGATCGGCGGGATCGTGTCTTCAACGCTGCTCACCCTGCTTGTCCTGCCCACCCTTTACCGTCTTCTGCATCGCGGCGACGCAGCGAAGCCGCAACTGGAGGCCCACTGAGTTGAGTGAAGAGAAGATCGAGATACACGACGCGCACCAGCGCCGGATCCTGTTGATCGTCCTCGCCCTGAACCTCGCGCTTGCCGCGGGGTTTGGGGTCACGGGCGTCGCCGCCGGCTCAAGCGCTCTGATCGCAAATGGACTGGACAATGCGTCCGACAGCGCCGTCTACATCATCACCCTGCTCGCACTCAGTCGCTCACAAGCCTGGAAACGGTCGGCGGCCAAAGTGTCCGGCTGGCTGCTGATCCTGTTCGCCGCTGGGATCCTGGTCGACGTGGGCCGTCGGTTCCTGGGTGACGCCGAGCCCATTGGTACGACGATGATGGTGATGGCGCTGGGGGCCGGCCTGGTAAACGCGACATGCGTGTGGCTGCTCAAGAAAATCCGGCAGGCCAATGTGAACGTGCGTGCCGCGACGACCTTCAGCACCAACGATTTCATCGCCAACGCAGGCGTGCTCGTGGGTGGCGGACTGGTGCTGTGGACCGGGCGGGCCTGGCCCGACCTCGTCGTGGGGCTCGCAGTGGCGGCGATCGCCCTGAAAGGGGGCATCGAGATCCTGCAGGATGCCCGTGGCGAAGAGAACGCTTGAGTGCCGACCTAGGATGGCGGGTGGCGCAGCGTGTCGAGGATGGCGCACTGGCCGCGCTCGCCGCCGCTGCAACTGCCAATCACCCGTTCGAGCTCCGAGGCCATCCGCTGAAGGTCGTTTAGCCGGTTCCGGATGTCCAGCAGGTGCCCGCGGGCAAGACGGTCGACATCCTGGCAGGACAACCCGTCGTCTTCGGCCAGGCCCAGCAGGCTGCGGATCTCCTCCAGCGAGAAGCCCAGTTCGCGTCCGCGGCTGATGAAGCGCAGCCGATCCGCGTCGGCGGGACGGTAGTCGCGATACCCGCCCGCCGTGCGCGGCGGGGCAGGCAACAACCCGATGCGCTCGTAGTAGCGCACGGTTTCGGGATGGCACCCGCTGCGCTCCGCGACCTCTCCGATCTTCATGGGCTTGACTCTGTAGCGACTCCGGGGTTTAGGATCGCCGACCTGGAAGCGGGCCGCAAATCCTCGGACGCCCGCTCGACTCGGAGACATGATCATGAGTGATTCGTGCGGCTGCGGAAGCACGGTGGATATCCGCGCCCTGGAGGCGGGGCAGCGGCGCGGGTTGATGATCGTGCTGGCAATCAACATCGCCAGCTTCGTGATGATGATCACCGCAGCGATCTACAGCGGCTCGTCCTCGTTGCTGTCGGGCAGCCTCGACAACCTCGGTGATGCGTTGACCTATCTGCTGAGCCTGGCAGTGATCGGCGCGAGCCTGCGCGCCAAGGCCAGGGTGGCGTTGTTCAAGGGATTGCTGATCCTCGGTGCCGCGGTTGCGGTCGCCATCCAGATCGGCTGGCGCCTGGCCCACCCGGAGGTGCCGATCTTCGAGGCCATCGGCATCGCCGCCGTGATCAATCTTGCGTTCAACGCCTTGTGCCTGTGGCTGCTTACCCCGTACCGCTTTGGCGACGTGAACATGTCATCGGCCTGGGAGTGCTCGCGCAATGACCTGTACGAGGGTGTTGCGGTGCTGCTGGCAGCCGCCGGCGTGTGGCTGTTCGATGCCGGCTGGCCCGATCTGGTCATCGCCGGTGGACTGTTGCTGATGTTTCTGCGGTCCTCCGCTCGGGTACTCCGCATGGCTTGGCGGAGTTACCGGGACGAGGTGAAATAACGAGTTACGGCCCGTTGTCCGGTCCTCGAAGAAGAAATGCTCCGTTCTGAAGCGTGGCTGGAGCGGCCAAGAAAGTCAGCTATGACAGGCAGTTAGCTCACCTTTGGCCGTTTTTTACACGAATCCCTGCCGACCCTCTGAAAGAGTGGATTCGAAGCGGCAGTTCGGGTCAGCCAGAACGTCCGCTTCTGGCCGGAAGCGGACATGGAGATAGTGGAAGAGGCGGTCATTGTTCTCGCGGAACCGAGGGGTTGGTGGCTAGTGGCCCAAATACCTTATCTTTGATATCCGCTATCTCCTTGATGGCCCGCTGGAGTTGTTGGCCCGTCGTTTGGAGCTGCGCGATGCTGACCTGTCTGGTCTGCAAGAACACGTCATTCAGCGCTGCCTGATTGCTCCAGATCATTAGGTGCTCATCGAGAGGCTGCATGCCAGGAATCCCGGTAACAACTCCGTCACCGGCACATTGAAATCGTCTTACCATGTCCAATGGGGTTCCGTCGCCAAGGCAATGGTCAATTAGCCGAAAGGTGGCGCCGACAAGTGCGACGAGTTCGTCCGATTTCACCCCATGGCCAAGCCGCGTGATAACTGGCGTCCAGCATCGCAGTTCCCATGCCGCTTGCGTTCCTTCGGCCAAATCGCCACGAGCGATCTGGCTAATCGTCTCCGCACGGTATCCAATCGCCGGCTGACCATTCTGTTCGTGAAGTACCAACGTTGCGAAGGTGCGCATGCATTGAACTCCCCTGGGGGATCAAAGTAACGGAAGGTCCTCTGTCAGAATTTTCGGCGCTCGTCTCTAGCCGCGCGAATCCTGTCCAGTCAGGAATAACGCGGATCAGCCGGCATCAAGAGCTATGTTTGAATCCTCGTTGGTTGGAAAGTAGTGCGCCAAGAACACGGCATCGCGTCCGACGTATAGGCGCGGGGATTCGCCCTGTGGTGGTTTGATCAGGAAGCCACCTGCCATGATCAGTGCTCCGGCCCGTCGTCCGTAGAGACTTGCGTGCGTTCCGCCATTGCATACGGGACGTCATTGTTGGGGTAGATCTGGTTTGCATCTATCCATCCATGTTGCCGCGTGCCAGCGAATGCATCTGCCAAGGGCGCGATCCGCTCGACGATGGCGGTTGGGGTTGACGGGATGCCAGCGGGGGGGGGGCTCCTCTAGAGGCGTTCTGAAGGGGTGGCAGGAAGTGGTGAGAAAACACGCTAAAATCGACCGCTGCGGCTACGTTCTCTACAGGTAGCGGTCAACTAGTAGATCAAGGAGTAGGCCCTTGCCAAGAGAATGTCAACAAGATCAAATGGTTGGGACGCCGTTCGGCGTCCTAGGGCGCACACTTATGTGTGCACAACCGTTCTGATCCTGGTGTGCGCCACCCTGCGGTGGCGCGCGCGACCGTATGGTTCCCGGCGCGGACGGCCTGCTGGCCGTCCGCGCTGCGTTTGGGCGGCCGTGGCCTCTCCGGCCCCGGTACTACTGGACCTGCCGGCGCCGGGACGAGTAACGTGGCGGCCTCTTTGTTTGCAGGGGAAACAGAATGGCCGGCCAGGGTGCGCCACAGCTGACCTTCCGCGCCGTCGTCCTCGCCATCGTGCTCGCGGTGGTGCTGTCGGCGGCCAACGCCTACCTGGGCCTGTTCGCCGGCCTGACCGTGGCCACCGCCATCCCGGCGGCGGTCGTCTCCATGGGCGTGCTGCGCCTGCTCGGCGGCGGCACGATCCTGGAGAACAACATCGTCCAGACCGGTGCCTCGGCCGGCTCGTCGATCGCCGCTGGCGTGATCTTCACGATCCCGGCGCTGGTGCTGATGGGCTACTGGCCGGACTTCGACTACTGGTGGGTGCTGGGCATCGCCGGCCTCGGCGGCCTGCTGGGCGTGCTGTTCTCGGTGCCGCTGCGCCGGACCATGATCGTCGAGGAGCCGCTGCCGTTCCCCGAGGGCAAGGCCGCGGCCGAGGTGCTCAAGGCCGGCGAGAATCCCGGGCCGGGCCTGAAGATCCTGGGCATCTCCGCCGCCATCGGCGGCCTGGTCAAGCTGGCCGCGGCCAACGGCCTGCGCCTGATCCCGGACAGCTGGGCGGTGGCCGGCTACTTCGCCAACAACAAGGTGATCGGCTACCTCGGCACCGGCCTGTCGCCGGCGCTGCTGGGCGTGGGCTATATCGTGGGCCTGAACGTCGGCATCGTGGTCCTGTCCGGCGCGATCCTGTCCTGGCACGTCGCCATCCCGCTGTACCACGCCTTCTTCCTCGACAGCGACCCGGCCCTGGCCAGCGCCATCGCGGGCGCCCCGGCCGAGGACGCGGCCTTCGCGATCTGGTCGGCCAAGATCCGCTTCCTGGGCGTGGGCGCGATGCTGATCGGTGGCGTGTGGACCCTGTTCTCGCTGCGCAATTCGCTGCTGGCCGGCATCAAGAGCGGCTTCGCCGCCGCGCGCAAGGGCGCGATGCACGGCGCGGCCATCGCCGAGACCGATCGCGACCTGCCGATGAAGTGGATGCTGGTGGCGCTGGTCGCCTTCGTGGTGCCGCTGTGGCTGCTGTACCACGCCATCGTCGGCTTCTGGGTGGCCAGCTTCGCCATGACCCTGATCATGATCGTGGCCGGCTTCCTGTTCGTTTCGGTGTCCGGCTACCTGGCCGGCCTGGTCGGCTCGTCCAACAACCCGGTGTCGGGCATCACCATCGCCACCATCCTGTTCGCCTCGGTGGTGCTGCTGATCCTGCTGGGCGCCGATGGCCAGAACCAGGTCGGCGGCGCGCCGCTGGGCGCGGTCGCGGCGATCATGATCGGCGCGGTGGTGTGCTGCGCCGCGGCGGTGGGCGGCGACAACCTGCAGGACCTCAAGACCGGTTACCTGGTCGGCGCGACCCCGTGGAAGCAGCAGCTGATGCTGGGCATCGGCGCCTTCTCCTGCGCGCTGATCATGGCCCCGGTGCTGAACCTGCTGCAGGAGGCCTACGGCATCGGCTCCAAGACCCTGCCGGCGCCGCAGGCCAACCTGATGGCCTCGGTGGCCAAGGGCCTGTTCGGCGGCGAACTGCCGTGGACCATGATCGGCATCGGCGCGGTGGTCGGCGCGATCGTGATCGCGATCGACGGCTGGCTGAAGAAGACCGGCAAGCGCTTCCGCGTGCCGGTGCTGGCCGCGGCCATCGGCATCTACCTGCCGCTGGAACTGATGGTCCCGATCTTCCTCGGCGGCCTGCTGGCGCACCTGGTGCAGCGTTTCCACAAGGTCCGCGACGACGACGAGGCCGGCCTGGACCGCGTGCACCGTCCCGGCGTGCTGTTCTCGGCCGGCCTGATCACCGGCGAGGCGCTGATGGGCATCGCCATCGCCCTGCCGATCGTGATCACCCAGGATGCCGAGGTGCTGGCGCTGCCGGTGGACCTGGGCAAGGCGGCGCAGTGGGTCGGCCTGGTGGTGCTGTTCGTGGTCGGCTGGCTGCTGTACCGCACCGGCAAGCGCGCAGAACAGGCGGGCTGAGCCGGCAGGCTCGGCAAACCGGGCGGAAGGCCGCATGACCTTCCGCCTTTGCGCCGGCCCGGCGGCGCTGCCTAGCATCCGGGATCGCCTTCAAACCAAGGAGTTCCCGATGTCCGCACGCACGCCCATTGTCCTGGCCCTGGCCGGACTGCTCGGCCTTGGCGCGGTCGCAGACGTGGAGGCCGCCCGCGGCTTCGACGTGCGCGACCTGCAGAAGCTGGATCGCGTCTCTTCGCCGGTGCTGTCGCCGGACGGCGCGCGCGTGGTGTTCGCCAGGCGCGAAATCGGCGAGGACCTCGGCAAGGCCAGCACCGGCCTGTGGATCCGCGACCTTCGCACCCGCGACATGGCGCCGCCCAGGCGCCTGACCCCGGAAGGCTGGAACGTCAATTCGCCCTCGTTCTCGGCCGACGGCAGGTTGGTGTACTTCCTCAGCGCCAAGGGCGGTACCCAGCAGCTGTACGCGATCCCCGCCGGCGGCGGCGAGCCGCAGCAGCTGACCGGCTACCCGCTGGACATCGGCAGCTACAAGGTCTCCCCGGACGGCAAGCGCATCGCGGTGAGCATGGATGTGTTCCCCGACTGCGGCGCGGACCTGGACTGCACGGTTTCGCGCCTGGATGAGCGCGAGAAGTCCAAGACCAGCGGCGTGGTCTACGACCAGCTGTTCGTGCGCCACTGGGACACCTGGTCCGATGGCCGCCACAGCCGCCTGTTCGTGACCACCCCGGCCAGCGGCGGCAAGGCGCCGGCGCCGGTGCTCGTCGGCGCCGGCAGGAACGAGCCGGTGGGCCACGTGCCGTCGCGGCCGTTCGGCGGCGCGGACGAATACACCTGGTCGCCCGACGGCAAGTCGCTGGTGTTCTCCATGCGCGTGGCCGACCGCCAGGAGCCATGGTCGACCAACTTCGACCTGTACCTGTACCGGGACGGCAAGCCGCTGAAGAACCTGACCGCGTCCAACCCGGCCTGGGACACCGGCCCGGTGTTCAGCGCCGACGGCAGGACCCTGTACTACCGCGCGATGAAGCGCCCGGGCTTCGAGGCCGACCGCTTCGGCCTGATGGCGCTGGACCTGGCCAGCGGCAAGGTGCGCGAGATCGCGCCGGAGTGGGACCGTAGCGCCGACGGCATCACCCTGTCGGCCGACGGCAAGGCCATCTACACCACGGCCCAGCACCTGGGCCAGCATCCGCTGTTCAAGGTGGACGTGGCCACCGGCAAGGTCGAGCAGGTGGTGGGCGAGGGCACCATCTCCTCGTTCGACATCGCCGGCGACACCCTGGCCTTCACTCGCAATTCGCTGCGCAGTGGCGACCAGCTGTTCACCACCACCTTGTCCAGCCCGGCCGCGCAGCGGGCGATCACACCCGCGGCGGGCGAGGTGCTGCCCGACGTGGCCTTCGGCGACTACGAGCAGTTCAGCTTCTCCGGCTGGAACAGCGAGACCGTGTACGGCTACGTGGTCAAGCCGTGGAACTACGAGGAAGGCAAGCGCTACCCGGTGGCGTTCCTGATCCACGGCGGCCCGCAGGGCAGCTTCGGCGACGGCTGGAGCTACCGCTGGAACCCGCAGACCTACGCGGGCCAGGGCTATGCGGTGGTGATGATCGACTTCCACGGTTCCACCGGCTACGGCCAGGCCTTCACCGATTCGATCAGCGGCGACTGGGGCGGCAAGCCGCTGGAGGACCTGCAGAAGGGCTGGGCCGCCGCGCAGCAGAAGTACGCCTTCCTGGACGGCGACCGTGCCTGCGCCCTGGGCGCCAGCTACGGCGGCTACATGATCAACTGGATCGCCGGGAATTGGTTTGATGAAGCCGGTCACTCGCCCTGGAAGTGCCTGGTCAACCACGACGGCGTGTTCGACACCCGCTCGATGGGCTATGTGACCGAGGAGCTGTGGTTCACCGAGTGGGAGAACGGCGGCACCCCGTTCGAGAAGCCGGAGAACTTCGAGAAGTTCAACCCGGTCAACCACGTCGCCAAGTGGCGCGTGCCGATGCTGGTGGTGCAGGGCGAGAAGGACTACCGCGTGCCGGTGGACCAGGGCCTGTCGACCTTCACCGCGCTGCAGCGCAAGGGCATCGAGTCGAAGCTGCTGTACTTCCCGGACGAAAACCACTGGGTGCTCAAGCCGGCAAACAGCGTGCTCTGGCACGACACCGTCAACGCCTGGTTGAAGAAGCACATCGGCCAGTGACGTGATCCACCCCGATGGCCGGCACCCGCCGGCCATCGCTTTTACGGTTCCGCAGGAGTTGTACCCATGGCGATCGAGAACGCCGAAGCTTCGACCGCGCTGATCACCAACGACATCGTCGTGTTCGGCCTGATCGCCGCCACCCTCGGCCTGATCTTCTGGCTGGCCAGCGGCCCCACTCCGTTCTGGAAGAAGTTCTTCGCCTGGGTGCCGGCGCTGCTGCTGTGCTATTTCGTCCCGGCGATCTACAACACCGTCGGCCTGATCGACGGCAGCCAGGGCGCGGTCTACAACCCGATCGGCAGCCGCGTGCTGCTGCCGGTGGCCCTGGTCCTGCTGACCATGACCATCGACCTCAAGGGCGTGCTCAAGCTGGGGCCGAGGCTGCTGTTCGTGTTCTGCGCGGGCACCTTTGGCCTGTTCCTGGGCGCGATCGTGGCCTTCCAGGTGTTCCAGTGGTTCTGGCCGGCCGTGGTGGCCGGCGACGTGTGGAAGGGCATGGCCGCGCTGGCAGGCAGCTGGATCGGCGGTGGCGCCAACATGGTGGCGATCCGCGAGGTGTACCAGGTGGACGCCACCCTGTTCGGCCAGTTCGCGGTGGTCGACGTGGCCATCGCCAACCTGTGGATGGCAACCCTGCTGTTCCTGGCCGGGCGCGCGGCGACGATCGATGCGCGCAGCGGCGCCGACACCAGTGCCATCGACGAAATGAAGACGCGGCTGGAGGCCTACGAGGCGGCGAACGCGCGTATCCCGACCCTGACCGACCTGATGGTGATCCTGGGCATCGGCTTCGGCATCGTCGGCGCCGCGCACGCCGTGTCCACGCCGGTGGCCGCATGGTTCGCCGCGCACGTAGCCAATGCCAGCCAGTACAGCCTGGACTCGGCCTTCGTCTGGGTGGTGCTGCTGGCCACCGTCGCCGGCCTGGGGCTGAGCTTCACCCCGGTGCGGCGGCTGGAGAACGCGGGCATGGCCAAGATCGGCAGCGCCTGCCTGTACTTCCTGATCGCCAGCATCGGCATGCAGATGGACTTCACCCGGCTGGCCGAGCGGCCCGGCCTGCTGGCCTTGGGCGTGGTCTGGATGGCCGTGCACATCCTGGTGCTGTGGGGCGCGGCGAAGCTGGTCCGGGCGCCGCTGTTCTATTTCGCGATCGGCTCGCAGGGCAACATCGGCGCCGCCGCATCGGCGCCGGTGGTGGCGGCGGCCTTCCATCCGACGCTGGCCCCGGTGGGCGTGCTCCTGGGCACGGTGGGCTATGCCACCGGCACGATGATCGCGTACTGGCTGGGGCAGATCCTGCGGATGATGGCGGGGCAGTAAGCCGTCGCTCCGACGTGCGCACCGGAAAGGCGAAGCCCCCGCTTCGCCTTTCTTTGTTCCGGCGTTCGTGGCCCCCATTCCGGGCGACAAGGGGCTCGAACCGGTCCTTCGTAGCCCGGGTAAGCGAAGCGCACCCGGGGATGCCCGCGACAAAGGCGGCCCCGCCCGGATTCGTCCCGCGGCCTGATCCGGGCTGCGCGTGCTGCAAAGCCGCGGGCAACGTCGAAACATGCCTCGCCATCCGCTTCGCGGCTGCCGGGTCACTTTCCCTGCCTGTGCAAAGAGGCGCTCCCGGCAGCCGGATGGCAGCCCGGAAACAACAAGAAAGCACGGCCCGAACCGATCGCCGTCCGGCTGCGCCGGCCGGTGCCCTGCGCTTCCCGCAACGGCGGAGCAGGGCCCATGTCTCGCTTCGCCCGGACGTACAGCCTCCACCGCGCCGCCGTGGCGGCGATGCCAGGTTCTCTGCAACGGGCGGAATGACAGCAACAGGGCAGGATTGCCTGAAGAAAAAGAAGGGCGAAGCTTTCGCTTCGCCCTTCCGGGTTCACCTGCCTGCGACCCTCAGCAGCAGCGGAATCCGCCGCGTCCGCCGAAGCGTGCTTCCTGCCGCTCGCGGAAGAAGGTCTTGTAGTCCATCGGCTCCTTGTCCGGATGTTTCTCCAGCATGTGCCGGACGTAGTTGTCGTAGTCCGGGATCCCGCAGCACAGCCGCGCGGTCTGGACCAGCCGCCGCCACACCCGCTTGTGCGTGGCGTAGTGGGCGACGGGGACGAGCTGGGTACCCATGGCGTCCTCCTTACAGGTGGGCCTGCGCGGCCTGCTGCTCCGCGGTGAGCGCGACGTAGGCGGTCTCGCGGTCGGTGCGCGCCGGGTTGGCGCGAGCGGCCAGGATCGCGCGGATCGAGTAGAACAGGATCGAGAACACGACCAGCAGGAACAGCACGGTCAGGCCGGTGTTGACGTAGGCATTGGTCACCACCTGGTGCATCTGGTCCATGTTCTTGGCCGGGGCCAGCACCTGGCCGGAGGCGATACCGTCCTGGAACTTGCGTGCCTGGGCGAGGAAGCCCTGCGCCGGGTTGCTGTCGAAGATCTTGATCAGGCCTGCCCAGGTGGTGCAGATCAGCAGCCAGGCCGCGGGCAGGGCGGTGACCCAGGCGTAGCGGTCGCGCTTCATCTTGAACAGCACCACCGTGCCCAGCATGAGCGCGATGCCGGCCAGCATCTGGTTGGAGATGCCGAACAGTGGCCACAGGGTCTGGATGCCCCCGAACGGATCGACCACGCCGGTGTAGAGCAGGTAGCCCCACAGTGCCACGCAGCCACCGGTGGCGATGATGTTGGCGCCCCAGGACTCGGTGCGGCGCAGCGCCGGGATGAAGTTGCCCAGCAGGTCCTGCAGCATGAAGCGGCCGGAGCGGGTGCCGGCGTCCACCGCGGTGAGGATGAACAGCGCCTCGAACAGGATCGCGAAGTGGTACCAGAACGCCATCATCGCGTCGCTGCCGCTGGGGATGGCCTCGTGCAGGATCTGGGCGATGCCCACCGCCAGCGTGGGCGCGCCACCGGCGCGGTGCAGGATGGTCGGTTCGCCGATCGCGGCGGCCGTGGCCTCCAGGTCCTGCGGGGTGATGGTGAAGCCCCACTGCTGGGTGATGTGCGCCGCGGCCGAAGCTGCGTCCGCGCCGATCACCGCCGCCGGGCTGTTCATGGCGAAATACACGCCCGGGTCGATGATCGAGGCCGCCACCAGGGCCATGATCGCCACGAACGATTCCATCAGCATGCCGCCGTAGCCGATGTAGCGCGCATGGCCCTCGTTGGCCAGCAGCTTGGGCGTGGTGCCGGAGCTGATCAGCGCATGGAAGCCGGACACCGCGCCGCAGGCGATGGTGATGAACAGGAACGGGAACATGCCGCCCTTCCACACCGGGCCCTCGCCGCTGGCGGCGAATTCGGTCAGCGCCGGCATGCGCAGTTCGGGCATCACGACCACGATGCCGATGGCCAGGGCGACGATGGTGCCGATCTTGAGGAAGGTGGACAGGTAGTCGCGCGGCGCCAGCAGCAGCCACACCGGCAGGACCGAGGCGACGAAGCCGTAGCCGATCAGCATCCAGGTGATCTGGGTCGCGGTGAAGGTGAAGGCCGGGCCCCAGGTCGGATGCGAGGCGACCTGGCCGCCGAACCAGATCGCGCCCAGCAGCAGCACCAGGCCTACCACCGAGATCTCGCCGATCCTGCCGGGACGGATGTAGCGCATGTAGATGCCCATGAAGATCGCGATCGGCATGGTCGCGATCACGGTGAACATGCCCCACGGGCTTTCGGCCAGCGCCTTGACCACCACCATCGCCAGCACCGCCAGGATGATGATCATGATCAGGAAGGCGCCGAACAGGGCGATGGTGCCGGGGATGCGCCCCATTTCCTCGCGCACCAGGTCGCCCAGCGAGCGGCCGTCGCGGCGCGAGGAAATGAACAGGACCATGAAGTCCTGTACCGCGCCGGCGAGCACCACGCCGACCACCAGCCACAGCAACCCGGGCAGGTAGCCCATCTGCGCAGCCAGTACCGGGCCTACCAGGGGGCCCGCGCCTGCGATGGCGGCGAAGTGGTGGCCGAACAGCACGTGCTTGTTGGTCGGCACGTAGTCCAGGCCATCGTTGTGCAGCACGGCGGGCGTGGCCCGGGTGGGATCCAGTCCCATGACCCGGTTGGCGATGAACTGGCCATAGAAGCGGTATGCGGCCAGGTAGATCGATACGGCTGCCACCACGATCCACAAGGCGTTGATCTGCTCGCCGCGGCGCAGCGCGATCGTGGCCAGGCAGAACGCGCCGAGCAGCGCCAGCGCTGCCCACGCAACCTTCGAGAATGCCTTCATGTGTTGTCTCCGGCGGGGGTACGACAAGGGTCGTCCTGCATGCCGGGACCGTCAATGCGCGTGCCGCTCCCGCGGCTTCGACTTTGGTCTTATCCGGCGGCGCGAGGATTCCACCGCGGGTGTTGTCGCGGTGTGTTCAGAGCCAGCGCGAACGCTTGAACAGCCGGTACAGCACCACGCAGACCAGGCCCACGCCCAGCGCCAGCGCCGGGTAGGCCCAGCGCGGCGCCAGCTCGGGCATGTGCGCGAAGTTCATGCCGTACCAGCTGGTGACCAGGGTCGGCGCGGCCAGCAGCGCGGCCCAGGCGCCGAGGCGCTTGACCGTCTCGCCCTGGGCCAGGGTGACCAGCGACAGGTTCACGCTCAGCGCGGTGCCGAGCATGTCGCGCAGGCTGTCGATCGCGTCGTTGATGCGCACCACGTGGTCGTGCACGTCGCGCAGGTACAGGCGCACGTCCTCCGGCACCAGCTGGCCCTGCGCCGCCTGGCTGCGCACCAGCTGCTGCAGCACGTCCTGCAGCGGCGACACCGAGCCGCGCATGTTGGTCAGCTCGCGCTTGAGGTCGTACAGGCGCACCACGATGGCGCGGCGGTAGGTGTCGGAGAAGATGTCGCGCTCCAGCGCGTGCAGGGTGTCGCGGTGCGCGTCGACGATCGGCGCGTAGTTGTCGACGATGAAGTCGAGCATGCCGTACAGCGCCATCGCCGGCCCCGCGCGCAGCAGCTCCGGTTCGCGCTCCAGGCGGGCGCGCACCGGGGCGTAGGACAGCGAGGCGCCGTGGCGCACGGTCAGCAGGAAGCGGCGGCCGAGGAAGGCGTGGGTCTCGCCGTAGGCGATGCGGGTGCCGTCCATCTGCGCGGTGTGCGCGGCCACGAACAGGGTGTCGCCGTAGGCCTCGACCTTGGGCCGCTGGTGCGCCTTGCCGGCATCCTCCACCGCCAGCGGGTGTAGCCCCAGCGCCTGCTGCAGGCGGTCCAGGATTTCCTGCTGCGGCTCGTACAGGCCGATCCAGGCGAACCCCGGGACCTGCCCGGCGATGCGCCGGCCGACTTCCTCCAGCGACATGTCGTGGCGGCAGCCGTCGCCGTCGTACCAGGCGCAGGCGAGGACGCAGGCGGGCAGGGCGGCGGCGTTGTTCATGCGCGGCATCCTGCGGGCTGCCCGCGGCGGCGGCAAGCCCGGCTCAGGCGCGGCGGCCCAGGGCCAGCGCCAGGGCCCGGTGCAGCGGCAGCAGCAGGGCCACCCAGGGATGGTTGAACTGCGGCTGCAGGCTCAGCCACTGCAGCACCCAGCCGACGCAGGCGATCGCCGCGACGGCCCACAGCAGCGGCCGGAACAGGCGCCTGGGGACCCGGCTGCGCAGCAGGGCGAACGCACCGGGCAGCAGGAGCAGGCACAGCGGATCCAGCAGCGACAGGTTGCGGTTGGCCCAGCCTGCCTCGTGCGCCGTGCCCAGCCAGATGAAGGCCATCAGCACCCCTCCGATGCCGCACAGCAGCCACAGCGGCGCGGCGAAGGCAGCCAGCACGCGCGGGCGGCGGCGCAGGGCGAGGATCGCGACGGCCCCGGCCAGTCCGGCCAGCAGCCAGGGCCAGACCCGGCGCGGGCGCTCGGGCGGCTCCGGGGCGACCAGGTGCGGCAGGATCTCGTGCTCGGACAGCACCAGCGGGCGGCCGTCGGCGCGGCGCGCCTCGCGCAGGCTGTCGGCCAGGCGCATGGGCACGAAGGCCTCCACCCAGCGCGACAGCGGCCGGTCGGCGTACGGGCCCAGGCCCAGGTCGAAGCCCAGCCACATCCACGCGGCCGGCCGCGCCAGGCGCACGGCTTCGCTGCGATAGGTGTTGCCGCGCGAGCGCCCCGACAGCTGGGTGCGCAGCGCGCCACCCAGCGCCTCGTCCAGCGCGTCGCGCACCTGGGTCGCGCAGTTGGCGGTGAAGTAGTCGTAGCGGTAGCGCGCGTTCTCCGGGCGCGCGCGCTCGGCCAGGCTGGCGGCCAGGGCCTCGGCCTGTTCCGGCTCCAGGTCCAGCCACTGCAGGCGCACCCCACGCCCGGCCTGGCGGTACTGCTCCAGGTCCGTTTCCAGTGGCAGCGCCACCAGCATGTACATCATCTCGCCGCGCACGAAGCGGCCGACGAAGTCCGGCTCGGTGGGGTCGAAGTAGCCGAAGTTGTACGAGACCGCTTTGCCGCCGGCCGGATCGGCCACGACGAGGGCGTCGTGGCCGAAACGCTCGAAGAACACCTCGCCCGGCTCCATGGTCAGCACCCCGATCCGGGGCGCGGCCATGGCCGGCAGGGCCAGCAGCGCGAGCAGGCCGGCCAGCAGCAGGGCCGCCCAGGCCTTGCCCCGCATCAGTCCTCTTCCACCGTGGCCGGCAGCACGCCGACCTGGAAGGCGCGCACCCGGCGCGCGTCGGCGCGGATCACGCGGAAGGCGAAACGGTCCAGGGTCAGCTCCTCGCCGACCTCGGGCAGGTGGCCTATGGCCTCGGTCACCAGGCCGCCGATGGTGTCGTACTCGTCGTCCGGGAAGCCGGCGCCGAAGCGCTGGTTGAAGTCGCCGATCGGGGTCAGGGCGTCGACGATGTACTGGCCGTCGGCCTGCACCGCGATCAGCGCGCTGTCGTCGGCGGCCTCGTCGTGCTCGTCGTCGATCTGGCCGACGATCTGCTCGAGCACGTCCTCGATGGTGACCAGGCCGGCGACGCCGCCGTACTCGTCCACCACGATCGCCATGTGGTTGCGCGACAGGCGGAATTCCTTGAGCAGGACGTTGAGCTTCTTGGACTCGGGGATCAGCACCGCCGGACGCAGCAGCGGATTGATCTCGCACGGCCCCTTGTTGCGGGCGACCCCGCGGAGCAGGTCCTTCGCCAGGAGGATGCCGAGGATCTCGTCGCGGTCCTCGCCATGGACGGGGAAGCGGGAATGCCCGGATTCGACCACCTGGTCGAGCAGCTCGGAGAAGGGGGATTCGGCCGAGAGGGATACCATCTGCGACCGGGACACCATGACGTCGCCCACGGTCAGTTCGGAGACCGAGAGCGCGCCTTCCATCATGCGCAGGGTGTCGGCGTCGATCAGCCCGTTGCCCTGGGCGTCGCGCAGGAGCGCGACCAGGTCTTCGCGGGTGTCGGGTTCGCCGGAAAAGGCGGCGCTGATGCGCTCGAGCCAGTTGCGTCGCCGCTCGTGCGGCTCGGATGCGTGGTGGCTGCTACTGTCGTCTTCTGACATCTGGGGTGGGAACGGCGCCCCGGATGGAGGGGCGTTGCCCGCAGTCTAGCGTGGAAGGGCGGCCGTGGGCGAGGCGCCGCCGGGGATTTCCGGCTCTTCGGGCTCCAGCGGATCGCGGCTGTAGCTGCATCCGGCCAGGGTCTTGCCCGGGTGGGAATCGACGTTGGAGACGTTGATCACGGCCGAATCGATCCACGCCGGCTGGCCGTCCGCGCCGGCGACCTCCTCGGCGCGCACCTCCAGGCCGAACAGGACCTTCTCCGGCGTGTCGATCCCGGTTTCCAGCTGCAGCTCCCGCGCCAGCACGCGCGGGTCCTCCAGGTCCAGGACGGCGAGGATGGCGTCCCCGGCGAAGGCGATGTGGGTCGTGCGGTGGCCGAACACCTCGATCGGGGTGTTGAGCTGGTACTCGACCATGAACAGGTTCGCCTGCGGCTGCGGGCGCCAGCCGAGCGAGACCGCGGCCAGCGGGTCGGCCTGGACCGGAACCAGGCCCATGAAGGCCTCGTACGTGGCGCGGCACTCGATGAGGGCGGGCAGATCCGGGGCGACCGCGTCCTGGGCGGCGGTGGTGGCGGACGTGGCGGACAGGGCGAGCGCCAGGAGGGCGGCGATGCGGCGGGCGGCCATGGCTCAGTCCCCCCGCTCGGCGGCGTAGGGATCGGGCAGGCCGAGGCCGGCCAGGATCTCCCGCTCCAGCTGCTCCATGGCCTCGGCCTCCTTCTCGTCCTCGTGGTCCCAGCCCAGCAGGTGCAGGGTGCCGTGCACGGTGAGGTGGGCGTAGTGCGCGGCCAGGGCCTTGCCCTGCTCTGCCGCCTCGCGCGCCACCACCGGCGCGCAGATCACCAGGTCGCCCAGCAACGGGAACTTGACCCCCTTGGGCAGGCCTTCCGGCAGCTCGGCCGGGAAGCTCAGCACGTTGGTGGCGTAGTCCTTGCCGCGGTAGTGGCGGTTGAGCGCCTGGCCCTCGGGCGCGTCGACGATGCGGATCGCGAGGTCGGCCTCGCGGATGCGGCCGGCGAGCGCGGCCGCCACCCACTTGCGGAAGCTCTGCGCTGCAGGCACGCCGGCGCGCGGCACCGCGTAGCTGACCGCGACATCGAGACGGACGGGGCCCTTGGTCATGGCAGGTGGATCAGGCAGGAAGGAAGCGCGCAGTATCGCGCGCGGCGGCCGCCGCCGCGACCTCCGGCGTCATTCCTGCCCGGGCTCGGCGGCAATCCGGTCGCGGCGGTCGTAGGCATTGACGATGCGCGCCACCAGCGGATGCCGCACCACGTCGCGGCCCTCGAAGAAGGTGAAGCTCACGCCCTCGACCCCGCGCAGCACCTCGATCGCGTCCTTCAGGCCCGACTTGACGTGCTTCGGCAGGTCGATCTGGGTCATGTCGCCGGTCACCACCGCGGTGGAGCCGAAGCCCAGGCGGGTCAGGAACATCTTCATATGCTCGATGGTGGTGTTCTGGGCCTCGTCCAGGATCACGAAGGCGTCGTTGAGGGTGCGGCCGCGCATGTACGCCAGCGGCGCGATCTCGATGACGTTCTTCTCCAGCAGCTTGACCACCTTCTCCACGCCCAGCATCTCGTACAGGGCGTCGTACAGCGGGCGCAGGTAGGGATCGACCTTCTGGGTCAGGTCGCCGGGCAGGAAGCCGAGCTTCTCGCCGGCCTCCACCGCCGGGCGCACCAGCACCAGGCGCTGCACCCGCGACTCGTTGAGCGCGTCCACGGCCATGGCCACGGCCAGGAAGGTCTTGCCGGTGCCGGCGGGACCGATGCCGAAGTTGATGTCGTGGGTGGCGATCGAGTGGAGGTAGCGGGCCTGGTTGGCGCCGCGTCCGCGGATGGTGCCGCGGCGCACCTTCACCGAGACCTCCTGCGGCTGGTAGCCGGCGTCGTCGACCTGGTCGACGTTGGCCTCGTTCAGGCGCAGGTGGATGGCATGGCTGTCGAAGGTGGTCTCGGCCGCTTCGGCGTACAGCGCCTGCAGCAGGTGCTCGGCGCGCGAGGTCGCGTTGGCTTCGCCGGTGACGCGGAACACGTTGCCGCGGTTGGCGATCTCGACCCCCAGCCGCAGTTCGATCTGGCGCAGGTGCTGGTCGAACGGGCCGGCCAGGTTGGCCAGGCGTTCGGTGTCGGCGGGTTCGAGGGTGAAGTCGCGCTGGGTCGGGGTCGTCATCGGCGGGGCGCTGCCTGCGCGGGGGACGCGCGGGCGCCATTCGGTCGGGGGCGAAAGGTTAGCGCGGGGCAGGTGCGTGGACCAGTGAAAACGCCGGCCTGGCGCGCATCCGGCGGCCAAGCCCCCCTCCCGCCGGGAGAGGGGGCAAAGGCCTCAGGCGACCACGATCTCGCCGCGCAGCGAGTTGGTCAGCGCCGCGGTGATGCGCACGTCCACGAACTGGCCGACCAGGCGCGGGTTGCCGGGGAAGTTCACCGAACGCATGTTCTCGGTCTTGCCGGTCAGCTCCTCGGGGTTCTTCCTCGACGGTCCCTCGACCAGCACGGTCTGCACACTGCCGACCATGGCCTCGGAGATGCGCGCGGCGTTGGCGTTGATCGTGGCCTGCAGGCGCGACAGGCGCGCGTGCTTGGTCTCGTCGCCCACGTCGTCCGGCAGGTCCGCGGCCGGGGTGCCGGGGCGGCGCGAATAGATGAAGGAGAAGCTCTGGTCGAAGCCCACGTCCTCGATCAGCTTCATGGTCTTCTCGAAGTCCGCGTCGGTCTCGCCGGGGAAGCCGACGATGAAGTCCGAGCTGATCGAGATGTCCGGGCGCACCGCGCGCAGCTTGCGGACCTTCTGCTTGAATTCCAGTGCGGTGTAGCCGCGCTTCATCGCGCTGAGGATGCGGTCGCTGCCCGACTGCACCGGCAGGTGCAGGTAATTGGCCAGCTGCGGCACGTCGCGGTAGGCCTCCACCAGCGAGTCGGAGAACTCCAGCGGGTGCGAGGTGGTGAAGCGGATGCGGCCGATGCCCTCGATCTGGGCGATGGTGCGGATCAGCAGGCCCAGGTCCGCATAGTGCTCTTCGCTCGGGCCAAGGCCCTCGCACGCGTCGGTGCCATCGCCCATCGGTCCGCGGTAGGCGTTGACGTTCTGGCCCAGCAGGTTGATCTCGCGCACGCCCTGGGCGGCCAGCTGCGCCACTTCGACCAGCACGTCCTCGAATGGGCGGCTGACCTCGGTGCCGCGGGTGTAGGGCACCACGCAGAACGAGCAGTACTTGGAGCAGCCCTCCATGATCGAGACGAATGCGCTGGGGCCCTCGGCGCGCGGCTCGGGCAGGCGGTCGAACTTCTCGATCTCCGGGAAGGAGATGTCCACCTGCGGGCGCTTCTGCTCGCGGCGGGCGCGGATCAGTTCCGGCAGGCGGTGCAGGGTCTGCGGGCCGAATACCAGGTCCACGTAGGGCGCGCGCTTGACGATGGCCTCGCCCTCCTGGGAGGCGACGCAGCCGCCGACGCCGATGATCACCTCGCGGCCGCCTTCCTTCAGTGCCTTCCAGCGGCCGAGCTGGCTGAACACCTTCTCCTGGGCCTTCTCGCGGATCGAGCAGGTGTTGACCAGGACGACGTCGGCCTCCTCCGGGTTGTCGGTCAGCTCCAGCCCCTCGTGCTCGGCGAGCACGTCGGCCATGCGGGCCGAGTCGTACTCGTTCATCTGGCACCCGTGGGTCTTGATGTAGAGCTTGCCGCGGGCCCCGCCGGGAATGGCGCGCGGCATGGCGCCCGGCAGCGGGACCAGGGAGGGGGCAGGGGTGGAGGCGGGCGCGATGGCGGCTTCCGGAGCGGGGTCCGGAGTGGCGTTCATCCCGGTCATGGCGGTTAATCCAGGCGGGCAGGGGGCGGCATTGTAGCGCCAGGGCGGACCGGCGCCCCGTTTTGGGCGGTGGCGGCTTGGCAAGCCGCCGGCGAGCCGGGATACTCGCGCCCATGGGGACCCTGGGGAAGGCAGCCATCCTGCTGCTGCTCGCGCTGCCGGCTTTTCCGGCCAGCGCAGGCACCGTGTACCGGTGCGTGGGCAGCGATGGCATATCCAGCTACGTGAGCAAGCGCGTGCCCGGTGCCAAGTGCGCCGTGGCCAGCCATTTCACGCCCGATCGCAAGCCCGCCCGGCCCGCCGCCAGTCCAGCGGCGCCGGCTCCCGTGGCGACGCCAGTGGCCGCATCCGGGTCCGCCGGCACGGAGGGCGAGCCGCGGATGGTGCCCGCCGTGGCGACCACGCCGGCCAGCGCCTCCCCGGCGCCGGCGGGAACCCCGCCGCGCCGCCGGGTCAGCGGCCAGGTCTATTCGTATATGAAGGACGGCGTGCGCCACTTCACCAGCCGCCCGCCCGGGCGCGGTTCCGGCGCGAGTGGGGTGCGTACCGTGGCGTACAGTTTCATGGAGACCTGCTACGCCTGCGCCGTGCAGCCCGGGGTGAGCTTCGCCACCGTGCGGCTCAACACCGATGCCTACCGCGACGAGATCGCCGCCGCCGCCCGTGAGTTCGGGGTGGAGGAGGCCGTGGTCCGCGCGGTCATCCATGCCGAGTCCGCGTTCAACCCCGCCGCCCTGTCGCATGCCGGGGCCCAGGGCCTGATGCAACTGATGCCGGCCACGGCCCGCCGGTTCGGCGTCAGCGACAGCTTCGACGCCCAGCAGAACATCCGTGGCGGCACCCAGTACCTGGCCTGGCTGCTGCGGCGCTACAACGGCGACCTGACCCTGGCCGCGGCAGGCTACAACGCCGGCGAGGGCGCGGTGGACCGCTACAAGGGGGTGCCGCCGTACAGCGAGACCCAGCGCTACGTGCAGCGCGTGGGGGTGCTCGCCGAGC
Organism: Pseudoxanthomonas suwonensis; assembly: GCF_010093235.1. GTDB lineage: Bacteria > Pseudomonadota > Gammaproteobacteria > Xanthomonadales > Xanthomonadaceae > Pseudoxanthomonas > Pseudoxanthomonas suwonensis. The sequence goes on along the minus strand of NZ_PDWP01000006.1, from coordinate 46,628 downwards.
GCTACCGCGGCGTCCTGGCGGCGCGGTGAGCGCGATGCGGGCAGGGCTGCGGGGCGGATGGGCCGGGGCGCCGGAAGGTCGCCATTGTCGGCCTGTTAAGCGTTCCGTTACACTTCCTCGTCTTTTGCGACCGGAGACGGTCGCGGGCAGCCAACGCTACCAGCTGATGATTTTCGGAGTGCCGGATGGCCAACGATGAGGTCCAAGCGCCCGTGAACACGGGCCGACGCCGGTTCCTGACCGCCACCACCGCCGTGGTGGGGGCCGTGGGGGCCGGTTTCGCAGCAGTACCGTTCATCAAGTCGTGGAATCCCAGCGCCCGGGCGAAGCTCGCCGGTGCCCCGGTGACCGCCGATATCAGTGCCCTGCAGGAAGGCCAGCGCCTGATCCTGGAGTGGCGCGGCCAGCCGATCTGGATCGTCAAGCGTTCCAAGGCGGTTCTGGAGGCCTTGCCGACCCTGGACGGCCGCCTGCGCGACCCCAAGTCGGACAACCCCGACCAGCAGCCCGAGTACGTGCGCCAGGCCAACCCGGAGCTGCGCTCGCTCAAGCCGGAGATCTCCGTGCTGGTCGGCCTCTGCACCCACCTCGGCTGCTCGCCGGAGATGGCCGCAGAGATCAAGCCCGAGCCGTACGACCCGGAGTGGAAGGGCGGCTACTTCTGCCCCTGCCACAAGTCGCGCTTCGACATGGCCGGCCGCGTGTTCCAGGGCGTGCCCGCCCCGACCAACCTGGTCGTGCCGCCGCACTACTACGCCGACGACAACACGATCGTCATCGGCGTCGATCCTCAGGGGGCATAAGCCATGGCCAACATCTTCAACCGCGCCGCCGCCGGCGTGATGGACTGGGTCAACGCGCGCGCGCCGGCCCTGGCGCCGATGTACCGGAAGCACATGTCCGAGTACTACGCGCCGAAGAACTTCAACATCTGGTACATCTTCGGCGTGCTGTCGATGGTGGTGCTGGTCAACCAGATCGTGACCGGCATCTTCCTGACGATGCACTTCAAGACCAGCGCGGCGGAAGCCTTCGCGTCGGTCGAGTACATCATGCGCGACGTCGAGTGGGGCTGGCTGATCCGGTACATGCACAGCACCGGCGCCTCGCTGTTCTTCATCGTCGTCTACCTGCACATGTTCCGCGGCCTGATGTACGGCTCGTACCAGAAGCCGCGCGAGCTGGTGTGGATCCTCGGCATGCTGATCTACCTGGTGCTGATGGCCGAGGCCTTCATGGGCTACGTGCTGCCGTGGGGCCAGATGTCGTTCTGGGGCGCCAAGGTGATCATCTCGCTGTTCGGCGCGATCCCGGTGATCGGCAACGGCCTGACCGAGTGGATCATGGGCGACTACCTGCCCTCCGACGCCACCCTCAACCGCTTCTTCGCGCTGCACGTGATCGCGCTGCCGCTGGTGCTGCTGCTGCTGGTCGTGCTGCACCTGGGCGCGCTGCACGAGGTCGGTTCCAACAACCCGGACGGCGTGGAGATCAAGAAGGGCCCGAGGGGCAACCGCTGGTCGCCGACCGCGCCGGCCGACGGCGTGCCGTTCCACCCCTACTACACGGTGAAGGACACCTTCTACGTGTGCGCGATGCTGGTCATCGCCGCCTTCATCATCTTCTTCGCCCCGGCGTTCGGCGGCTGGTTCCTCGAGCACGACAACTTCACCGAGGCCAACAAGCTCGTCACCCCGGAGCACATCAAGCCGGTGTGGTACTACACGCCCTTCTACGCGATGTTGCGCGTGGTGCCCGACAAGCTCGGCGGCGTGCTGGTGATGTTCGGCGCCATCGCGATCCTGTTCGCGCTGCCGTGGCTGGACCGCTCCAAGGCCAGGTCCTACCGCTACCGCGGCGTCCTGTCCTGGGTGCTGCTGCTGGGCTTCGCCTTCAGCTTCGTGTGGCTGGGCAAGATCGGCGCCGGCCCGGGCACCGACCCGGTCGAGACCATCGTCGGCCGGATCCTGACGGCCTACTACTTCCTCTTCTTCCTGACCATGCCGATCTGGACCAAGATCGACAAGACCAAGCCGGTGCCGGAACGGGTGACGACGCATGACTAAGAAGTGGATTGCACTGCTGGCTTCGGCGGCCACCGGGCTCCTGTTCTCCGCCGCCGCGCTCGCCGCTTCCGGCGGCGCGGTGCAGCAGGCGGGCAACGACCTGTCCGACCGGGCTTCCCTGCAGCGCGGCGCCGCGCTGTACATGAACTACTGCTCCGGCTGCCACTCGCTGAAGTACCTGCGCTACTCGCGCATGGGCGAGGACCTCGGCCTGACCGAGGAAGAGGTGATGCAGAACCTCAACTTCACCGGCGCCAAGTACGGCGAGCAGATCCATGTCTCGCTGGCCCCGGCCGATGCCGAGAAGTGGTTCGGCAAGATGCCGCCGGACCTGAGCCTGATCTCCCGCGTGCGCGGCAGCGACTGGCTGTACACCTACCTCAAGTCCTTCTACCTGGACGAGACCCGCCCGCTGGGCTGGAACAACAAGCTGTTCCCGAACGTCTCCATGCCCAACCCGCTCTGGGAACTGCAGGGCCTGCAGCACGCCGAGTTCGGCGAGCCCGACGCGGCCGGCGAGCGCCATCCCGAGCGGCTGGTGGTGACCCAGCCGGGCAAGCTGTCAGCCCAGGAGTTCGACCAGGTCGCCCGCGACATCACCAACTTCCTCGAGTACGCCGGCGAGCCGGCCGCGCTGAAGCGGCAGGCCATCGGCATCTGGGTGATCCTGTTCCTGGTCGCCCTGACGTTCCTCGCCTGGCTCCTCAAGCAGGAGTACTGGCGGGACGTGCACTGACGTCACCGGACGTGTGCCAAAGCCATGCAGCCAGGGCCGGGTCTTCCCGGCCTTGCGCTTTTTGGCGCCGGAACGGCACACTCGGGGGATTATCACGACCGACGGCGAGGGGCCGTCGGCGATGGTGCGGCCGGCGGAGTCCGGTCTGCGGAGGCCCTGATGGCAGCGAGCGTGCGTATGCGCAATACCCTGACTTTGTTCTCCTCCGTCGATGACGTCCTGTGTCATCGGGTCCGGCTGGTCCTTGCGGCCAAGGGCGTGACCTATGACTTGGTGGCGGTCGATGCGCAGAACCCGCCCGAAGACCTGATCCATCTCAATCCGTACCACTCGGTGCCCACCCTGGTGGAGCGCGAGCTGGTGCTGTACGCGGCCTCGGTGGTCAGCGAGTACCTCGACGAGCGCTACCCGCACCCGCCGCTGATGCCGGTGGACCCGCTGTCGCGCGCGCGCCTGCGCCTGGCGATGCTGCGCATCGAGCACGACTGGGTGCCGCAGGTGCAGGCGATCCAGCTGGGCAACAAGCAGCAGGCCGAAGCCGGGCGCAAGCGCCTGCGCGAGCTGCTGACCGAATCGCTGCCGCTGTTCAAGGCCAGCAAGTTCTTCCTCAACCCGGAAATGAGCCTGGCCGACTGCGCCATGGCTCCGATCATCTGGCGCCTGCCGGCGCTGGACGTGCCGCTGCCGAAGGACGGCAAGGCGATCGAGGACTACGGCAACCGCATCTTCCGCAACCCCGGCTTTGCCCGCAGCCTCACCGAACAGGAAAGGAAGCTGCGCGATCTGCCGGCCTGACCCGGCGCCGCGTCGGCCCCCGCCGCCGCGGTCGCGTAGACTGCCCCCCATGAGCGAAGACGTACCCCGCATGACCTCCTACCGCCCGTACCTGCTGCGGGCGCTGACCGAGTGGATCAACGACAACGGCATGACGCCCCACATCCTGGTGGACGCGTCGGTGCCTGGCGTGCAGGTGCCGCCGGGCGTGGTGCGCGAGGGCAAGGTCGTGCTCAACATCGCCGATCGCGCCGTGGTCGGCCTGCACATCGACAATGCCTGGATCGGCTTCACCGCGCGCTTCGGTGGCGTCAGCCAGCCGGTCAGCGTGCCGGTCAACGCGGTGCTGGCGGTTTACGCACGCGAGACCGGGCAGGGCATGGTCCTGCCGGAAGAGGCCGGCCTGCCGCCCGGGCACGAAGGGGAAGGGCACGATGGCCCGCCCGACGACACCACGCCGCCCGAGCCGCCTCCAGCCGGCAAGCGCCCGCACCTGCGGGTGGTGAAGTAGACGCATCCGATGGATCCGCGCCGGCCCCGTGCCGGCGCGGCAGTTTCAGGCGTCCGGATGCCCGTGGCCGCGGACCGGCAGCGGGATGATCCGTGCACCGGCCGTGGGGCCGGTGAACGACACCAGTCGCCCGCCGCGCAGCACCAGCCTTCCGCTGTGGCGGTCGGCGCCGTCATGCGAGTAGTCGAAGCGGAACGTGCGCTCCAGCCCGAGCCAGCCGTCCTCGCGCCGGTAGACCCGCAGCCCGGTCGCATGCACGCTGTGGTCGAGCCATTGCACGCCAGCGGCGTTGCAGGCGTCGCGGCCCAGGGCCTCGGCACGTTCGGCAGCCGCACGCGCCGCGTTCCAGAACGCGAACACGGCGGCGCCGGCAATCATCAGCAGGATCAGGCTGGGCATGCGCGGACTCTAGCCCAGCTCCGCCGCGCGCGCCCCGCGCTCCGTCCGCGTCGCGCAGGCCCGGCGGGCCCTCCGCGGGCGCGGCGGGGGCAGCCGGGGCAGGAGCGGGTGCCCCGGGGCGTGCGGTCCGGATGGGGACCGGTTTCCCCAGGAACAGGGCATCCAGCTCCGCCTGCGACCGCAGCTTGAGCAGCACCGCCCAGTCACGCCGGTTGAAGCTGCATGCCTCGGGACGCCCGGGGCTGCACTCGGCCGCCTGCATGTCTTCGCCGTAAGCGGCTCCCGCGGCGGGCCGGGTGCCTTCGACCAGGCCTGCAGCGCTGCGCTCCAGCCGGCCGGTGCGGTCCAGCGGCAGGTGGCGCATGACCACCGCATTGAGCACGTTGCCGCCAAGCAGGTACAGGGTGCGGTCGCCACCGGGATTGGCCGCGACCACCACCTCGCAGTGCGACTGCCGTGGCAGCTGGCCGGTGCCGGACAGGCCAGCGCGCAGTCCCGCGGCGCCGCGACCTTCGTCGCTGCCGCGCAGGAAGCACAGCAGGTCGCCCGGGTCCGGCTTTTCCGCGAACGGATCCGCGTAGCGGAACGGGCTGCGCTCCGGATCGCGGTAGGCGCGTGCGATGTAGTCCATGTGCCGGGGCGAGGCGCTGAAGTTGGGCACCCCGGCGCGCAGCACGACCCAGGAGATGAACGCGGCCGACCATGGATGGTCGAGCAGGAAGGCGCGGCAGTCGCTGTCGAAGTGGCGGTCGCCAGCCGGCTGCATGCAGCTGCCGGCGCCGGGAAAGCTGGCCATCTGCGCCAGGGTGCCGCTTTCGCGCCAGTAGCGGACCACCTGCTGCCATGCCGGGGTGGCGTCGTCCCCGAGCCGGGTGTGCTCGGCTTCGGTCGTCGCCAGCGCGGCCACGCGGCCCTCGCTGTCGATGAACGGACTGAACCACAGCCGGTGTTCGCGGCAGGCGATGCCGACCATGGCGGCGGCCGTGCGCTCGACGCCATAGCGTGGTGGCAGCTCGCAGGCCTCGACCGCGGCCGCGGCGCGCAGCGGGGCCAGCAGCAGTCCGGCCAGGGCAAGGAGGATCAGCCAGGGGGCATGGGGGCGCATGCGGGCTCCTTTCGCGTGCGACCGAGGTTAGCCGTTCGCGGTGGGCGCGGCGTGAGAGCCGCGCCGGACTCACGCCGGTGGCGCGCCGAGCTTGAGCGACAGGTCGATCGCGCGCACGTGCTTGGTCAGCGCTCCGATGGAGATGAAGTCCACGCCATCCTCGGCGATCGCGCGCAGGCCCTCGATGCCGACGCTGCCGGAGACCTCCAGCGGGATGCGCCCGTCGAACGGCGCGGCGCGGGCGATGCGCACCGCCTCGCGGCGGGCATCGGCGTCGAAGTCGTCGACCAGGACGCGGTCGCAGCCGGCCGCGAGCGCCTCGCGCAGTTCGTCCAGGGTCTCGACCTCGACGACCAGCGGCAGGTCGGGCCGCGCCGCGCGCGCGGCCTGGATCGCGGCGGTGACCGAACCGGCCACGCGCACGTGGTTCTCCTTGAGCATCACCGCGTCGTACAGCCCCATGCGGTGGTTGCCGCCGCCGCCGGCACGCACCGCGTACTTCTGCGCCTGGCGCAGGCCGGGCAGGGTCTTGCGGGTGTCGAGGATGGTGGTGCCGGTGCCGCGCACCGCCTCCACGTAGCCCGCCGTCACCGTGGCGGTGCCGCTGAGGGTCTGCATGAAGTTGAGCGAGGTGCGCTCGGCGCTGACCAGGGCGCGGGTGCGACCGTACAGCACGGCCAGCACGGTGCCGGCGGCCACGCGCTGGCCCTCGGCCACCCGCCATTCGATGCGGACCTGCGGGTCCAGCGCGCGGTGGGTGGCGTCGAACCAGGGGCGACCGGCGACGACCGCGTCCTCCTTGCACAGCAGGCAGGCGCTGTCGGGCTGGTCCGGGAGCAGGGCCGCGGTGGCGTCGCCATCGCCGATGTCCTCGGCCAGGGCGCGGCGCACGTCCTCCAGGACCACCGCCTCCGGGGGCGGGAGCAGGCTCGCCGGCAGGCTCATGCCGGCGGGAAGTCGGCCACCTGCGCCGTGGCCAGGGCTTCCTCGACCAGCAGCACGGGGATGCCGTCCTCGACCCGGTAGACGTGGCGGCGGTCGCGGGTGACCAGGGCCTCGCGCAGCGGCTCGCGCTGGGGCGTGCCGTCGGCGCGGCTGACCTGGCCGGCGGCGATGGCGCGGTTGAGCGCCTCCAGTCCGCGCGACCCCCGCAGGGCCAGCGGCTGGCGGGTGTCGGGCGAGCACAGAAGGTCGAGCAGCTTGCGGTCCATGGCATTCGGTCGGGGAGCGGAGGCGGCTAGAATACGGCCTTGCCACCGAGGACGGCCATGCCAGCCCAGCCCAATCCGCCCGCGCCCCCCACCGCCGCGCCCCTGGTCGGCGTCGTGATGGGGTCCCGTTCCGACTGGGAAACCATGCAGCACGCCGTGCAGAAGCTCGAGGCGCTCGGGGTTCCGCACGAGGTCCGCGTCGTCTCCGCGCACCGTACTCCGGACGTCCTGTTCGAGTACGCCGCCACGGCGCAGTCGCGCGGGCTGCGCGCGATCATCGCCGGCGCCGGCGGCGCCGCCCACCTCCCGGGCATGATCGCCTCCAAGACCCCGGTGCCGGTGCTGGGCGTACCGGTACAGAGCCGCGCGCTCAATGGCATGGACTCGCTGCTGTCGATCGTGCAGATGCCGGCCGGCATCCCGGTCGCGACCTTCGCCATCGGCAATGCCGGCGCCGCCAATGCCGGGCTGTTCGCCGCCGCCATGCTGGCCGCCGAGTACCCGGACATCGGCCGCGCGCTGGAGTCCTTCCGCCAGCGCCAGACCGAGGACGTCATGGCCAATGACGATCCGCGGCAGTGAGCCTTCGCGCATGAGCCGTCGCCATCGCGTTGGAATCCTCGGAGGCGGCCAGCTGGCGCGGATGATGGCGCTGGCCGGCCTGCCGCTGGGACTGCAGTTCAAGGTGCTGGACCCGGCCGCCGACGCCTGCGCCGGCGAGTGCGCGCCGCTGGTCAACGCCGCGTTCGACGATGCCGCCGCGCTCGAGGCGCTGGCCGGCGAGGTCGACGTGGTCACCTTCGATTTCGAGAACGTGCCGGCCGACAGCGCCCGCGGCCTGGCCGGCAAGGTGCCGGTGCATCCGGCGCCCGACGCGCTGGCCGTGGCCCAGGACCGCCTGTCCGAGAAGACCCTGTTCCGGGAACTGGGCATCCCGGTGCCGGCGTTCGCCGCGGTCGACAGCCGCGAGGGGCTGGAGCGCGCGCTGGACGAGGTCGGCGTGCCGTGCATCCTCAAGACCCGCCGCCTGGGCTACGACGGCAAGGGCCAGTTCCGCATCCGCAGCCGTGCCGACGCCGATGCGGCGTGGGACGCGCTGGGGGCGCAGGCGCCGCGCGTCGGCCTGATCCTCGAGGCTTTCGTGCCGTTCGACGGCGAAGTCAGCGTGGTCGCCGTGCGCGGCCGAGATGGCGAGTTCCGCGCCTGGCCGCTGACCGCCAACTGGCATGTGGACGGCGTGCTGTCGGCCAGCCTGGCCCCGGCGCCGGTGCCTGCCGGAGTGCAGGACACCGCGCTCGGCTACGCCCGCCTGCTGGCGGAAAGGCTGGGCTACGTCGGCGTGTTCGCGCTGGAGCTGTTCCGCCGCGGCGACCAGCTGCTGGCCAACGAGATGGCACCGCGCGTGCACAACTCCGGGCACTGGACCATCGAAGGCGCGGAGACCTCGCAGTTCGAGAACCACCTGCGCGCCGTGCTGGGCCTGCCGCTGGGCAGCACCGCGATGCGCGGCCATGCCTGCATGCTCAACTGGATCGGCGCGATGCCGGACGTGGCCGGCGTGCTCGGCCAGGCCGGGGGCCACTGGCACGACTACGGCAAGGAGCCGCGCGACGGCCGCAAGGTCGGCCATGCGACCTTCCGCGCCGACAGTGCGCAGGCACTGGCGGGCGCGCTGGAATCCGCCGGCGTCGCGCTCGGCCGCCCGGAGCAGGTCGCCCCCGTGCTGGCGGTGCTGCGCGGCTGAGCCGCGCGGCACCGGCGTCGGGGCAGGGCCTCAGCGCAGGCGCCTGGCCACGGCGGCCCAGTCCACCATCTTCCAGAACGCGGCAAGGTAGCCGGCGCGGTCGCCCGCGTGGTCCAGCCACCAGGCGTGCTCCCAGAGGTCGCAGGCCAGCAGGGGCACGTCGCTGCCGGTGGCCGGGGTGCTGGCGCCATGCGTCAGGAGGATGCCCACGCTGCCGTCCGGCCGCTGCACCAGCCAGGCCCAGCCCGGCCCCGGCAGTCCCAGCGCCATGCGTTCGAACTCGCTGCGGAAACGGGCGAAATCGCCATAGCGCCTGGCCAGCCGGTCCGCCAGCGGCCCGCGCGGCTCGCCGCCGCCGCGGGGCGAGAGACAGGTCCAGTGGAAGGCGTGGTTCCAGGCCTCGGCCGCCACCGCCGCCAGCCGGCCGTGGGAGCGCCGGACCAGTTCGTCCAGGGCCAGGTCCTCCATGCCGGAACCGGGCAGCAGCCGGTTGAGCGTATCGAGGTGGCCCTGGTGCACGCCGCGGTGGGCTTCCAGTGCGGCGGCGGAAAGATGGGGTTCCAGCGCGGTCCGCGCATACGGAAGGTCGGGCAACTCGAAGGACATGCAGGTTCCGGGGGAGGCGCGGCGTCGGGGCGGTCGCGCAGGGATTACAATTGCAACTTCAGTGTAGCCGACGGCCGCGAAGGCCCCGTCGTCAGGAGATTCGCAATGGCGGTGATGGATCGTATCCAGGCCGAGGTCGAGAGCCGGCCGATCGTCCTGTTCATGAAAGGCACCCCGGCGTTCCCGATGTGCGGGTACTCCGCGCGCGCGGTGCAGGCCCTGCAGGCCGCCGGCGCCCAGGACCTCCATACGATCAACGTGCTGGAGGAGCCGGAGATCCGCGCCAACCTCCCGCGCTACTCGAACTGGCCGACCTTCCCACAGCTGTTCCTGCACGGCGAGCTGATCGGCGGCTGCGAGATCACCCTGGAGCTGCTGGAGTCCGGCGAGCTGCAGCGGATGGTCAGCGAAGCGCAGTCGCAATGAGCCTGGTTGGTCTTCCCGTGGCGGCGCCGAAGCCGCTGGCAGGTCGTGTCGTGCTCGTGACCGGCGCCCATGGCGGCCTGGGCAGCGTCGCTGCCCCCGCCTGCGCCGAGGCCGGCGCCACCGGGGTCTTGCTCGGCCGCCGGCTGCCCCGCCTGAACCGCGTGTACGACGCCGTTGCCGCGGCCGGGGCCGAGCCGCTGCTGTATCCGCTGGACCTGGAGGGCGCCTCGCCGGACGACTATGCCGAGCTGGCCGTCCGCATCGAGGCGGAGCTGGGCCGGCTGGACGGCATCCTGCACTGCGCCGCCGAATTCCGCGGGCTGACCCCGCTGGAGCACCAGGATCCGGCGCAGTTCGCCCGCGCGATCCACGTCAACCTGACCGCGCCCTGGTGGCTGCTGCAGGCCTGCCTGCCGCTGATGCGGCAGGCGCCCGATCCGGCCGTGGTGCTGGCGGTCGACGACCTGGCCCGGGTGGGGCAGGCCTACTGGGGCGGCTACGGCATCGCCCAGCACGGCCTGCATGCCTTGGTGCGGATGCTCGCCACCGAACTGGGCAACGATCCGGTGCGCGTATGCGCGCTGCAGCCCGGACCCATGCGCACGCCGCTGCGCGCCCGCGCCTATGCGGACGACCGAGTGCCCGACCTGCGCCACCCCAGGGACTACGCGTCCCGCTGCGTGATGCTCCTTTCGCCGCAAGGCGCCCCGTACCGTGGCCAGGTGGTTGCCGGCCTTGAGGAAATCCTGGCATGACCATCATGTCCGCCGCACTGCTGCTGTTCCTGATCCTGGACCCGCTGGGGAACGTCCCGGTGTTCCTGAGCGTGCTCAAGCCGCTGACCCCGCAGCGCCAGCGCGTGGTGGTCATGCGCGAGCTGCTGATCGCCCTGTTCGTGCTGATGCTGTTCTTGTGGTGCGGCCAGTACGCGCTGGAACTGATGCACCTGCGCCAGGAGTCGGTGTCCATCGCCGGAGGCATCGTCCTGTTCCTGATCGGCATCCGCATGATCTTCCCGCGCCCGGAAGGGCTGATGGGGGAGATCCCGGACGGCGAACCCTTCATCGTGCCGCTGGCCATCCCGCTGGTGGCCGGCCCGTCGGGCATGGCCGCGGTAATGCTGATGGGCAGCCGCGAGCCGGACCGCCTCTGGGAATGGAGCCTGGCCCTGTTCCTGGCCTGGGCCGCCACCGCCGCGATCCTGCTGGCTGCGCCGCTGCTGTACCGGCTGCTGGGCCGGCGCGCGCTGACCGCGGTCGAGCGCCTGATGGGCATGCTGCTGGTGGCGATCTCGGTGCAGATGCTGCTGGACGGCGTGGCCGTCTACCTGGGAAGGCCGATCGGCTGAGTGGGCGTCGCAGCCGTGCTGCGATGCAATAAAAACCGTAACCGGCCGGTCACAGACCCGCACTAGCATGTTAATCTACTGTTAACCCCTGCGCCGCCGTATGCAGGGAAGCCATTGATCTGCAATGCCGCCCGCCGCCCGGGCTGAAAAACTTTTCTTTGCCACCCTCCTGAGGCCTTTGCCATGACCGATCACCGTCGACTCCGCATGTCCAAGCTCACCCTTGGACTGGTCGCCGCCCTTGCTGCCGCTCCTGCGTTCGCCCAGAGCACCTCCGCCGGCGTCGGCGGCGTGGTCGTGGGCAGCAGCGGCCAGCCGGTGGCTGGCGCCGAAGTCACCATCGTCCACGTGGAATCCGGTACGGTCAGCCGTGCGGTGACCGATGCCAGCGGCCGCTACAACGCCCGCGGCCTGCGCGTCGGCGGTCCGTACACCGTGACCGTGACCAAGCCGGGCGAAGGCACCCGCACCGAGGAAGGCGTCTACCTGGCCCTGAACCAGGTCGCGACCGTCAATGCCTCGCTGGTCGGCGAAGTGACCGAGCTGGGCGCCATCAGCGTGGTCGGCGTGGCCGGCGGTTCGGACATCTTCAGCGCGAACAAGATGGGCGCCGGCACCAGCGTGTCGCAGCAGCAGATCGAGGCGCTGCCCTCGGCCAACCGCAACATCCAGGACTACGTCCGCCTGGATCCGCGCATCGCCCAGAGCGACAAGTCGCGCGGCGAGATCAGCGTCGGCGGCCAGAACCCGCGCTACAACGCCATCCGCATCGACGGCATCAACACCAGCGACACCTTCGGCCTGGAGTCGAACAACTTCCCGACCATGCGCCAGCCGGTGTCGATGGACGCCATCGAGGCGATCAACGTCGACATCTCCAACTACGACACAACCATCACCGGTGCCACCGGCGCGGTGATCGACGCGGTGACCAAGTCGGGCACCAACGAGTTCCACGGCTCGGTGTACGGCGCCTACCGCGACGGCGACTGGTGGGGCGAGCACCCGGTCTCGGGCGCCGACTTCACCGGCTTCAAGCAGGAGCAGACCTTCGGCGCCACCTTCGGCGGCCCGATCATCAAGGACAAGCTGTTCTTCTTCGTGAACTACGAGAAGTTCGAGCGCGATCGCGCCGGCTCCTCGTTCGGCCCGGTCGGTTCCGGCGCCAACACCATCGTCAACATCACCCCGGAGCAGATCGCCGAGGCCCAGGCGATCGCCCGCGACGTCTACCGCGTCGACATCGGCAGCATGGAGTCCCCGTCGACCATCAAGAACGAGGTCGAGGAGTACGCCGCCAAGATCGACTGGAACATCAACGAGGCCCACCGCCTGTCGGCGCGCTTCTCGAAGCTGGAGCAGGTCGAGCCGAACCTGGCCGGTTCCAGCAACAGCATGAACTACAACAGCCACGGCGTCGGCACCTTCGGCCCGGCGCTGGGCCTGAACAGCCGCTGGTACGACATCACCAAGGAAGTGCAGACCTCGGTGGTGCAGCTGTTCAGCGACTGGAACGAGAACCTGACCACCGAGTTCAAGGTCGGCCGCCGCACCTACGACTCGCTGAGCTCGGTGTACGCGCGCCTGCCGCAGATGGTCGTCACCTTCGGCAACACCGGCACCACCCCGCCGTACCTGAACTTCGGCACCGACGAGTTCCGCCACGGCAACGAGATCCAGACCACCACCGACACCGCCTTCGGTGCCGCGACCTGGTACGTCGGCGACCACACCCTGAAGTTCGGCTTCGACTGGGAGCGCAACGACGTCTACAACCTCTACGCGCAGAACATCTGGGGCACCTACGTGTTCGCCGGACTGGACGCGTTCCGCACCGGCCAGTACTCGATCTACGACCTGAACGCTCCGGTCCCGGGCAACGGCCTGGATTCGGTGGCGATGAACTACGTGCACACCAACACCGGCCTGTTCGTGCAGGACAGCTGGGCGGTCAACTACAACCTGACCCTGCTGTTCGGCCTGCGCGCCGACATCCCGAGCCTGGATGACGTGCCGGTCCACAACCAGCTGGTCCAGCAGTACTACGGCTACGACAACCGCGCCAAGATGGACGACGTGTTGGTCCAGCCGCGCTTCGGCTTCAACTACACCTTCGACAGCGATCGCCCGACCCAGCTGCGCGGCGGCCTGGGCCTGTTCCAGGGCGCGGCGGCCAACGTGTGGGTGGGTAACTCCTACCAGAACACCGGTTTCGGCCTGATCGGCTACAACGACCGCGACACCAGCGACGGCTGGCTGCCGGTCTCCATGGACCCGAACAACCCCAGCCGGCCCGACCCGAGCAGCGGCTACCGCATGATGGTCAACCTCATGGACAAGGACTTCGAGCAGCCGTCCGTGTGGAAGGCCAACCTGGCGTTCGACACCGAGCTGCCGTGGTACGGCGTCGTGGCCTCGGCCGAGTTCCTGTACACCAAGGTCAACAAGGGCCTGCACTACGAGCGCCTCGACCTGGGCAACGTGTCCTTCGACGAGGGCCCGGACGGCCGCAAGCTGTACTGGAACAACCCGTACGCCAAGAGCGGCATCCGCAACGGCAGCAACGACGGCGTGGAGGACCTGGCCGACACCATCCCGGGCTACGAGAACGTCACCGGCTGGGCCAACGACGGCGTCCTGCTGCTGACCAACACCGACAATGGCCGTAGCACCCAGTTCACCGTCGGCCTGAACAAGCCGCTGGTCGACACCTGGGGCTGGTCGCTGAACTACACCTACACCAACGCGACCGAGGTCAATCCGCTGACCAGCTCGCGCGCGATCTCGAACTGGTCCAACAAGGCGGTGTTCGATCCGAACTCCGACGAGGCCGCGACCTCGAACTACGAGATCAAGGACCGCGTCATCGGCAGCCTGCAGTTCCGCAAGTCGTTCTTCCGCGACTACGCGACCACCGTCTCGGTGTTCTACGAAGGCCGTGCCGGTGCACCGTACAGCTGGCGCTTTGCCAACGACATGAACGGCGACGGCTACACCAACGACCTGCTGTACATCCCGGGTGCGGAGGGCGAAGTGCTGTTCACCGGCGGCGCCGACATGGAAGCCGCGTTCTTCGACTGGGTGGCCGACAACGGCCTGGAGCGCTACAGGGGCCGCGTCGTCGAGCGCAACAGCATGCGCAACCGCTGGGTGAACCAGTTCGACCTGCGCATCAGCCAGGAACTGCCGGGCTTCTTCGAGGGCCACAAGTCCGAGATCTGGCTGGACGTGATGAACATCGGCAACCTGATCAACAAGGACTGGGGCCGCATCCAGTACAACTCGGCGTACAGCGACCGCGTCGCCGTCGGCTTCCAGGGCGTTGACGAGGACACCGGCAAGTACATCTATGCCTTCAACCCGAACCCGGTCAGCAGCTCCAACCCGAACGGCGTGACGGCGAAGTCGTGGACCGACTGGGAGTCCCGCTGGTCGCTGCAGGTGGGCTTCCGCTACAAGTTCTGATCCTGCGTTGCATGCGTGACCGAAACGGCCGGGGCGACCCGGCCGTTTCCTTCTGCGCGGTGGTGCGGCGCCCGGGGCTGCGCTAGAGTCGCCGACCGGTTTGCCAGAACACGCAGGACCCCGATGAACGACACCACCGCCAGCACCCTCCCGGTCCAGGACGCCCGCATCTACCCGCGCGGCGGGCTGGACGTGCTGTCGCGGACCGAGGTGGCGCGGCTGCGCGACGCCTCCAGCGGCGGCATGCACGAGCTCCTGCGGCGCTGCGCCCTGGCGGTGCTGACCAGCGGCAGCGCCAGCGACGACCCGCGCGCGGCCCGCGACCTGTACCCGCACTTCGACATCCAGGTCACCCAGCAGGACCGCGGCCTGCGCATCGACCTGAAGAACGCGCCGGCGATGGCCTTCGTCGACGGCCAGATCATCCGCGGCGTGGCCGAGCTGCTGTTCGCGGTGGTCCGCGACCTGGCCTGGACCGCGATCGAGCTGGGCCCGGAATACGCGGAGGACCTCGAGACCTCCCCGGGCATCACCGAGGCGGTGTTCGGCCTGCTGCGCAACGCCCGCGTGCTGCACCCGGCCGATCCCAACCTGGTCGTGTGCTGGGGCGGCCACTCGATCTCGCGCGACGAGTACCTCTACACCAAGCAGGTCGGCTACGAGCTGGGCCTGCGCGGCCTGGACATCTGCACCGGCTGCGGCCCGGGCGCGATGAAGGGGCCGATGAAGGGCGCCACCATCGCCCACGCCAAGCAGCGCAAGGCGCAGACGCGCTACATCGGCATCACCGAGCCCGGGATCATCGCGGCCGAATCGCCGAACCCGATCGTCAACGAGCTGGTGATCATGCCGGACATCGAGAAGCGGCTCGAGGCGTTCGTGCGCATGGCCCACGGCATCATCGTGTTCCCCGGCGGCGTGGGCACGGCCGAGGAGATCCTGTACCTGCTGGGCATCCTGCTGCGCGAGGAGAACGCGCACGTTCCGTTCCCGCTGATCTTCACCGGTCCGACCGTGGCCGCGCCGTACTTCGAGCAGATCGACCGTTTCATCCGCCTGACCCTGGGCGAGGCGGCGACGTCCCGCTACGAGATCGTGATCGGCGACGCCGCCGAGGTGGCGAAGAAGATGACCGCCGGCATCCAGCGCGTGCGCGAGGCGCGCATCGCGCAGAAGGACTCGTTCTACTTCAACTGGGGGCTTTCGATCCCGCTGGAATTCCAGCAGCCGTTCGCACCCACCCATGAGGCGATGGCCGCGCTGGACCTGCATCCGGGCCGTCCGCCGTCGGCGCTGGCCGCCGACCTGCGCCGCGCGTTCTCCGGCATCGTCGCCGGCAACGTCAAGGAAGACGGCATGCGCCGGATCGAGCAGCATGGCCCGTTCGAGATCCACGGCGCGCCGGACATGATGCAGGCGCTGGACGGCCTGCTGCGCGCCTTCGTGGAGCAGCGCCGGATGAAGATCGCCGGCGAGTACCGGCCCTGCTACCGCGTGGTGGCCTGACCCGCACCGCCTGCCGGGAACGGCAGGCTCAGGATGGCCACGTGCCGCTCGAGGGTGGACTCGATCTCCACGCCGCCGCGGTTGCCGGTCAGCGCCTGCACCCGCGCCCGCACCGCGCTCAGCCCGACCTGGTGGCCGCGGGTCGGCGGGCCCGCCCGCATAGACACGCTGTTGCTGATGACGATGCGGACGCCGGCGTGGTCCGCTTCCACCTCGATCCGCACCTCGCCGCCCTCGGGCGAACGCTCGATGCCGTGGCGGATCGCGTTCTCCACCAGCGGCTGTACCGACAGGGTCGGTATCTGCACCTCCGGCAACCGGTCCGGCACCTTCCAGGCCACCCGCAGCCGCGGCCCGAAGCGCAGCTGCTCGATCTCCAGGTAGCGCCGGGCCAGCGCCAGCTCGTCCTCCAGGGAGATGGTCGGCGGGCCGGCGAGGGCGGCGCGGAACAGGTCGGCCAGGTCCAGCAGGAGCCGCTCGGCCTCGCCCGGGCGCTGGCGCACCAGGGCCACGCCGGTATTGAGGGTGTTGAACAGGAAGTGCGGGCGTATCCGCGCCTGCAGCGACTCCAGCTGGGCCTGCTTGGCGCGCACGGCCAGCTGGGTGGCGCGCCAGTGGTTGTAGAACACCGCCAGGCCCATCAGGCCCACGCACAGGGTCAGTCCCGCCACCCTCAACGTGCTCCAGCCCGGGGCCAGCGGCCCGGGCACCATCACCGAAACCATCCCCTGGGCCAGCACGTGCACCAGGGAGCTGGACGCGACCAGCGCCAGCAGGGCCAGTCCGGCGACGTGGAGCGGCCGCAGGCGGGCGAGGGCGCCCCTTACCAGGTAGAGGCCGCCCAGGGCCAGCAGCAGGGTCCACTGGATGATCAGGCAGGCCAGGCCGAAGTACACCCAGCGGTCGGTCCAGCCCGGCTGCGCGATCGCCAGCACGGCGGCCACGCCCATGCCGCCGACGACCGTCCAGCTGATGGCCGGGGCCTGCCACAGTGCGTCGAGCGGGGAGGAGGGCGGGGCTGGGCGGGAACCTGGCATGCCGGCATGATGCCTTGGACGGCGCCGGCCGGGGAGCCGCCGCCGCTGGTTCCGGGGTTCGGCCCGCTCGTCGGTTGCGGGTAGAGGTGGCCGGCGCGCTCGGCTAAGTTGCAACGGCATCCAATATGGGGAAACCGGGCATGCATCCATCGCATGGGCCACTGGGCCGGCAGCGCCGCGCCGGCGTGCGCGCACGGCAGGGGGGCTTTACGCTGCTGGAACTGATGGTCACGTTGGCCGTCCTGGCCATCCTCGTATCCCTGGCCACGCCCAGCTTTACCGCGGTCATCAACGGCAACCGCCTTACGGCGCAGGCCAACGACCTGGTGGCCGACATCCAGCTGGCCCGCTCCGAGGCCGTGCGCCGCAACCGCACCGTGCGGCTGTGCCGCAGGGAGGACGGCGCCAGCTGCGCCGACGGCGAAGGCAACTGGACGGGCTGGATCGTGATGCTGCCCGGCGCCGATCCGGAAGTGCTGCGCGTGGCGACGGTGAAGGGAGCGGTCGAGGTGTCCGGCGGCGACACGATGAACTTCCGCCCCGACGGCCTGGCGCGCGACGACACCGGGTCGCTGCTCGCCACCACCTTCACCGTCTGCCTGCCGACCACGCGGCCCGCCGAGAACGTCCGCCAGGTGGACGTGGCCGGCGGCAGCCGCATCAACACGGTGGTCGCGAGCCACGCCACCCCGGGGGAATGCCCATGAGCCAGACCTTCAGGCCCTGCACGCCGCGGCCGCCGATGGCGGGCCGCCGGCGACAGGCCGGCGCCACGCTGCTGGAAGTGATGATCTCCATCCTGATCATGGCCATCGGCCTGCTCGGCATCGCCGCCATGCAGGCCACCGCGCTGCGCAACGGCCAGAGCTCGCTCGAGCGCACCCAGGCGGTCATGCAGTCCTACGCCGTCCTCGACATCCTGCGCGCCAACCGCACCGCCGCGATCGCGGGCTACTACAACACCGCGGGAATGCAGTGCGAAGGCGGAGACCCGGACGACAGCCTTCCGGAAGGCCACCAGACCGCCCAGGGCGAACTCAATGCCTGGCTGATGTCGCTGAAAAGCACGATGGGCCTCATCGACGACGAGACCACCTGCGCCGAGGTCGCCTGCGCGGGCAACGCCTTCGGGGGCGGCACCTGCACGGTGACGATCCAGTGGGACGACAGTCGCGGCACGGCCAGCGACGACGGCGAGGAAAGCGAGACCGGCGAGGGTAGCGAAACCCGCCAGGTCGTGACGGTGAGCGCCCTATGAACATCGAACGCATCCATCCGCGCGGCGCGTCGCGCGCCCGCCAGGCAGGCGTGAGCCTGATCGAACTGATGATCTCGCTGGTGCTCGGCCTGCTGGTGGTCGGCGCCGCGATCGGCGTGTTCGCCTCCAACAAGGCGGCCTACCGCAGCACCCAGGGCCTGGCCCGGCTGCAGGAGTCCGGGCAGATCGCGTTCGAGCTGATCTCGCGCGACATCCGCGAGGCCGGATCCAACCCCTGCGACGTCACCCTGACCCCGGGCAACATCATCGACGGTGCCGCCGCGGCCACGCCCGACGGCGACGACTGGTTCATGGCCCTGGGCTTCCCGCTCTATGGCTTCGAGAACGACGGCCCCGACCACGTCGCCGGCACCGACGTCATCCAGGTCCTGCGCACCGGCGAGGACATCCGCTCGACCACCGACGAGCTCGCCTCCGGCGCCACCGACCTGGAGTTCACGCCGGCCACCCCGCTGTTCGCCAGCGGCGACGTGGTGATGGTCTGCGACATGAAGGTGCTGGGCGTGTTCCGGGCCAACGGCGACAGTTCGGCGGCCGGCTCCGTCAGCTTCGCCGCCGGTGCGGGCGCCAACGCCTGCGACTACTTCCCGATGCCCAACACCGGCGCCTGCGCCGGCGCGGCCACCGCCTATC
The DNA here is from genome assembly GCF_010093235.1 of Pseudoxanthomonas suwonensis. Lineage (GTDB taxonomy): Bacteria > Pseudomonadota > Gammaproteobacteria > Xanthomonadales > Xanthomonadaceae > Pseudoxanthomonas > Pseudoxanthomonas suwonensis. The sequence goes on along the minus strand of NZ_PDWP01000006.1, from coordinate 27,782 downwards.
CGTTCCCGAAGTTCGCCACGATCAGCTCGATGCAGGGCGTCCGCTGGTTCCTGCGCGATCCCGATGGCGATGCCTCCAACGGCTATTCGCTGTACCGCCAGGTCAACGGCGGCAGCGCCGAGGAAGTGGTGCAGGGCGTGTCCAACCTGCAGTTCCGTTACCTGACCGATGCCGGCTACGTCGGCGCCTCGTCGCTGACCACCGCCGACGCCTGGCGCAACGTGCGCGCCGTGCGGATGACGCTGACGCTCCGGGAAACCGAGCGCACCGGCACCGACGGCCAGCCGCTGACCCGCGTCGTCGAAAACGTCATCGCCCTGCGGAACCGCGTCCTATGAACAAGGCCATCAAGCTCCCCGGGCGCCAGCAAGGCGCGTCCCTCGTCGTCGTCCTCATCCTGCTGCTGGTCATGACCCTGCTGGGCCTGGCCGTGCTCCGCGGCACGCTGCTGGAGGAGCGGATGAGCGCCAACATGTACGACCGCAGCCTCGCCTTCCAGCAGGCCGAGTCGGCGCTGCGCGAGGCCGAGGACAAGGTCCGCGCCACCGTGCTCGCCAACGGCAACGGCTGGGTCATCGGCGTCAAGTGCGGCAACGACCCCGCGCGCGGCGGCCTGGCCGACATCGACGACTCCAAGTGCGGAGGCATGCCGGCCAGCACCTTCAGCGGCGGCGCGATCTGCGCCAGCCTGACCGGCGACTGCTGGTTCAACGCGACCGACCAGCTCGGCGCGGGCAACAACTCTGCCGGCGCCCCCCAGTACTACGTCCAGTACCTGGGCCTGCGCGACAGCCATGACGAACTGGGCCTCGGCTCCAGCGCCGGATCCGTGCAGTACGGCGGCGGTGGCGGTGGCGTGGTCCAGGAAGCCATGTACCGGATCTTCGCCCGCAGCCACGACCCCGCGAACAACAGCGAACGCGCGGTGGTGGTCCTGCAGGCCAACGTGGTGGCCAAGTGATGAATGCGACGACCCAGCCGCGCGACCGCGCAGGGAGTACCGCCATGAACAACCCCGCAACCTCCGCTCCGCGCCCCGCACCCAGCCGGGCCAGCAGGATCGCCGCGATCGCGGTCGGCCTGTGCGCCGCCTTCTGCTCGGTGTCGGCCTTCTCCGGCGTGGCGATCGACCGCAAGCCGCTGACGGTGACCAACAGCGTCCCCGGCAACATGGTGCTGCTGCCCTCGGTCGAATGGCCGACGGTGGTGACCCACGCCAACGCCCCCGGCGTGGCCGAGGGCTCGGCCAATTACTCGACCTCGACGGCCTACGCCGGCTACTTCAATTCCGAGCTCTGCTACGCCTACAACTACGACCCGGTCGAGGCCAACCGTTATTTCTATCCGGTGGTCGCGGCCAGCAACCGCAGCTGCAGCGGCAGGACCGGCGGCACGGTGACCCAGCGGCTGTGGAGCGGCAACTTCCTCAACTGGGCGGCCATGCAGGCGGTGGATACCTTCCGCCTGGCCCTGACCGGTGGCTACCGCGTGCACCGCCCGGCGGACGGCACGCCGCCCAGCGTGTCGATCATCGGTTCCAACGGCTCGGCCATGTCCAAGGCCACCAGCGAGATGCCGGGTGTCACCTACCTCGAAAAGGGCAATTCGGACCGTTTCGAAACCGGCTACACCCCGCTGCGCAGGCTCAATAACAACACCCTGGTCGCGGGGGCGACGCCCGCGCAGACCTCCGGTTTCCGCGCCCGCATCGGTGGCCTGCGCAACCAGATGTGGTTCGGGCTCTCCACCAATATCTCGCTCGGCAATTCGCAGTCCTGGAACGACCCCAGGGCGCTCGCGCTGCCGGTGACCAGCGGCATCCAGCCCGCGCCGGGCGACAGCAACGTCTCGGCGGTGCCGTACAACCCGTCCGTACATTCGCTGGCCAACAGCGCGACCAGCTGTCCCTCGGGCTACTCGTACAGCTCCGCCAAGGCCAGGTGCACGAGCCGGAACGGCGATCGCGATCCGAACTCGTATGGCAACGACGCGGTGTACGCGGTCAGCATCCGGGTGAAGGTCTGCGACGGGGTGCTCGACACCCGCTCGATGTGCACCCGCTACGGCAGCTACTACAAGCCCGAAGGCCTGCTCCAGGGCAACGCCAAGAAGACCCGCTACAGCCTGTTCGCGTACCTGACCGAGAGCGGCCAGAACCGCAACGGTGGCGTGATGCGCGCGCGCCAGAAGCTGATCGGCCCGGTGACCGCGGCCGAGCTGGCCGGCACCGAGAAGCCGTATCCGGACCGCACCGGCCGCATCCCGAACATCGACAATCCCGAGTGGGATCCGGTGACCGGCGTGATCATCAACGACCCGGACACCAGCGATTCCGCCGCCACGAGCGCCCGCATCGGCACCTGCGGCACCGGCTCCGGCGATCCGCCGGACGGCAGCCGCTGCACCGTGCGCTACAGCGGCGTCATCAACTACCTGAACCGGTTCGGCCAGATCCACACCGGCATGGCCACGCTGAAGGCGTACGACAACCTCAGCGAGATGTACTACACCGCACTGCGCTACATGCGCGGCGTGGGCAACCTGTCGGCCTACAGCAACCTGACCGGCAGCGCCCAGGATCGCTACCGCAATGCCGACGGCATGCCGGTCATCGAGGACTGGTACGGCACCGGCGCCAACTCCGCGGTGACCCGCTGGACCGCCGACACCACGGTCGGCAGCAATGCCGACCCGATCCTGTACCGCTGCCAGGCCAACGTGTTCCTCGGCATCGGCGACACGGCCACCAACAACGAGGACGCCAACCACAGCGGCAACGGCGACATCTCGAACAACTTCGTGTCCGAATGGCTCGGATACACCGAGGGCGACAACACCAACCGCAACTACACCGCGGCGCTGGCCTACTGGGCGCACATCAACGACATCCGCTCCGACGTGCCCAACGTGGTGTTGAGCACCAACCCCGAGCGCAAGCGCGGCCAGTCGATCAGCACGTACTGGGTGGACGTGGTCGAGCTCAACGACCTCAAGAGCGCCAGGACCAACCAGTACTACCTGGCGACCAAGTACGGCGGCTACGCGATTCCGGAGGAGTCGTACGACGCCAACGGCAATGCCCAGCGGCAGAGCACGGCCTGGTTCAATACGAACCGCAGCGTGTGGACCTCGGCCACCCAGAACGCCAAGCAGCAGACCGGACTGGGCGGCACGGGCGACTTCTACCTGCCCAACAACATGTACCTGGCCAACAACGGCGAGGCGATGATCCGAGGCCTGGAGGCGGCGTTCCGCAAGATCGCCGACGACGTCAGCGGCTCCGGCAGCTCGTTCGCCAGCAACAGCACCAAGCTGGAAGTGGGTTCGCGCACCTACCAGGCCAAGTACATCTCCAACGGCTGGGGCGGACGCCTGACCGCCAGCGACGTCGACGTCAACACCGGCACCCTGACCGACCGCTGGGACGCCTCCGACTGGCTGGGCCAGGCCGCGGGCGACACCAAGGTCAACCCCGACGCGGTCACGCTGCACTACAGCCAGCGCAAGCTGCTCTATGCCAACGCCAGCAGCGCCAGCGGCCTGTCCAACTTCATCAATGGCTGGACCGGTGCGGTGCAGGCGAACCCCTCGGTGATCAAGCCGACCGGGTTCTCCGGCCTGACCGATGACCAGCTGAAGTACATCCTCGGCGACCGCACCCACGAGCGGCAGTCCACCGCCAACAACAGCCTGCGCACCTTCCGCAACCGGCGCGGCATGCTGGGCGACATCATCAATTCGACCCCCATCTACGTGGGCCGGCCGAACGCCAACCTGCACCCGAACGACCCCAGCTATGCTTCGTTCGCGTCGCAGAAGGCCTCGCGCAAGCCGGTGGTGTACGTGGGCGCCAACGACGGCATGCTGCATGCGTTCCAGGCGCCGGATTCGGGCAACGCCAACGCCGGCCGCGAGCTGTTCGCCTTCATGCCCACCGAGGCGATGGCGGTGCTGCAGCAGAACGATCCGGCGTCGGGACGCTACCCGTACTGGGATCCGGAGTACGACCACGCCTATTCGGTGGACGGCGAGCTGACCGTCGCCGACGTCAAGGACGGCGAAACCTGGAAGACCATCCTGGTGGGCACGATGGGCCGCGGCGGCAAGACCATCTTCGCCCTGGACGTCACCGACCCGGACAACCCGAAGCTGCTGTGGGAGAAAACCGGCTCCGACTCGCAGGTCGGCTTCCTGCTCGGCAATGCCCTGGGACGCCCGATCATCGCCAAGGTTGCCGACGGCGACTGGCGCGTGTTCCTGGGCAACGGCCCCAACAGCACCAGCGACGCCTCGGCCCTGATCATGCTCGACGTGATCACCGGCGCCAACCGCGGTTCGCGCAGCACCGGCGTGGCGGGCGACAACGGACTGGGCCCGGTCAACGTCTGGGACGACCATGGCACCGTCGTGCCGAGCAAGCCGGACGGCAACTTCGACACGGTTTACGCCGGCGACATGCGCGGCAACCTCTGGAAGTTCGACCTGGATGCCAATTCCACGACCCTGCTGTTCACCACCCGCACCGGGCAGCCGATCACCGTCGCGCCCCTGGTGGCCCGCAACCCGTACCGTCCGCCGGAGACCTGGCTGTTCTTCGGTACCGGCCGCTACCTGAGCATGGCCGACACCAGCGTGAGCGCGAACGCGGTGGTGCAGAGCTGGTACGGCATCATCGACCGCGGCACCCTGGTGGCCCACAACAGCCTGAACCAGTCGACCATCGACTACGAGGACAGCAAGGGCCGCGTGATCTCGAAGGTGGCGGCGGCCGGGACCAACGGCTGGTACATCGACCTGCAGTCGCCGGAGGAGGCCGACGGCACCGTCGCGGCCCGCGGCGAGCGCATGGTCGTGCCGAACTTCTTCCAGGGCATGGCCCTGATCGGCACCACGCGCTTCCCGGACTCGAACGATCCCTGCGCCCCCAGCGGCAAGGGCTTCACGATGGCGATCGATCCGTTCACCGGTGGCCGGCTCAACGGCGCGTTCTTCGACATCGACCAGTCGGGGACCGTCGGCGACAGCGGCGACTACCAGGACGGCGACACCTCGACGCCGTACTCGGGCGTGGCCTACGACAGCGGTCCGAACAACCCGATCTTCCTCGGCTCGTACATGTATACGAGCCTGGACGACGGCACTTACGCTAAGTACAAGACCAGCGGCTCCCAGGCCGCGGTGAGGCGAGTCTCCTGGAGGGAGCTGATCAACAATGGCAATTGACCGGAACATGCGGCATGCACGGGGCTCCCGCGCGCAGGGCTTCACCCTCATCGAGCTGATGATGGTGGTGGCGATCATCGCGATCCTCGGCACGATCGCCAACGCGAGCTACCAGCACTACATCCTCAAGTCGCGGCGCTCGGCCGCCGCGGCCTGCCTGCATGAGCGCGCGCAGTTCCTGGAGCGCTACTACACGACCCACCTGACGTACGAGAGTGCGCCGGAGCCGGCGCAGTGCGGTCCGGACCTGGAGGCGTTCTACACGATCGAGCTCGACGTCGAGGGCCCGAAGAGCTACACCCTGACGGCCACGCCGACCGACCGCCAGAAGGACGAGAAGTGCGGCACGCTTTCGCTCGACGCCAAGGGCCAGGAAGGCATCACCGGCACCGGCAACGTGCAGGCCTGCTGGTGACGCAGGCAGGCCCGGGCGCCGACTGAGGGCAGCGCCTCCCGGCGCGACCGCCGGGAAGCGCTACGCCAGGCCGAATCCGCAGCGCCGGGCCCCGTGGCCCGGCGTTTGCGTTTCCGGCGCATGCGCGGCGCGGGCGCAAAAAAGAAGGGTCCGCATTGCTGCGGACCCTTCCTGGAATATGGCGCCCGAAGTTGGACTCGAACCAACGACCCCCTGATTAACAGTCAAGTGCTCTAACCGGCTGAGCTATTCGGGCGGGGGCGCGTATTGTAGACAGATGCTTTCCTGCCCGGCAAGAGGTCGGTGCGTTTTCCCGTAAGCGAAGGCGTCCGGGGACGCCGCAGGCCCCGTGGCGCGGGCATTTCCGGCGCGTGCGGCTCATGGGCCGGCCATGCAGGGTGTTCCCTTCGGCGCCTCCCGCGAACGGGCGCGGCCGCCGTTGTTGACCACCACTTCGGCGTGCAGGCGGTCGCCATGGCAGATCCGGAAGGTCAGGTTCGCGCCCGGGGCCAGGCCGGCGGGCTGGTAGCGCACGCGGACCCGGCCGCTGCTGGACAGGATCCGGATCGAGCCATGCACCGGGGCCACCTCGTTGCGCAGGATGTCGCCGGGGCCACGTGGCTGGCTGCGGCGTTGCGGATCCCGGTACACCAGCCACCCGGAGCTCCAGTCGGTGCCGCCGGTGCAGTGGCCGTCGCCGCGCGACGGGCAGAACGTGACGGGCGTGCGCGAGGTGATCGCGGCCGTGCGGGCCAGCGCCAGCCGGGTGGTGAGGGCGTGCAGCGCACTGGCCGTGCGCTGGCGTTCCAGCAGCGCTTTCATGCCGGGCGCGGCCAGCGCCGCCACGATCGCCAGGATCGCGGTCGTGGCCAGCAGTTCGACCAGGGTGATGCCGTGGCAGGTGCCCGGCGCATCCATGCGCATGCGCGAAGTCCATTCCGCTCGGGCGGCCCAGCATCGCCGTTGGCCATGGGCCGCGGAATCGGGAGGTTCCGCAGTGTCCTGTAGGACTTCATCCAAACAGCGCCGGCGCCCGGAATCCGGGCACGCCAGCGTGGTTCCCCGCCCCGCCGGGAGCGCGGGCGATCGCGCCCGGGAGGGGGCAGGGCGCTCCCCCGGGCGGACAAGGGCGTCGCACCGCCGCCGGCTTTGCGAGGCCAACCGCGGGCTGAACCCGTCGCCACGCCGGCGCGGATGCACGCCCCGGGGACAGCCCGGCTCCTATACTGCAAGGTCTCCCGAAGGCTCCCCAGTCGCATGAGCGAACGATTCGAACTGGTCTCCCCGTACGCCCCGGCGGGCGACCAGCCGTATGCCATCGAGAAGCTGGTCGAAGGCTTCGAGGCCGGACTGGCGAAGCAGGTGCTGCTCGGCGTCACCGGCTCGGGCAAGACCTACACCATCGCCAACGTGGTCCAGCAGGTGCAGAAGCCGACCCTGGTGATGGCGCACAACAAGACCCTGGCCGCGCAGCTGTACGGCGAGTTCAAGGCCTTCTTCCCGAACAACGCGGTCGAGTACTTCGTCAGCTACTACGATTACTACCAGCCCGAGGCCTACGTCCCCTCGACCGACACCTTCATCGAGAAGGACAGCTCGATCAACGACCATATCGAGCAGATGCGCCTGGCCGCGACCAAGGCCCTGCTGTCGCGGCGCGACGTACTGGTGGTGGCCACCGTCTCGGCGATCTACGGCCTGGGCGCGCCGGAGGACTACCTGTCGCTGCGCCTGATCCTGTCGCGCGGCGAGCGCATCGACCAGCGCGAGCTGCTGCGCCACCTGACCCAGCTGCAGTACACCCGCAACGAGTACGAGCTGCAGCGCGGCACCTTCCGCGTGCGCGGCGAGGTGGTCGACGTGCATCCGGCCGAAAGCGACGCCGAGGCGGTGCGCATCGAGCTGTTCGACGGCGAGGTCGAGAACATCTCGCTGTTCGACCCGCTCACCGGCGAGGTGCTGCGCCGCATCCCGCGCTACACCATCTACCCGAAGACCCACTACGCCACCACCCGCGACCGCGTCCTCACCGCGATCGAGACCATCAAGATCGAGCTGAAGGAGCGGCTGGAGCAGCTGTACGCCCAGAACAAGCTGGTCGAGGCCCAACGCCTGGCCCAGCGCACCCAGTTCGACCTGGAGATGATGGCCGAGGTCGGCTTCTGCTCGGGCATCGAGAACTACTCGCGGCACCTGACCGGCAAGGCGCCTGGCGAGCCGCCGCCGACCCTGTTCGACTACCTGCCCGCCGATGCACTGCTGGTGGTCGACGAGTCGCACGTGACCATCCCGCAGATCGGCGCCATGTACAAGGGCGACCGCTCGCGCAAGGAAACACTGGTGGAGTTCGGCTTCCGGCTTCCTTCGGCGCTGGACAACCGCCCGCTGAAGTTCGAGGAGTGGGAGGCGCGCGCGCCGCGTTCGATCTACGTCTCGGCCACGCCGGGCCCGTACGAGCTGCGCGAGGCCGGCGACCAGGTGGTCGAGCTGGTGGTGCGCCCGACCGGCCTGGTGGACCCGCAGGTGGAGATCCGCCCGGTCGCCACCCAGGTCGACGACCTGATGGGCGAGATCAACAAGTGCGTGGCCATGGGCGACCGCGTGCTGGTCACCACCCTGACCAAGCGCATGGCCGAGAACCTCACCGACTACCTGGCCGAGCACGACATCAAGGTGCGCTACCTGCACTCGGACGTGGACACCGTCGAGCGCGTGGAGATCATCCGCGACCTGCGCCTGGGCAAGTTCGACGTGCTGGTCGGCATCAACCTGCTGCGCGAGGGGCTGGACATGCCCGAGGTCTCGCTGGTGGCGATCCTGGACGCGGACAAGGAGGGCTTCCTGCGTTCGTCCGGCTCGCTGATCCAGACCATCGGCCGCGCCGCGCGCAACCTGCGCGGCAGGGCGATCCTCTATGCGGACTCGATCACCCGCTCGATGCAGGCGGCGATCGACGAGACCAACCGCCGCCGCGAGAAGCAGGAGCAGTACAACGCCGAACACGGGATCGTCCCGCGCCAGGTCGTGCGCCAGATCATGGACGTGATGGAGGGCGCGCGCGCCGAGCCGGGCGAGTCCAAGGGCAAGGGCAAGGGACGGGGCAAGACGCGCCAGGTGGCCGAGCCGGCCGCCGATTACTCGGCCCTGGACCCGGCCAAGGCGGTGGCGAAGATCCAGGAGCTGGAGCAGCGCATGTACCAGCATGCCCGCGACCTGGAGTTCGAGGACGCCGCCCGCCTGCGCGACGAGATCCGCAAGCTCAAGGAGGCCAGCCTGGTCGGCTGATCCTGGGTCCCCCTGTTGTGGAATCCCGCCGGGGCAGGGTAGAATGCGCGCCCCTGCAGACGGCAACGCCGTCCGGCAGCGGCAGATGGGCGGTTAGCTCAGCGGTAGAGCACTACCTTGACATGGTAGGGGTCACAGGTTCGAACCCTGTACCGCCCACCACCTCCTGGCAGGTGGAAAAACAAGGCCTTGACCGGAAAGCCCCGCCGACGCGGGGCTTTTTGCATTCCGGCCCCGGCTTCCCGGTGGCCCTCAGCCGGCCAGCGCGTCGAGGATCCGCAGCGCGATCCGGCGCTTCTGCGCGGGCAGGCGGCGGAACCGCATCAGCAGGTCGCTCTCGATCTCGTCATGGGCGTGCTCGCCCGCCTCGGCATCCTGGGGCCCGTCCCCCGGATGCATGGCGCCGCGTGCGGTGGCCAGCCATTCGGCGCTGACCCCGGCCTCCACCGCGATCTGCAGCAGGTGGTGCATGTTGGGCGTGGTTCCGAAGGGGTGTTCCCACTGGGTCACGGCGCTGCGCTTTACGCCCACGCGCCGCGCCAGCTCGGCCTGGCTGAGCCTGGCCGAAAGCCGGGCCTTGCGGATGCGGATCGACAGTGCACTCATGGATGTCCGTCCACGAAGTATCGCGCCGCAGGCCGCAGGCCGCCGGCACTGCCCGGCCGCCATGCCCGTGGCGCCAGCGGCCCGCCTACGTTGTGCGGTTCCGCTGTCCTTGCCCCCTGCCGCCTCAGGATTCCACGTCCGGATCGCCGATGCAAAGCAGGGCTGGACCGCCGCCCGGGAGCGGGCGGCCCGCTTCGGTGGCAGTCTGTCGGCCGATCCGCGGGACCCGCTGGAGAGCGGGGTGTCCGTGCAGGGGCAATGGCGCATGCCCCGGCTGGCCACGGGCCAGGCTGTCAGGAGAGGGTGCGCCGCCGCGATGGACGCGGCAGCCCGTCGAGGACGACACCATGTTGTGCATATGGCTGTTCGGGTCACTCTGCATCGGCAATGACGCCTCCGGCGCGGGCGCGACCGCAGTATCGGGCCGCTGCGGCAGCCTGCTTGCCTACCTGGCGTTGGGGCGCGGACGCTACTTCAGCCGTGCCGAGCTGCTCGGAACCCTGTGGCCGGAGCGCACCTCGTCGATGACCGCCGGTTCGTTCAACACCGCGCTGTGGCGCCTGCGGCGGGTGGTCCAGGCGCAGCCGCCCGGCGCGGGCGCGCTGATCGCCAGCGACCGCCGCGGCGCGATCGGCCTGGCCGGCGGTGACGAGGTCTGGCTGGACGTGGAGGAGTTCGAGCGGCGCATCGGCCCCGGCCTGGCGCGGCCGATCGAGCAGCTGGCCGAGGCCGAGATCGACGACCTGCGCGCCGGGGTGGCGCTGTACAAGTCCGACATCCTGCTCGAGTTCAACGAGGACTGGGCGCTGCGCGAGCGGGAGAAGCACCGCCGCCACTACCTCAATGCGCTGTGGCGGCTGATCCAGGTGGCGAGCGTGCGCCGTGAGTACGGCGAGGGCATCCGCCATGCCCAGGCGATCCTGGACTGCGACCCGCTGCGCGAGGACGTGCACCGCGAGCTGATGCGGCTGTTCGTCCTCAATGGCCAGCGGGCGCAGGCGCTGCGCCAGTTCGAGGCCTGCCGCGACCTGCTTCGGCGCGAACTGGCGATCCCGCCGATGGGCGAAACCACCGCGCTGTACCGGCAGATCGCCGAAAACGCGCTGGCGCTGGATCCGCCGCCGTACACGGGGGCGGCGGCGGACGTCCCCATGGTGCCGGTCGCCGTCCAGCACGGCGCGGCAGGCGCGGACGGCCGGCTGCATCCGCGCGACACCCTCGCCATCGCCCGCCAGCACCTGGCCGCGGCCGACGCCCAGCTGGAGCTGGGGCTGCGCCTGGTCGGCTGAGTCCGCGGCGCGGCGGGGGGCGCCGCGCCGCATCACGAGGCAACCTCCACGCGCCGCGGCGTGAAGACGCGCGCGCCGTGGCCGTGCGCGTCGATTGCACACCATCCCCCGCGCCGCCGGCGTAATGCCCATCCCGTCCCTCACGACTCGCGCCGCCGGCATCGCGTGCCGGCGCGGGTCCATCACGCGTCCGGCGCCCGGCGGTGAGATGCCGGTGATGCGGGTGTGATCCGGCGGTGACGTCGGCCGCGCAGATTCGGGCCATCGCCTCATCGTCCAGGCCCCGCCATGGCATTGCTCGAGGACCGGTCCGCCGCCTTCATCGTCCGCATCTGGTGCGAGCGCGGCCAGAACCCGGGTCCCGGCCCGGAATGGCGTGGCTCGGTCGAGCACGTCCAGAGCGGACAGCGGATGTTCTTCCGCCACCTGGACGCGGTGCTGGACTTCATGAAACCGCACCTGGAAGGCCTGGGCATCGATGCCCAGCAGCGCTTCTGGGAGCGCATCTCCTCGGTGATGGAGGAGGAGCCTGGCGACCCCGCGGAGCTGCGCATCGACTTCGCCGACGCCGCTGCCGTCCCCGTCCTCGCCGCGCCTTCCGCCGATACCGCCGGCAACCAGCCCAAATCCCGCTAGGAGCCTGCCATGGCCGTCATCCGCGCCAATCGCGAATCGATCGATGACCGTTTCAACGTCCTGGGCTTCACGGTGCGCTCCGAGCTGCCGCTGTTCGAGATCGCGCTGGCCACCGAACCGGAGCTGCTGCATCCCTCGCAGCGCCAGCGGCGCACGCCCGGCAACTTCTTCACCAGCCGCCTGATGCGGGTGCAGCCGTCGCCGCACGGCGAGGCGGTCTACCTGGTGCGCCGGACGTGGTGGCGCGGTTCGTGGGCCAGCAGCGGCTGTATTTCGGCCTGGCGACCTACCGCGACGGGGACCGCAGCACGCCGGTGTCGCTGCGCCTGCCGGACCGCGGCTCGCTCTATGTGAGCCTCGCCGGACTCACCGGGCGCGGCCTGCGCCGCACCGTGCGTGGCCCTGCCGGCAATGGCTACGGTACCTCCGGGGTGGAGCTGGGCTGGGGCGGCGACAACCTCGACGCAGCCCCGGCTGCCGACACGGAAGAGCCCGCGCGCCGCACCACCAACGGCAGCGGGGCGGTGGCGGATACCGGCTACAGCGACGGGTATTCCGACGACCTCTGGAACGCGCCGGCCACCCAGCCGGAACCGGCGGGGACGGTCGCATCGCAGCCGCCTGCAGCCGAGCCTACCCCGGCGGCAACGGCCCAGGGCCTGGCCGCGCGGCGCCGCCCGGCATCGCGCGCACTGCTGGTGGAGCCGTACTACCAGCCCGAGGACTGGTGGGATGCGCTGACCACCCAGCTGGCGCACTTCGCCCGCGGCGCCATGTGGTTCCTCGGCGTGGCCGACACCACACGGCCACCATATTCGGCGATCTGCCAGGTCCGTATTCCTGATGGCAGTGCCGAGGGCCGCCACCATGGCACCGCCTTCTTCATCGCGCCGCGCCTGCTGCTGACCGCGGCCCACGTCGTCGACGGGCAGGGCGAGCTGATCATCGTGCCGGGCAAGAACGGTGCGGGCACCGGATCGGCGAACGAGCCGTTCGGCCGGTTCCGCGCCACCGTGTTCCGCAAGCATCCGGACTACGGAGCCGATGGCCACGGCAACGACATGGCCCTGATCCAGGTTCCCGCCGCCAACGCCGCCGCCGCACCGAACTACTTCGGCCTGGTGGAGGAGCTCACCCAGAGCCGCCCCGAAGGCGTGGTGGTCAGCGGCTATGCCGCGTGGTGGCACGCGGTCAGCGCGATCGAGCATTTCGTCAACGCAAACATCGACGAGAACCGCCAGCATGCACACGGCGGCCATATCCGCGAGCTGATCGGCGAGGGCACCTTCACCTACGACCTGCAGACGCTGGCCGGGACCAGCGGCTCGCCGGTGTACTGGATCGAGTCCGGTGCCCACCCGGTGGCCCATCTGGTCGGCGTACACGTGGCCGCCAACGACAACCGCACCAATGCCGGCTGCCGCATCACCCAGGAGAAGCTGGCATGGATCCGCTCGGTGGCCGCGGAGTGGGGCCAGACACTCGGCTTCGCCCTCGGTACGGGTGCCTCGGGCCGCCCGGCGCGTGCACTCGACGCGCAGGCCCATGGCGACAGCACGCATGACATCGGCGGTCCGATCCCCGACGCGTCCGGTGCCGCCGCGCAGGGCTGGGCGCCGGCGCGCGGCCTTTCCCTGTCGGCGCCGGAGTATCCCCAGGCCAGCCGCTTCGAGCCGGCGCACCCGGGCAACTACCGGAGCGTGTCCGGCACCCGCACCATCGACCGCATCGTCATCCACATCACCGACGGCGGGCGCAACATCTCCGGCCCGGTGTCCTGGTTCAAGAATCCCGAGGCGAAGGTCAGCGCGCACTACATCGTCGGCCAGGACGGCGAGATCGTGCAGATGGTCGCGCACAAGGACGTGGCCTGGCACGCCGGCTCGGCCAACGCCACCAGCATCGGCATCGAGCACGTGGCCAACACCCGCGGCCTGCTGCCCACGCCGCAACAGCTGGCGGCTTCGGCGGCACTGGTGGACTGGCTGTGCCAGCAGTACGGCATCCCCGCCGACCGCGAGCACGTCCTCGGCCACGCCGAGGCCGATACCCGCACCACCCATCGCGCCTGCCCCAATGCGGTGTGGGACTGGGACTACTACATGGGCATGGTCACCTCGCGCAGCTCGTACATGCCGACGGCGCAGGGCCTGGGCCACCACGCGCGTGCGCTGGAAGTGATCCAGCCGTACTACGACCCCAGCGATCCGCACCGCGCGCTGGCCTGCACGGACGACGCGATGAGTCGCGAGTTCGAGGAGTGGTTCGTCGGTGTCGACGACACCCGGCAGTTCCCGCACTCGGCGATCTGCATGCTGGAAATGGCCGGCAATGACGGCTACACCTATCGCGGCACCGGTTTCTACATCGGCCGCAACCGCATCCTCACCTGCGCACACAACCTGCACGACTGCAGCCAGGTGACGATCTTCCCGGGTCTCAACGGGGCGGGGAACCTGCCGTTCGGTAGTGCCACCGTGCCGGCATCGTCGTGGCGGATCGCGCCGGGTTACGCCGGCAGTGGCGACTGGACCAACGACCTGGCGGTGATCGGGAACGTCCCGATCGCCGCGCCGCACGATATGTGGTTCGAGTTCCTCCAGGCGACCCCGGCGGGCTCGATGCGCCTGGCCGTGTGCGGCTATTCCACGGCGGGCGACGCCATCCCCGGCCTGACCAATCTGATCGACGGCTACAGGCAGCACCTGCATGGCGGCACCGGCGCCTACCAGGCCTCGCTGGAAACCATCGACTACCCGATCCTCTCCCTGCGCGGCGCCAGCGGCTCGCCCGTTTACGCCGTCCGCAACGAGGGCGGCGTGCTCAAGGCCAAGGTCTGCGCGGTCCACGTGAGCGGCCAGCCGGCGGACACCGACCACGTCAACCGCGGCTGCTTCATCACCCCGCGCAAGATCGACTGGATCGAGGGGCGCGCCAGCAGCTTCGCCCTCGGCGCGCCGTCGCGGGCGTTGCAGTCCTTCTCTGTGCACTGGACCGACGTGCCGATGAACTACCAGACCAGCCCGATGTCGTGCTGGGCGGCGGCGGCGGCGATGGTCGCCGGCTGGCGCGAAGGGCTGTGCTTCCCCGACAGCGACGTGGCCGACAAGGTGCCGGCACTGGACGCGTTCCGGCGCGGGCTCCACCCCCGCGACCGCGTGCTCCTGGCCGATGCCTGGAACCTGTATGCCGAGCCGCCGGCTTCCTACACGATCGAGGCCTGGCGACAGATGCTGGAGAGCTGCGGGCCGCTGTACATCGACCAGACCGCGAACATCGCCGGCCAGGGCGGACACGTGCGGGTGCTGGTGGGCATGGACAGCGACGGCGCGCCGGACGGCTCCGGCACGACGATGTACATGCACGACCCCGCCAGGGGGCCGATCAAGCTCTCCTATGCCGCCTTCCTCGAGTTGTACGAGCGGCGCACGGCCAACTCTGGCCCGTTCCTGCAGCTGCAGGTACTGCATGCCGGTGGCGTTCCCGAGGGCCGGCGGACCTCGACCACCGCCGCCTTCGCGCTGGGCGTGCATGCCCGCGCGCAGGAAAGTGACGGACCCTCGGACTATCCGGTGCACCTGATCCCGCAGCCGGACAAGAACGCCTGCTGGGCCGCGTCCATGGCCATGCTGCTGTCGTACCGGCGTTCGCAGTCGATCGAACCCGAAACCGTTGTCCGGGAAGTCGGTGGCAGCCTCGCCACCAGCTATGACTTGGACCTGCTCGAGGCGGTCAAGTCGCGCTACGGCTTCCAGGCCATCGAGATGCCCTCGAGTGCGAGCCTGTACCACTCGCCGCGGCAATGGGCACGCTGGCTGCAGGCACATGGTCCGTTGTGGGTGGTGATCGTCGGTGCACCGCATGCCGTGGTGGTGGCCGGCATCCGCGGCGACCTCGATGATCCGGCCGCGACCCAGGTCAAGGTGCTCAACCCCTGGGACGTGCGCGTGGCGTTCGACCAGGATCCGATTGCTTTCAACCCGCCCAACCGTGGCTACGAAGACTGGATCGACTTCGCCGAATTCGCTTCCGACTTCGGGGAGATGGCCGAACCGGACTACGGCAACTGGCGTGTGCTGTACCTGCCGGCGGCCAGCGCCAGCGCGCAGTCGCTGGGCGCGCGCGGAGGCCTGCGCTTGGCCGCGCCGCCGCCGCGCGTGGTGGTAGCCCTGGATGCGCAGGCGGGCGAGCGGCGCGAGCCGATCGAACCCAGCCGCGTGCCCGGCACGGCGATGGCGCGCGTGATTGGCGAGGCGGGCGCCAACCGCTGGCGGCTGGATCAGCTTGAAGGCATGAAGTCGCCCGGGACACAGCTGCTGGAGGTTTCCTCCGCCGAACCCGGCGACACACGCATCACGCTGGACGACTGGCCGGCGATCGAGGACGCGCCCACGCCGCTGCCACTGGCGGTCGAGTTCCGCCACGACGGCAAGGCCGTCGGCGACGTGCGCATCACCGCCGGTACACCCGCCGATCTTGCCTATGGCGTGGACGTCTCGGCGCGGATCGAGGATTGCGCCGATGCCGATGCCGACGGCGTTGCCCGACTGCGGGTGCGGATCGACTACCGCTTCCGCGGCCTGGCCCAGGGCAATCCGGATGCCACGGTCGAACTGGCGTTGCGAGGCGACGGACGCTACGAGCGCGAGAACGCCTGGCGCAACGTCGAACAGCTGACCTCGGCGGCCTGAGGAGAACACCGTGTCCGAGCAGACGCGAAGCGGCAGGATCTTTCCGTCCCGGCCCGGGACGGCGCTGTCGCGCGCCCAGTCCGGAACCGCCCCCGCCGCGCCTGCCGCCGCCAAGCCGCAGGCCACCGAAACCATCGCCCGCCGTGCCGGTGCGATGGTCAACGAGATCGATTTCCCGGGCTTCGTCTCCCAGCTCGTGCACGGCACCTTCGACGCGATCGTCGACGCCTCTATCCGGCAGATGGAGAGCTACTCCAGCCTGGTGTCGGCGGTGGCCAAGACGGTGGACCAGTTCACCGAGGAGAACGTCACATACAACCAGGCGCGCGATTGGCTGGCAGGGCGTTATCCGGGCGACGTGGCGATCAGGCTGCCGGAGGCAGGCGAGGCTGAACCGCGGCTGGTGCCGCGCAGCGATGACGCCAGCCCGGTGTGGCTGGCCGACTATGGCCTGGAGGGCGAGACGTTGACCCAGGAGCTGCTGGAGCAGCAGGTGCTGCCGCAGGTCCGCATGCGGGTGGGCGCCGAGCGGCAGCAGCTGCTGGCGACGATGGTCCTGCTGGGCCTCAACCGGGTCGCGGTGCGCGACGGCAGCATCAGCGCCAAGGTAATGTTCCGCGCCGCCGCCGCCGACGCGGCCGCGGTGCAGTACGCCACCAGCACCGATCCGCAGGCCGTCGCCAACTGGGGCGAGCGCGGCAGCCTGAGCCAGGGTGCGCGCAGCACCACCATGGTCTCGACCGTGGCGGTCAACGCCCAGAACGAATCCACCGTGCGCGCCGACCTGTTCGGCGAGGTCAAGCTCAACTTCGTCAGCGAGACCCTGCCGCTGGACCGCCTCGCCGACGCCGCCAAGATCGCCCTGGTACAGCAGCACTCGCCGGCCGTGCGTCCGGCCGCGCCACCGGCACCTGCGCCCGCGCCCGCCGCCGCGCCGCTGCCGCCGTCCAACGGCGGGGGAGGCGGCTGATGTTCCGTGAGCTCTCGCACCTGCTGGACGAGCTGCACGACGGCCTGGTCGCGATCCAGGCGCGCGAAGGCTTGCAGCTGTCGGGCGTGGAGATGGTCCTGCCGGTGGAACTGCGTCCGGTGCTGCGCGACGGCGGCTGCGTGCTGCTGGCCGAGTTCCCGCGCAGCACCGAGGTCAACGCCTGGACGCCGCTGGCCTCGCGCCTGGTCCTGGCCTGGAGCAGCGACGGTGACGTGGATGCAGACAGGGCGGAGGCAAACCCATGAACGCGCAGATGCCACCGCTGCTGCAGGACGCGGGCGTGCCGTTCGACCTGTTCATCCAGTCGTTGACCGAGCAGCTGGACAAGGCCCAGGCCGCGATGGCGATCAAGGCACGGCTGGGCAAGCTGCCGCTGACCTTCGCGGTCAAGGAGGTCTCGCTGGACCTGCGCGCGTTCGTGCAGTTGCTGGACGAGGACGTGTACGTCCGTCCAGCGGGACCCGGCGAGAGCGAAGCCAGCAGCATCCGCCTGCAGCTGACCACGATCACCAAGCCGATGATCGAGGAGAACGCGGTCGACTTCAGCGCCGAGGATCCGAAGTTCAGCCTGCGCGAGGCGCTCGGCGACCAGATCAACGAGGAGGAGCGGCGCTCGCTGGAGCGGATCGGCGTGCGTACGGTGCAGCAGCTCAACGAGCTGAAGAAGCAGGCCGGTACCGACGTGATCGCGCGCCTGTCGCGGATGCCGGTCAACCGCCTGCAGCAGGCGCTGATGCGCGCCGCCGCGCCGCGCGTCACCCGGGTGGAGAACGGAAGCGAAGGCCGTGACCAGGGCCGCGTGCACCTCAGCGCGCCCGGCCTGCGTCCGGGACTGCTACCGCTGGTGCGTGCTGCCGGCGCCCCGGTCCCGGTGGTGGCCGTGGAGGAGGATGGCGTCGTGCTGGCGCCGCTGGCGACCCAGCTCGGCTGCGAGGCCGAGGTCGATTTCGGCGATGGCCAGGTCGCGCGGGTCGAACTGCGCGAGGGCCGCATCGGCCAGTGGAGCCCGCCATGAACGCGACGTATTCCCGCAACCGGTTGCCGGACGCCGTGCGCGGTCGCCTGCTGGTGACCCTGCGCCTGGGCGAAATGCCGGAGCACATTCCCGGCTGGCGCGCCTGCACCCACCACGGCGCGCCCATGGCCGACCGCATCGACGGCGGCGCGATCGACCGCCTGCTGCGCCACCACGGCGGCGCACTGCGGGTGGTGCGCCTGCACAGTGCACGCACGCCGCGGACGCGACGCGAGGTGGCCGGCGCCTACCGCTTCGACGACGTCGAGCAGATCAGCGGCGTGGCCCGCGTGCTGCGCATCCAGGTGCGCGAGCCGGAGGGCGTTCCGGCCCTGTTGCGCGCGCTGGCCGAAGTGCCGATGGTCGAGCGGGTGAGTGCCAGCCGGCTGTGCCGCCTGCCATTCGCGTCGGCGCTGGATCGCGACGACACCGCATCGAGTCCGGTGGTGCCGGACGAGGTCGCACGCGCGGCCAATGCCTGGGTGCGTGCGAGTACCCGCATCGATGAAGCGCTGGCGCTGGAAGCTGGCGATCCCGCGGTGGTGGTCGGCCTGGCCGATACCGGCGTGTCGCTGGCGCACGAGGAGCTGGAAAGCCGCCTGCGCACCGGTTTCGACAGCGTGGACCTGGACCCGCAGGCGGTTGGTGGCCTGCAGCTGGTCGGTGACTTCCGCCGCGCCGGCAACCGCCCGCAGGACGAGGTTGGTCATGGCAGCGGCTGCGCGGGGATCATCGCCGCGCGCGGGCAGGGCATCGCGGTCGGTGCCGCCGGTGCCTGTGGCCTTACCCCGGTACGCGTGCTGGGCGCGGCCCTGTCCGGTAGCAGGCGGGTGGGTGTCGGCGCGCTGGACAACATCGACGCCGGCATGAAGCGGCTGATCGACCTCGGCGTGAAGGTGATCAACATGAGCTTCGGCACGCCGGAGTCAATGCTGGGTGGCGACGCGCCGCTGCCGCACGAGGAGATCGTGCGCTACGCGCTGGCGCGCGGGGTGATCCTGGTCGCGGCCAGCGGCAACTCCGGCCAGGTGGAGAAGTACTACCCGGCCGCGCACCCGGGGGTCATCGCGGTGGGCGCGGTCGAACCGGACCTGCGTCCGGCCTCCTTCAGCACCCGCGGCGAGCATGTCGCGCTGTGCGCGCCCGGGCGCGACATCCTCACCTGCGACCTGTCCGGCTACCAGCGCGCCACCGGCACCAGCTTCGCCGCGCCGCACGTGGCCGCGGTCTGCGCGCTGCTGGCATCGCGTGCCCTGCGCCGGGCCTGGCCGATTGACGGCGCGCAGGTGCGGCGTGTCCTGGTCGAAACCGCGCGCCCATTCGCTGCGGCCGGCGCCAGTGGCTGCGGCGCCGGGTGCCTGGATGCGGAGGCCGCGCTGCGCCGGCTCGATGAACTGATCGACCGCGACCAGGCCGAAGAAGACGAAGTCCCCCTTCCCGACGGTGTTCCACCGGCGCTGGCCGCCTGAGCGCGCGCATCCGCGTCCGCACGGCCCCAGGCCAATCCGCAAGCAAGGAGAAACGCAATGGCGACTCGACCCACACCAAAGCCCCGCAAACGGTCGGGCGCCTCGTCCTCCCAGGGCGCCCCGATGAAGACACGCATTGGAGCGGGCGCCGCACCCGGCGCCGCCGCTTCCTACCGCCCCGGATCCACCTACCAGGCAGGAACCACCATGAACCGAATCCTCCTCGTCGACCTTGGCGAACGCGAACTCAAGGAGCGCCAGCGGCTGCGGGCGCGCAATCAGGTCCTGGAGACCATGCTCGCGAACTCCGCGACCACCGGCGGCATCACGTCGACCCAGCATGACGAGCTGGAGGAGATCAGGCGCACCCTGGGAAGCGACGTCGTCGCCGACCCGTTCTATCGCAAGGTCGCCTCGACCGTGGCCCAGAAGCCATGGGAGAAGCTCGCCGGCGTGGCCGAGGACGACGATGACGACGACAGTATCCCGCCGAAGGCGTCGCGGACGGACTTCGTGCACATGTACGGGCTGATCGGCTCCCAGCGCACGCGCAACATCATCCGCAGGTTCGGGCGCAACGAGCGCGAGATCATCGGCATCTGCGGACTGCTGCAGCTGGATGGAACGACCGATGCCGCCCGCCAGGGGTTCGTCAAGAAGGTCAGCGCCGCCCAGGGCGAGTATCGCGAGTACCGCGACCTGTTCGACGCCGCCTTCGAGTACCTGGACCAGAAGTACCCGGTCGTGCTGCGCTCTCAGGTGCAGGCCAGGCTGATCGACCCGGCCATCTATGGGGTGATCGAGCGCGGCGGCAAGATCGGCGACCCGGTGCCTGGCGGGAGCGACCGGGTCTGCGTGCTCAGCGGCCGCAACGTGGCGGCCGTGGTGCGAAAGCTGGCGGGCGAGGGCGTCAGCGCCAACGATCCGTGGCTGGCGAGCCGCATCGAGAACGCCTACGAAATGCAGAGCGGCGCGGTCAACGGCGCGCCGCCGTCCTCGCTGGAGATACCGCTGCCGGACCTGGAAGAGGCCACGGACGTGGAGATCGTGCGCGAGAACCTGGAGGCGGCCCAGGCCATCTACTTCGCCTACCAGCTGGAGGAGGCGCGCCTGCCGCAGGTGGTGGAGCGGATCGTCGAGCTGTTCCGCGCCGGCCTGCTGCCGCTGAGCTACGGCAAGACCGGCGACTACCTGTACGACTACTACAAGAAGTCGGCCGAGCGGATCACCGAGGGCGAGCGCCGCGACCTGTACATGCGCGCCTTCGGTGCGCCGGGCGGCGATCCCTCGCTCAACCAGCCCAACCGCGAATTCGCCGAGCTGTGGCTGCGTTTCATCTCCGCGGTTTCCGCGTTCGGGCGCCAGCTGAGCGTTGACCGCATGTTCCGCAGCCAGGTGCCGCTGGCGGTATCACAGGAGCAGGTGCGCAAGGCGGCGCGCGACCTGGCCGCCAGCCTGTCGCGCAACTGCTACGGCATCGCCTACCAGTTCTCCAAGGAGCTGAAGACGCTGATCATCGAGTACCGCGACCTGCTCAGCGACCCGGAGATCCGCGGCGCGTTCGGCGCCCGCGACATGTGGCAGGTGATCGACCAGGTCAATGCCAACTACCTGGGCGGCGCCCGCAACAGCCACCGTTACCGCACCCAGGCCCGGGCCGGCGCGGTGGTCATCGCCTGGCTGGCGCGCAACCACCAGCGCCTGACCAACCGCTTCGACGAGGTCATCCACACCGGCGCGCTGACCAACCCGCAGCTGCGCGGCAGCGACCGGCCGATGGAAGACCCCACCGACTGGGACCTGTTGCAGGCCTGCGAGCAGTGGCTGGCGGTGGGAGGCGTGCAGGACAACCGGATCGAGGAGTACGCCCAGCCGGTGGAGTCGCCGACCATCACCAGCAAGCCGATCGAGATGCCGCAGATCGCGCGCGACATCCTCGACTCCGCCGGCATTGGCCTGCCCAGCTTCTGAGCACCCGCGTAGCCCGCGGTTCCACGGAGAACGAAGATGCGCAACCAAGGCACACGCGCCAGGCCGATGAAGCACCTGGTGGAGCACTCGCTGCACTCGGCGGCGCGGGCACTGGGCACCCGCGACCCGCTGCCCTACGTCGGCGACCTGATCGAGCGCACGTTCTACCTGCCCGACGACGACGTCTCGTACGCCCGCAACGCGCTCACCCCCGGCGCGGTGCCTTACGAGCCCTCGTTCTCCGAGGCTGAGCCGAACACGCTGCGCTTCACCATCGAGCCGCTGGGCCCGGGCGCGTCGCCGGTGTCGCGGCGTGACGAGGCCACGCGCGAGATGCGCAGGCTGGTGCAGCCGGTATTCGGCCGCGACGCGCTGCGCTGGTTCGACAGCCGCAGCGAGGAATGGCGGGGCTTTGGCGGCCTGAGCTGGATGAACTTCGGCGCCTGGTTCGGCAGCGCCTTCGATGGCGACGGCCTGTACGCGGCCAAGATCTACTACGAGCTGCTGCCCAGCCAGATCGACGCGCTCTCGCCGGGACTGGCGCGGCTGACCCGGATGGTGATGGCCGAGATGCCGACGCTGATGCCGATCTTCACCTCGATCGGCTGCAAGCGCGACACCGGCAGCCAGCGCGTCACCTTTCTGCACCGTGGTCCGCTGCAGGTCAGCGCGCTGGGGACGCTGATGAACCGGCTGGGCATCGGCCACCAGCTTCCGGGCCTGATGCGGATCGTCGGCGTGGCCCTGGGGGGGCGCTTCGAGCTGCCTCCGGGCGGCGTTCTGGTCGGGATCCGCGAGACGCCAGAGGGCGTGGAGCTGAAGCTGGAGATCCTGCTGGCGGCCATTCCCGACCTGCCGTCGCGCTTCCTGGACCTGATCAAGCTGGGTCTGGCCGAGCGCCCGCGGCAGCTGCTGGCACTGACCCGCTGGCTGGATGCCTTCGGCGTGGACGAGGCCGGCGAGCAGGGCCACTTCTCGGTGCTCAGCATCCGGGTCACGCCCGAGAGCCAGGCCCGGATCAGCCTGTACGTGCGGCCGATCGAGTTCGAGATGCGCGAGGCGATCGAGGAAGCCCAGGCACTGCAGTGAACGCGTTCGCGGCGCGTGTCGCGGTCGTGGCGCCGAAACAACTGCCGCGCACAGGCGCGGCCCCCGAGCCGGAGTGAGCGGACATGCCTTCCATCTTCCCCAACCGAACCCGACCGGCGCCGCCCCCTGCCAGCAGCGAGACTCTCGCCGTGGCCCGGCAGGAGGTGCGCAAGCTGCTGGAGAGCAGCGATGCGTTCAGCCAGCTGCCGCCGGACAAGCGCGAGACCCTGGCCAAGGGCATGGTTCAGATCGCCAGCTACCTGGCCGAGCCGGACGGCGTGCGCCTGAAGCGCAACCAGCTCAGCCCGCAGGTGCGTGCGCTGGCTGGCGACGAGGACACCAATCCCCTGCCCATGGCCGACCAGCCCGAGTTCGGCCAGGCCCTGCGCACCGGCGTGGAGCAGGCCGGCGCGCTGATGAACGCGGTGAACTTCCCGTCCTTCGTCAGCGGCCTGATCGACGGCGTGTTCCACTCGATCGTGACCTCCTCGATCCAGCAGATGGAGGCCTATGCCAAGCTCGTTGCCGACGTGTCCAAGAGCCTCAACCAGTTCCGCGACGAGAACACTACCCAGAACCAGGGCCGCGACTACCTGGTCGAGACCTTCCCGGAGCTGTTCGAACTGCACATGGGCGGTGGCGAGGCGTTCGGTGACTTCGGCGACTTCGGCGATGGCGCCGCGCCCGCCGGCCCGCGCGTGGCCCTGCGCCAGGACATCGACCAGAAGTCTGCGCTTGCGCGCATCAACCAGAATCTGCCGCTGGACCAGCCGCTGACCCGGCTGGACGACGAGGTGGTCGAAGCGCTGCTGGTGCCCGCCGCCCGCACCACGATCGCCTCCGGTCGACAGCAGCTGCTGGCGACCATCGTCATGCTCGGCATCAACCGCATCGTGGTCACCGACGGCAAGATCTCGGCCAAGGTGATGTACGACTTCCAGGCCCGCGACAACAGCCGCTACAAGTACAGCGCCACCCAGTTCGACCACGAGAAGGACGACTACGGCAACGTGCAGAAGACCCGCAGCGGCGAGGGTTCGCACGAGAGCAGCCGCGAACAGGGCCAGGCGGTGCGCGACCAGAACGGCAACATCGTGCGCAGGCCGGCGACCTACGGATTCGGCAAGGGAGGGATATACAGGCGCGGCGGCGGCGTGGCCTACGAGGGCGGCACGTCCTACTCCAAGGGCGACTACAAGTACGACGAGAAGCCCATCATCAAGATGATGAGCACCTCCAGCCTGCAGAACGATTCCTCGCTGCAGGCCCGCGCCAGCCTCGCCGGCCAGGTCGAGGTGAACTTCAAGAGCGACTACCTGCCGCTGGAGAAGATGGCCAACCCCGAGGCGATCGCTGCGATCCAGATGAACGCCCAGCCCGGCATGGTCAAGAACCTGGCTGCCCGCCCGCTGCCCAATGCCTCCGGTACGACGCCGGCAGGCAACGACACTGCGCCCGCCACCACGCCCGCACCTGCCGCCTGACGCCTGAATCCGTCCACGGAGCCCGACATGCCTGCCGTCCTCGCCACTGGTGCATCGCCTGCCAACGCGCCTGCCTGGCTGGACGACGAGACCCTAGCAGTGGTGCGGCCGCAGGTGCGCCAGCTGCTGCAGTCCTCGGAAGGCTTCCGCGGGTTGCCGCCGGAGCAGCAGCAGGAGATCGCACGGACCATGGTCCGCGTGGCCTCGTACATGGCCAATCCACAGGGCCTGGCCAGACAGGAGCTCACGCCGGGGCAGGGCGTGCTGGCCAAGGACGAGGCAGCCCCTGCGCCGGCGCCGGCGAGGGCACTGGCCGGCGAGCTCGACCAGGCCAAACGCAAGGCCTCGGAGAAGATCGGCACCTTCGCCGGCAGCGACTTCGAGGCCGGCTCGGTGAAGCAGGGTGCCGGCAACTTCAAGGAATTCGTCGGCGCGGTGGACTTCCCCAAGTTCGTCGGCGGCCTGATCCAGAACGTGTTCCAGGCCATCGTCGACGCTTCGATCCAGCAGATGGAGGCCTATGCCGACCTGCTGAAGGCAGTGGCCCAGACCGTGGACCAGTTCGCGGCCGACAACATCACCATGAACAATGCCCGCGACTGGCTGGTGCAGCGCTTCCCCGAGGACCTGGAGCTGGGCGAGTCCGAAGAGGGCGGCGAGCCGCGTGTGCGGGCGCGCGAGAAGGCCGACGGCGAGGCCAGCGCCCTGGGTCCGAGCCGCGAGCTGCAGATGGCCCAGCCGGTGGACGACCTCTCCGACGAGGAGCAGGAGGCGCGACTGGTGACCGCTGCGCGCATGCAGATGGCGCGCAGTCGCCAGCAGATGCTGGCCTCGATGGTGATGCTGGGCATCAACCGCATCGTGGTCACCGACGGACTGATCAACGCCAAGGTGGTGTTCAACTTCCGCGCCAGCGACGACGCCAGGCGCGAGGCCAAGGCCTCGCTGTACGACCGCGACACCAGCTACAACCGCAACACCACCGTGGCCGGCGCGCATTGGGGCTGGGGCGGCGCCGCCACCGCCAACACCAACGTGCAGACCCACATGACCACGGTGCAGTCCTCTGTGGACGAGAACTCCGCTTCCAGCCAGGAGATGAAGGCCAAGCTCACCGGCGAGGTGCGGGTCAACTTCAAGTCCGACTACTTCCCGATGGAGAAGCTGGCTACACCGGGCATGATCGCCAGCATCCAGGGCAACGCCACGCCGTTCGATCCGAACATCCGGCCCGACCAGCGCGGCACCGGCGCCGCGCCACGCGCCGAAACGGCAGCCTGACCACCGCCATGCGCCTCGCCGCTCCGCCACCGCCGATCCGGGTGCAGCCGCAGCAGCGCCACGCCGGTCTGCTGCAGGCACTTTCGCTGGCGTTGTCGATCGTGCAGGCACCGGCGTACGCGCAGGCGCTGGCCGGGATCGACTTCGACCTGCCCGATGCCGCGCCCGCGCCGGAAGACCGTACCCGGCTGGAGGCCGCCGCGCCGCTGTACTTCGCCAGTGCGCTGGAACGCGCGGGGTTGCTGCCCACCGCCGAGCTGGTCGCCGGCCTGTTCGCCAGCGGGGCCATCAACCAGCCGCTGGGTCCGGCCGAGCGCCTGCTGCACGACTTCTGGCGCCGCCGCCGCGAGCGCCTGTCGGCAGGCGAACGCGAGGCGGTATACGCGCGCGTGGTCGAGGACCCGCAGTTCGAGCCGATGATGCGCGTCCTGTGCGAGGCGATCAGTGCCCAGGCCGGGCCGATGCCGCCCGGCGCCAGCGGCCTGCGCGAGCAGGTCGTGCTCGCCACCCACGCACAGTCGATGGCGTCGTTCCTGGCCCAGCGCGTGGATCCGATGGCGGTGATGGCCGCGCGCGAGATCGTCGGCGACATCAATGCCGCGCTGGCCTTCATGCGCGACCGCAGGCTGCAGGCCGCGTTCTCGGTCGGCGACCTGTGGCGGCTGGTCGAACTGGCCGGAAGCCAGGCGGGCATTCCCACCGGCAGCCCGCTGCGGCATGTCGAGCGCGGACGCAGCGGCCAGACCGTGCTGCTGTGGCTGGCGGCGCATCCGGGTGGATCGGCGCTGGCGCTGGATCCGTCGTCCCCCCAGGACATCGGGGTGATGGTGGCTGCGCAACGCTGGCTCGCCTCGGTCCCCGCGGGGTCGACACGTCCGCCGCTGTATCCGCAGTCGGCCCTGCCGCTGGTGGCCTGACATGGTCGCCCGGGGCGCCGCGCCGCGTTCCGCGCATCCGGCGCCGGCACCGGCGGAGCCGCCGCCGCCCTGGATCCGGGTGGCGGTGCGCGACGTGCTGGAGCGTTCGCCCGGCTTCCACGACATGCGGCCGGAGCAGCGCCGCGCCCTGGCCCAGGCCATGGTCAAGGTCTCCACCCTGGCCGCCGAACTGATCGCCGAGGAGGGCCAGGCCGAGGGCGAGATCGAGCGCCGCGCGCCGGCCAGGCCCGCGCCGCCGCTGGCCTCCGCGCAGTCGGCGCAGCCGGAGTTCGGCGAGGCGGCCAGGCGCATCGCCGGAACCACCCGCGACGTACTTGGCGCGGTGTCGTTCCCGCGCTTCGTCACCGACCTGATCAACGGCGTGTTCAAGGCGATGCTCGATGCCAACTCGCAACAGATGAACCAGTACGTGCAGCTGCTCAACGCGGTGTCGGCCTCGGCCGAAGGCTTCGAGCGTACCCAGTTCGGCCTGCACCAGGTGCGGCAATGGCTGGCCGACCACTTTCCCGAGTCGATCGAGTACGACGCCCCCGACCCGGAGGACATGCCCGGCCCGGACAACCCGATGGATGCGGACGAGCTGGCCGACCTGCAGGAAGAGCTGGCCAACATCAAACTGCGCCTGCGCGGCGGCGGCAGCATGCCCAGCGAGGAGGAGATCCGCGCCACCCTGGGCATCCCGCCCGAGGAATCGGTCTCGGCCAGCAATCCCGAGCAGCTGGTGCCGCTGGCGCGCCGCTACCTGGCCCGCCAGCGCCAGCAGCAGCTGGCGACGATGGTGATGCTGGGCATGCAACGCATCGTGATCGACAGCGGCCGCATCAACGCGTCGATGCGCTTCCACATCGACACGCGCAGCGCGGCCAGCCAGGACACTGGCAGCGAGTTCGGCTTCATGAACCGGGTCAAGGGCTCCGGCAGTTTCGGTGCCGGTCCCTGGGGCGTCAGCGCCGAGGCCGAGAACACCATCAGCTACGTCTCCACCGAGCGCAACCAGCGCACCGA
The DNA here is from genome assembly GCF_010093235.1 of Pseudoxanthomonas suwonensis. Classification (GTDB taxonomy): domain Bacteria; phylum Pseudomonadota; class Gammaproteobacteria; order Xanthomonadales; family Xanthomonadaceae; genus Pseudoxanthomonas; species Pseudoxanthomonas suwonensis. The sequence goes on along the minus strand of NZ_PDWP01000006.1, from coordinate 394 downwards.
GGAGATGAACACCGACGTGGACCTCAATTCCTCGGTCGAACTGAACTTCCACACCGACTACCTTCCGCTCAACCAGATGGCCGCGCAGGCCCAGGCCGACCGCATCCGCAACAACACCATCAATCCCGCCGCCGAGATCCCCGATCCCGCCGTTGCCCGCAATGCGAGGCTGCAGATGCAGCACGACTCCGAGCGCGATCGCCGTTCAGGCCTCAACAGCGCGACGGACAACCTGCGCAGGTCGCTGCCGTCGCCGACGCCTCCGCCCGCGCCACCTCCTCCCTCGGCGAGGACGCCCGCGCCGACGACGGGTGGCGGTACCGGTGGTGGCGCAGGCACAGGCACAGGCACAGGTGGTGCTGCGGGTGGCGCCGCGGGGGCGGGCGGAGCAGCG
>NZ_PDWP01000066.1 GCF_010093235.1 Pseudoxanthomonas suwonensis | reverse complement strand
GGATGTCATCGGCCAGTACTGCGACCAGTCAGAGCCGGACGGCTTTGGCGGCACGGAGCCGCGCATCACCTGTAATGCGTACCTGACGACACAGCGTAAGGCGTGGGATGTGCTCAGCGTTTTCTGCTCGGCGAGCCGTGGTGTGCCGGTATGAAACGGGCAGACGATCACTTTCGTGCAGGCCCGCCCGTCGGATAAGACGGGGACTTATAACCGCAGTATTGTGTTGATGCCGGTTGATGGCGCCCCGTTCCGCTCCACCTTCAGCGCCCTGACGGACCGCCATAATGCCGTTGAGGTGAACTGGATTGACCCGAACAACGGCTGGGAGACGGCGACAGAGCTTGTTGAAGATACGCAGGCCATTGCCCGTTACGGTCGTAATGTTACGAAGATGGATGCCTTTGGCTGTACCAGCCGGGGGCAGGCACACCGCGCCGGGCTGTGGCTGATTAAAACAGAACTGCTGGAAACGCAGACCGTGGATTTCAGCGTCGGCGCAGAAGGGCTT
>NZ_PDWP01000065.1 GCF_010093235.1 Pseudoxanthomonas suwonensis | reverse complement strand
CGCGACGCCCAATTCGTATAAGTGCACGGTGTCCGACACGCAGGCACCGCGCTCCCCGAGCGCACACACCCCGCTGGTGAGGAAAGGAGAGGGAAGGAAAGGGAAAGGGGGGAAAAAGAGAGGGAGGGGAGGAGAGGGGAGGAGAGGGGGGAGGAGGAGGAGGGGGGGGAGAAAAGAAAGGGGAAAAGGGAAGGAGAGGAAGGGAGGAGGAAGGGGGGGGAAAGAGAGGGGGAGGCAGGCGGGGGCTAAGGACTGAGCCCGGGGTTCGTTAGGCAGCAGATGATGGGAAAGGAAGAGGAGAGGGAAGAGAGGGGGAGGGGAGGGGGGAGAAAGGTGTTTGAAGAAGGAGAAGAAGAGGGGAGGTCTCTTATACACATGTGACGAGGCAGACGATCTTCTCTGTTTAGACCTCTGCGTGTTCTGTCTCTCTACAAAAAAATAACTATGGGCGGAAGAGAGAAGGAGGGGAGAGGGAAAAAGGGAAAGCAAGAAGGAGAGAAAGGGGAGAAGGAAGAAGGAAAGA
>NZ_PDWP01000064.1 GCF_010093235.1 Pseudoxanthomonas suwonensis | reverse complement strand
CATCTGCACTGGGGGATGAACTGGTTCGATGTCCGCATCGACCCGTTGCTTGTCCTGGAGCGGCCGTAACGCGGGTGGTTCACCCGCCTCGCGCGCGGCGGCGCGTTTTTCCAGCCCGCGGTCCGGAGCGCATCGGGGCGCGGTTCGATGTCCGCATCGACCCGTTGCTTGTCCTGGAGCGGCCGTAACGCGGGTGGTTCCCCCGCCTCGCGCGCGGCGGCGCGTTCGCCCACCTAGAAGCATCAAGCACATCGGGGCGCGATCGACGTGCGTATCGGTCCGCTGCCCGTGCTTGAGCGCCCGTAGCGCAGGTTGTCCACCGGCCTCGCGCGTGGCGACGCGTTCGTCCATATCAAGCATCGGGCGCACCGCGGCGCGACGTGCATCCATCCCCGGGCGGAGGCGCCAGTCCGACTGGCGGGGGGGACATGGCGGCGGCTTCGACGTACGTTTCGCTTCCAGGCCATCGCTGGTGTCCGCGCCATGAACCCGTTCCGCCGCCGCTTCGCCATGTGGTTCGCGTTTGCCGCCGCAACCGGCACCGGCGGCTGCGCGGCCTCCTCCCCGGCCA
>NZ_PDWP01000063.1 GCF_010093235.1 Pseudoxanthomonas suwonensis | reverse complement strand
GCTTGAGGCCGAAGGGGACAGATTGCAAGTGTCCGACTGCTATCGGCCGGTGCGGTCTGTGAAAGCATTCGTGGCCTGGGCGGCGGATCTGCAAAATCAGACGACCAGGGCGCAGTACTACCCGCGGGTGGACAAGCGTGCGCTGCTGGGCGATTACATTTCTCCGACCTCCGGGCATCGCCGTGGCGCGACCCTGGATCTGGGTTTGCTGCAGTGCCGGTCGGCTGCGTGCCAGGCAGTGGACATGGGCACCGGTTTCGATGTCTTCGATGCGCGTGCGCACACCGATGCGCCAGACATCAGCGCAGGGCAACGCGCACACCGCCAGCGCCTGCTGCGTGCGATGGCGGCCGAAGGATTTGCCAACTATCCGATGGAGTGGTGGCATTTCACGTTTCGTCGAAAAAAAAAAAACAGGACAACTCTCTATAAAGCTGACGCAGAGTAGAACTAGTCACAGCACTATGAAAAGAACAGTGGTCATATGTAACCTAGCCACGGAGCACGTGAAGACGATCGAAATCTACCAGAAAGGCAATTCAAAATAAATACATATCGACTGGACTCAGAGATATCTGATG
>NZ_PDWP01000062.1 GCF_010093235.1 Pseudoxanthomonas suwonensis | reverse complement strand
CTGCACGCCGACCGCTGGCTGGCCGTGCAGTCGCCGGACGGTGGCGAGGCCTATACCCGCCCCGGAAACCTGTCGCTGCCGCCCAACGGCCAGCTGGTCACCGCCGGCGGGCACCCGCTGCTGGACGGGGGCCGCAACCCGGCGGGGCTGACGCCGCAGCAGGCCCTGGCGGTCGGCCAGGACGGCGCGGGATCGAGCGTGGCGCCGGGCGGAGGCGGCTGCACCGCCGCGGGCCCGCGCCGCGCGGGTGCAGGGCGGGTAGCGTAGCCCGCCGCGGGCACCCCGTTCCGTGTCTGCAGGTGCCCTCCCTGGAAGCCGACCGGCGCCGCCAAATCATCCGCCGCGGGGCGGCGCCCGCCCCCCGGCGGCGGCCTCAGCCTCGGCCGGCGCCGGAAGGCAGGCGGGCCGCGAAAGGGACCTGTTCGTCGCGTTTGACGGCGGCCAGCCGCCCGCCCTGGGGCAGGACGAACTGCTGGGGGGTGAACAGGCCCCGGCCCAGGGCAAGGCTGGGGCGGAAAGGGCCCTTGGAAGGCCCGAAACGGCGCGGGGTCAACGCCTCGTCGAACCGCCCGGGGGGGGGACACCCGCGCAGTACGCCGACCGGTGCCCGTCTCTTTACAACACACGACCTCTCGGATGCGCCTCCACGGGTGAGACGCGGACGGTGGAGGGTCGGTT
>NZ_PDWP01000061.1 GCF_010093235.1 Pseudoxanthomonas suwonensis | reverse complement strand
TGGGTACCCTTGCTCTTGAGCTTGTCGTATTACGTCGACCTCGACGTACTGGCATGTGTTCTTCTCTGCGACTTAGATCTTCGTGTGTCTCGTGTTGTCGTTAGATATCTCCGCCTCTAAGGCGCTGCCAGTCTGTGACTTCATTGTGCGATCAGCAGGTTGGGTTCATAAGGTGACAATGTCGTCGGTGTTTTTTTTTTGACTCTCCCGGCGGCCACTCGATCAGCAGCCACTGCTCGTCATGTGCCTGGCGATTGTGTGCGGCACGAACCCGCACCGCCGCGAACCGCGAACTGAGCGTTGCGTCGCTGCCCTGGCGCCAGCTGACCTGCCGATACGTCCTTGCGGGCAAGCTCTGCGCGACTTCATGTACCGAGATCGGCGCATGTGCGCTATCGCGCATCGGTCGTGTGCGGGGCCGACCGCCCTTAGGGCTGGCTGGCGGCATGGGCGCAGGTTGGTGCGATCCCCACCAGACCTTCGTGTTGCTGCGGACGCCAACCATGTACAGCAGGCCGCGTTCGCTGAGCTGGTCTCGCCAGTGGGTCTCGGTGCCGTAGGCCGCATCGGCTAGCACGACGCCTGCCGCAATCCCTGTCGCCAGCGCGCTGTCGATCTGATCCATGGCCAGCGCTGTCTTGGTCTGAAACACGACCTGATCCGGAACGCCTGCCTTCTTGCGCCGCACAGTGTCCTGAGCCCACTGCTCGGGAAGATACAGCCGATAGCCCACTGGCAGGCTGCCGTGTTCGTTGGCGATCGACAAACTCACGGCAACCTGGGAATTGTCCGTCTTGCCAAGGCGGCCGCAGTAC
>NZ_PDWP01000060.1 GCF_010093235.1 Pseudoxanthomonas suwonensis | reverse complement strand
TCTTACATTTCTGTACACTACTACCTCTTATTACTGTTGTATACACTTATCTGATACGCTGTCGCTACCTGTGTGTATTTTTTTTTTTTGTTTCATGCTGTAGCCGGCTTACTATTTTCTCCGTATTCTCCTGTTCTCTTATCTTTTTCTCCGCCCCCCCTCCTTCCCCATCCTCCCCTTTTTCCTTCTGCTCTCCTTCCCTCTTCCCTCTCATCTCTTCACCCTCTTCTTTTCTCTCTCCTTCCCTCTTCCTTCTCCCTTCCCCCTTTTCCCCTTCCTCTCCTTCTTTTTTTCTTCTTTCTCTCTCCTCTTTCCCCCTCCTCCTCTCTTCCTTTCTCCCTCTTCTCTCTTCCCTTTCTCTCTTCTCTTCTTCCTCTCCCCCTTCTGTTTTTTTTCCTCCTCTCTCTGCCTCTCCCCCCCTCTCTTTTTCCTCTTTCTTTCCCTCCTCCCCCCTTCTTCCTTCTCCTCCCTCCCCTTCCTCTCCCTCTCCTTTCTCCTCCCCCTCCTCTCCTCCCTCCCTCCCTTCTCCTGGCGTGAACCGCCGGCCGGGGCATCCTTTGTCGCGTCCTTCCCCGTCCTCGGTTCCACCAGGGTCCCGGTAGGTGAGGTGCGTTTCTTCCTCCCCTCTCTCCCCCTTCCTCCCTCCCCCCATCCTCTTCACGCTGTTTTTTTCCTCTTCCCCCCCCCCCCTACTCCTCCCCTTACTCCCTCCTCCTCTCCCTCCTGTTTTTTTCGTCTCCCTTTTCCCCCCTCCCCTTCCTCCTTCCCTACCTCTTCCTCTCCGCCCTTCTCCCCATCCGCAGCGCCTCGCGCACTGCCACCGTGACATGTCTGGGGCGGCGAGTGGGCGCGATGTTCGCCTGGATCTGCCTAGGCGCGCCGGTGACGCCGTACATGCTGGTGGCCAGCTCCTTCCTCCTCGTCATCTTTTCCATCAGCCAGCTCGCCCGCTGAGCCTCATTCGGCTGCCACGCGCACCGGCA